>JAZNBG010000033.1:0-53267 GCA_045586925.1 Clostridia bacterium | reverse complement strand
TTATAGTTTGAAATGCGTGTTCAGGTGTTAGCTCAAAATTTGTTATGTCATACAGCAAATCACGAATATCCATCGGCAAGTCAAGACCCAAAAGTCCCAATGCAACCTGACCTAAGGTGCCCAGCAGATTGCTATCATCTGCAAAGTTTCCTAAAATCATCTGCTTTAATGAGGTTGCCAGATAATCAAATGCATCTGTGCTTTTTTCGTCTTCGCTATCTTTTACTATGACAAATACCGCAGTACCATCCTCGTCCAATACCTCGGCAGAACAGTCGCAGTTTGGGTGTAAGGGCATAAAATTTTTACCGCTTTCTGCCTCGCGGATTGCAAAAATCTTGCCGTCTAAACTGATACAATCCTTGCAAGTGTCACCATTTGTCCTGAGTCTGTAACGAGTGTAGCCTTGGTCCTGATAATCCCATAGTAACATATATTGCCGCATCTGTCCAGCACTCGCCTTTAGTCTTTTAACCTTTAAATTTATACCCACAATGATTTAAAAAAGCAAAAATCTTATTGTTTTTTGCTTTGTAATGTGTTATAATAATTCTGCTAAACAAATTTTAAAAAAGTACAAATGCTTTCCATCAGGAATAGTATGTCTTTTTTGCATACACTTCACAGAAAATAGTTTGGTAAAAATGCAAGCTCCTTTTCTGTAAAGTGTAAAAAAGCATTTATCTTTATTAGGATTTGTTTAGCAACAACCAGAGCTTGCGTTTTTCATGCGTCAGCTTCGGTTGACGCATTTTTTATTTACAAAGGAGACCCTACTATGCCAGATTACGAAAAACTCTATCACAAGCTTTTTAACGACATTACAAAAGCCATTGAAACACTTCAAAAAGCACAACAAGATGTAGAAGAAATGTATCTTGATATGTGCGAAGAAGAATTTCCAAATGGTGAAGATTTAGAAGATTTTAATTAACCAAAAGAGCCGACACAGAAAATCTGTGTCGGCTCTTGTCTGTATCTTTACAATTTAGCTCTTATAATCTTGCCACTTGTAGTTTTTGGAAGCTCGTCACGGAATACCACAATTCTTGGGTATTTGTATGGTGCGGTGTGTTCTTTAACGTAAGTCTGGATTTCCTTTTTCAGTTCTTCGCTGGGGGTTGTGTCCTTGGTGAGTACGATACTTGCCTTTACAACCTGACCGCGAACTTCATCAGGTTCTGCCGATACACCACACTCAAGAACATAAGGAAGCTCCATAATAACACTTTCAATCTCAAAAGGTCCGATTCGGTAACCCGAAGATTTAATAACGTCGTCAATACGGCTTACATAGAAATAGAAGCCATCTTCGTCCTTATACGCAACGTCGCCAGTGTGATATAATCCATCGTGCCATACCTCGGCGGTCTTTTCTTCGTCACGGTAATACCCCTTAAACAATCCACAAGGAACACGTTCTGATGTTCTGATTACAATTTCACCGTTTTCACCAACACCAACGCTGTTGCCATCGGGGTCAACAATATCCACATCATAAAGAGGAACAGGCTTACCCATTGCACCCATTTTGTATTCTCTGCCATAAAGATTACCGATAAGGCAGGTAGTTTCAGTTTGTCCAAAGCCTTCCATAATCTTAAGACCTGTCAGCTTTTCAATCTGCTTAAACACTTCGGGATTGAGAGCCTCGCCCGCAGTTGTTGCGTGCTGAACAGATGACATATCGTATTTTGAAATGTCCTCTTTCATAAGCATTCTGTACATTGTGGGGGGAGCACAGAAGGTAGTGATTTTGTATTTTTCAAACATAGGCAAAATGTCTGCCGCATCAAATTTGTCAAAATCATAAACAAAGAGTGCTGCCTCGCACAACCATTGTCCGTAAATCTTACCCCATGCCGCCTTTGCCCAGCCTGTGTCTGAAATTGTCAGATGCAGACCTTCAGGGTCAACACAGTGCCAGTAATTTGCTGTGTGGAAGTGACCCAAAGGATATTTAAAGCTGTGAAGAGCCATTTTGGGGTTGCCTGTTGTTCCTGACGTGAAGTAAAGGAGCATATCATCATCACCGCAGGGTGAATCTGCTTTGCGCTCATATACATCGGAGAAAGCCTTATATTCCTCGTCAAAGTTACGCCAGCCGTCCTTTGAGCCGCCAACAATAATCTTTTCCTTAAGTGTTGTTGCATTTTTTGAACCTGCCTCTGCACGATCGGCAATGTCATCATCTGCTGTACACAAAATTGCCGAAACACCTGCGGCTTCGTAGCGGTACTCATAATCGTGCTCCTGAAGCAAAAAGCTTGCGGGGATTGAAACTGCACCAATTTTCTGAAGCGCAAGGGTTGCAATCCAGAACTGATAATGACGCTTGAGAACCATCATAACCTTGTCGCCTTTTTTGATGCCCAAAGATTCGAGATAGTTTGCACAACGTGCAGATTCCTTCATAAAGTCGGTAAATGTAAAACACTTTTCTTCATGGTTCTTCGAAACATAAAGCATTGCCAGCTTTTCGGGCTTACGGCGTGCTATTTCGTCAACAACATCAAATGCAAAGTTGAATTTGTCTTCGTTTTTGAAACTAATCGAAACAAGAGCACCATTTTCGTCCTCAGTAGTATCAATAAAGTCATGATAAACCCTTCTGTATTCCTGATGGGGCTTATACTTGGATTTCATAATACCCTTTTCTGCCTGCTCTGTTTCGGTTCCGTTAAGAACTATGGCATAAAAAACAGTGTCCTGTCCCTCAACAGCAATCATTCCGTGTGGCGTTGAACTATCAAAATAAACTGTGTCACCGGCGTGAAGCACCTCGGTGTGCGCACCAATCTGAATTTTTAATGCACCGCTTACAACAATATCAAGTTCCTGTCCTGTGTGAGTTGTAAGCTCAATATCCCTTTGCTCTGCCTCGGGGTCATACTTACATTCAACATACAAAGGCTCTGAAACTCTGCCTTTAAACGCTGATGCCAGATTGTAATAAACCATACCGTGAGCTTCTTCAATCTTTCTGCCCTCGCCCTGACGGGTAACGGTATATGATTTAAGCGTAGAACTAACACCCTCGATGATATCGGTTACGCCAACCTTAAAAGCAAGTGCACAGCGATAAATAAACGCAAAGCTTAAGTCATGTGTTCCCGCCTCGCAGGCAGCATATTCTTCACGGCTTACGCCTGTAAGCTTTGCCATCGTTTCAACAGAAATTCCGCTGATATGGCGAAGCTCTTTAATTCTTGCTGCAACCTCGCTGATTTTAAAATCAAGGCCGGTCATTGTTTCTTCATTATTCATATTTTTCCCTCCAAATTCATCTTTGAGAAAAGAAAATCGCCTCAAAGATTTAAAATTCTTTGAGACGAGTAATTTACCCGCGGTACCACTCAAATTGCGTTATCTTTTGTGATAACACCCCTTCAGGTCCCGAAATCAGACCCTATGCACTAACGTAGCAGACACGGAAAGGTTCTACTTGCCGAAAAATTCGGTGTTCTTCCTTCCTGCTCGGGAGCTACAGCCCACAAATTCAGCTTTTACGGCTTGCACCAACCGCCGCTTCTCTCTAAAGCCTACCCTCAGGGCACTCTCCTTCAACGCATTTTTATTCAATTATTGTTAAAATAACATAAAAGTCTTTTTTTGTCAATACTTTAATCATATATTTTGGCTTTTACCAATTTTTTGTAATCATTTTGTAACATAGTTGAAACAATTTTGTTAATGCGGTTGACAAAAAGACTTTTTTGGTGTATACTGATTGTGTATTTGTGTTTTACTGCTCATTTGCAGTAACCATAGAATTTATTATGAAGGGAGCGACAGAAAGGAATAACGCAGTTTTTTGCAATTAATTTGGAGGTAATATTTTGTTAAATTTAAAAAGAATTTTGGCGATTACACTCGCCTTTGTTATACTCGTATCAACAGCATCCTTTACTGCATTCGCGGCAGAGGGCACATCATACGGAATTGTTACGGCATCTCTTCTTAACCTTCGTGCATCCGCTAATACATCATCTGCGATAAAATCGCAGATTCCAAACGGACATACGGTGTCTATAAAGAGCATCAGCTCAGGATGGGCAAATGTTACATATAACGGCATAGAAGGTTATGTTTCTACACAATACCTCAAGGTTATGCCGGGCGAAATGCCCAACCGCTCCGAGTCAGTTTCCTCAAAGGGACAGGCCGTGGTAGAGCTGGCAAAGAAGTATCTTGGCACACCTTATGTATATGGCGGCTCAAGCCCAAGCGGGTTTGACTGCAGCGGTTTTGTATACTATATATACAAGCAGATGGGTGTTACCCTTAACCGTGTTGCCGCCGACCAGATGACAAACGGCACCTGGGTTGCAAGCAATAATCTTCAGCCTGGCGACATTGTTGGATTTACAAACCGCAGCGGTTATGTCAATCACGTAGGCATTTATGCCGGCAATGGTATGATGATTCACTCGCCCCAGACAGGTGATGTTGTAAAATACGAAAGTATCGTAAACGGAAACTATTCACTCCGCCTTGTATGCGGCAGACGAATTTTCTAACTTTAAAATGTAAGGGTTGCTTAAAAGGCGTCTTCGCATAGGGAGAAATCAATTTGGATTTCAAAGTAATCAAAAACCCTTGCAACACTAGATGTTGCAAGGGTTTACTTTATTTATCAAAACAGTTTTTACTGCTTGAACCACAGTATTTTGGATGTCGGACAAGTAAAAAACGCAGCCAATCCTGTATGGCTTGGCGAGGCTTTTTCCGCAGTACGGCACCAAAATACAAGGTTTCAAGTTGGTTTATCCCTATGTGAAGATGCCTAAAGGCAGCCCTTTTTACTACCTTTTTACGGAGGCACAAATTGTGAAAAAAATACGTACAGTTTCAAAAAAGAAGCTGCAATTTTATATTCTTTCTGTTATCGCACTTATACTGGCAACCTTTGCCGCAAAGACCTTTCCGGAAGGTACGCCTTCTTATACCGGAAATCTTCAGGTAATTTTTGTCGATGTAGGACAGGGTGATTCTACCTTTATACGCACACCGAGCGGCGAAACACTGTTGATTGACGGCGGCGAATATGACACATATGAAACCCATCTTTTGCCCTTTCTTCGCAAACAAGGCATCAAAACAATTGACACGGCAATTGCCACACACTATCACAGCGACCATATAGGCGGTATTCAGTTACTTACCGAAGATGGTGGCGTGAAAACCCTTGTCTTGCCGGATTATGATGACACCGATAATTCAAGAAAATATCTTGAAAATGCCGCATATAATAACGACACTCAAGTGCAATATGTTTCGGCGGGAGATGTTATAGAAACCCACTGTGACGATTTGTCTATTAAAGTTCTTCATCCGTCACGTGGAGGCAGCAATGGGAACAATTTTCACAACAACAATTCTCTTGTTCTGCATATCAGTTACGGAAAGACCTCCTTTCTTATAACAGGCGATATAGAAGCCCGTGCCGAAAGAGAGCTTATTTCAAATAATAATATAGAATGTGATGTTTTAAAGGTGCCGCATCACGGCTCGTCCTCTTCTTCATCTGAGGAATTTATTCAGGCTGCCGACCCCACATACGGAATAATCTCTGCAGGCAAGAATAATTCCTACGGGCATCCTCATTTTGAGACCCTTGACACCCTGAACGACGAGGACATAAGAATATATCGCACCGATACTGACGGGAACATCACTTTTGACGTAACCGATAATGGCATTAAAGATATTTTCTTTTCAAAACACTAAAGGAGCCAGAGTTATGGAACCAAAAGACCTTGACAGACAAATTTCATCAGGGAAGATTGCTAATCTTTACTTTTTTTACGGTGAAGAACAGTTTCTTCTTGAAAATAAAATTAAATCTATCAAAAAACGTCTTATCGATAAAGACTTTGAGGAATTTAACTACGCCAAGCTTGATGGCAAAAAAATCACTTTTACCGAAATTGAAAATCAGCTTTTATCTGTACCCGTTATGTCGGATAAAAAGATGCTGGTTGTTTCAAACTGTGGCATATTTGCCAATGCAAAAGCAAAGGATTTTTCTGCATTATGTGAAAGTCTTGCCGACCTTCCTGATTACCTGACTGTGATTTTTACCGAGCAGGAATTTGACAAAAAGAAAGAAAAAAATCTTGATGTGTTTAAAAAGCATGGTGAAATCGTAAAGTTTGACCCGCTCTCCCCCAAACAACTTGAACTATGGCTTGAAAAACTGTTTGAGGGGAAGGGGAAAACCATTCTTTCATCTGACCTATCTAAAATGATAGCTTTGTGCGGCCAGTCAATGTCGGCAGCATATACAGAATTCTGCAAGGTACTGAACTTTGTGGGTGATCGCAAAAAAATTACATCCGAAGATATCTCTGCAGTAGTATCAAAAACCACAGATGCAAGGGTTTTTGACATTATCGATAATATTGCAGAGGGTAAAACCAAAACAGTTTTTGAAGAATTAAGCGCTCTGCGCTTTGCCGGAGAAAATCCCTCTACTGTTCTTTCGCTTATTACCTCCCGTATGGGCGAGCTTCTTATGGTAAAACAACTGACCGAGGACAGGCTCTCTGCCGACAGCATCGCAGAATTCTTTGAGCCACGCAAACACCCCTTTGTTATAAAAAAACTCACCGAACAGTCACGGCGATTTTCAACCACCTATCTAAAAGAAATGTCTCTTATGGGTTGTGAATATACATTTGCGGTGCGTTCGGGAACAATGGACAAATGGGTTGCAGTTGAGATGTATGTGGCAAAGTTATTAAAGAAATAACGACATTTTCCGCTTGACCGACATTAAAATATGCTATACAATAAAAGGAAGAAACACTCAGTTTCTTCCTTTTATATGTTCACAAGTTTGCTGAAACTATACTACCACAGGCAATACGCTTGCCACCACTGCCGGACGGTTGTGTTACGTAATCATCAGGCGACTGATGGATTATTACCGACCTTCCCACCACGTCTTCCGGGAAAAACCGATTTGTGAAAAACAGCATTTTGGCTGTTCCTCCATTTGAAAACAGCACCGGAAAATCCCCGGCGTGATTTCCGTGAGGCTCGCCGTCTGGATTCCAATGCCCACCTGCCGCCTCAAAAGGTGTGTCGGTGTGCACACTTCCGCAAGTGTCGCTGTCGTGAATATGGAAGCCAAACGGACCAATCTGCGGCGTGTTGGTCATTGCCTCTTTGAACTCGGGCAATCCAAAAATTTCGGCCTCAACCCAACTGCCGTCTGCAATCCCAAGAAATTTTACTGTCCCGTGCACATCCGGTGCAAGGTCGCTGCCGTGAATCTGAGCTATTGCATCATATACCTCAAGCATACTTATACACTCCTTCCTCTTGTGCTGAGTTTGGTATTCTGCAATACATAATATGTAAAAAAATCTATTTTGTGAAAACTGAAAGGGGATGATTTCCAATGTCAAAACTGTCAAGAACCTTTAAAGCCTTGTGCGTACTGACAGGACTTTTTTGCGCACTTAACTCCCTGTTCCCACCCAACGACAGCAATGTGGTTGCAAATAAAGAGGAAATCCGCGGGGTGTGGGCAGCAACATTATATTCTATGGACTATCCATCAAAACCAACTACCTCTGCCGAGGTTTTGCGTCAAAGCGCAGATGATTTACTGAACAATGTTCAAAGATTAGGGTATAATACGCTATTCTTTCAGGTGCGACCCGCAGGGGATGCCTTTTATAAATCAAGTATTTACCCATGGTCAAAATATCTTACGGGTACAGCGGGAGTTGCTCCTGACGACAGCTTTGACCCATTGGAATACTTAACCCGAGAAGCACACAAACGCGGTATCGCTCTTCACGCATGGATTAATCCATACCGCCTTACTGCCTCGGCAGCTGACGAAGGCACACTTCCCGCTAATGCCATTTCAAAAAAACATCCGCATCTTGCCGCCAAGCATACCAACGGTAAACTGTATCTGAACCCCGGAGAGCCAGAAGCTAACAAGCTGGTGGTTGACGGTATACTTGAGCTTGTAAAAAATTACGACGTTGACGGAATTCACCTTGATGACTATTTTTACCCTGACAGCTCCTTTCCGGATGGCGAAACCTTTACTGCATACGGCGGAGAATTCAGTGACATCGGCGACTGGCGCCGAAGCAATACTACCGGACTTATAAAACGTATTGGCACAGCCATAAAAGCCGAAAATCCCGATATTGTGTTTTCTGTCAGTCCGTGCGGAATATGGGCAAACAGCAGCACGCACCCAGACGGCAGTGCTACAGACGGTATTCAGGCATATTACGACTACTATGCTGACACTCGTCTTTGGGTAAAAGAAAATCTTGTTGACTGGATAATTCCTCAGGTTTACTGGAACTTTGGACATTCTGCTGCCGACTTTGAAACAGTTGTCAAATGGTGGGCTGACACCATAAAAGGCACAGATGTTTTGCTTTGTATTGGTCAGGCTGCGTATAAGGTTGCCGAAGAAACCGTGGCGGCGTCAGTATGGTATTCACAAAACGGCATTGCCGAGCTTAGTCGTCAGATAGAATTACTTCAAAACCTTGATGGTTGCATAGGCTACTCGCATTACCGGTTGGGAAGCGTTTTAAGTGGCCCACATCTTCAGGATTTTGCAATATATACAAACACAGGAAAGCAACCTTTATTTACCGATATTTCCGCATACCCCTGGGCAATTGATGCAATAACCGCTCTCCACCAAAAGGGAATTGTAAAAGGTATGGGCGATGGCACCTTTGGATGCGAAAGGCAGGTAAGCCGTGCAGACTTTACCCTGATGCTGGTGCGTATGCTTGACAAGGATGCTCAATTCACAGACAACTTTGCCGACGTAACCGATGACAAGTATTATTATAAGGAAATAGGTATCGCAAAGGCTCTTGGAATAACCTCAGGTCGTGATGGTAAAACATTCGACCCAATGGGATATATAACCCGTGAAGATATGGCAGTTATGGTATACAGAATTCTTCAAGCAGAAAATATTTTAAATAGTGACAAAAAAATAAATCTGTCCACAAAATTCAGCGATGCCCAAAACATCTCTGAATATGCAATTGATGCTGTTGCCGCAATGGTTGAAAATAAGCTTTTATCAGGCTATGAAACTGGAGAGTTTAAGCCCAAAGGTTTTGCAACCCGTGCCGAAACCGCAGTGTTCTTAAACAGAGTTGCAGAGTTGTTTTGATGTTTTCTCTTTACATTGACAAAAAATTAGGTTTTGTGATAAGATAAAAAAGAACACCCAAGGCATATACCCTAAGTGTTCTGGAGCTTGTGATCCGACTCGAACGGACGACCTGCGCATTACGAATGCGCTGCACTACCGACTGTGCTACACAAGCTTATTTAACATTAAAGAGTATACTATATTTAATGCTTTTTGTCAAGGACCATTCATACGGAAGGAAAAACTAATTATGAAAAAACTTGCCGTTATAGATTTAGGCTCTAATTCAATAAGAATGAGCATTTTTGAAATTAACACCGATAAAACCTTTCGACAGACAGGCAACTATCGCAGTATGATAAAGCTCAGCGAAGGTATGTCCGAGGATATGTGCCTTAAACCAGAGGCACAGCTCCGTGCGGTTAATTCCCTTTTGGAATATAAGCAGATTATGCAAAAATCTGACATCACCGACCTTCGTGCTGTAGCAACTGCAGCGGTACGCAAGGCAAAAAACGGTGAGGATTTTGTTGCAACTGTTAAAAATGTTACCGGCATTACCATTGAGGTCATAGACGGTGAGACCGAGGCAAGCCTTGATTGTCTTGCAATCTCAGGAGCACTTGGCTGTAAAGATGGTGTTGTCTGTGATATAGGCGGCGGAAGCACAGAGTTTATCGCAATATCGGGGAGCAAAATGCAAAATCCCGCTGTCAGCATCCCCGTAGGCTCACGCTGGATTACCGAAACATTCTTTGCAAATGGAGAAAGCCCGCAGGCAATCAGCGAGGCTGAAAACTATTTGAGCAAACAAATTTCAAAACTCCCGTGGCTTGATAAAATGAGTGGTGCTCCTATTATTGGTATTGGCGGAACATTGCGTGCTTTAGCAAAATATCATATGAAGGATTTATCAAAATCACCTATCTCTTACCACGAAATCTCCGCCTCTGAAATCGACTGTCTTTTTAATTCCATTGCAAGTGCCTCTCAAAGCGAACGCAAAGCAATGCCCGGAATAGGCATAGAGAGAGCCGATATTATTTTAGGCGGCTTACTTCCACTGATGGAACTTAAAAAACTACTTGCTGCAACAAAGCTTGTTGTCGCTGACGTAGGTGTTCGCGAAGGAATTCTCTTTGATTATATTAAAAAAATGGCTTAAAACAGAATAAATAACCATAAACCTTCAAAAACTACTAAAAAAGTTTTTGGGGGTTATTTTTTTGAGAAAATACCATAAAGAAATTATAATCGGCACTCTTACAGGAATTCTCAACGGGCTCTTTGGCGCAGGTGGCGGTTCAGTGGTTGTACCTGCTATGGAAAGATTTTTGAACATTGATGAAAAGAAATCTCATTCCACAGCCATCGCCATAATTCTGATGATGTCTGTTGTCAGTTCTGTAACTTATATTAACAAGGGATTTTTCAACTTTAAATTATGGGCACTTGTTTCGGTTGGCGGAATTGTCGGCGGCTTTGTGGGGGCAAAGCTTCTTGGAAAAATTCCTAAAAAGTGGCTGAAAATACTTTTTGGCGGCGTTATCTGTATAACTGCTGTAAAGATGATTTTTTAGGAGGGTTGTCTATGCTTAACATTATTACAGGTTTTTTCAGCGGCATAATCAGCGGAATGGGTATTGGCGGCGGTGCAATTTTAATTCCTGCGCTGATTTTAATTGAAGGAGTAGGTCAGCAAATGGCACAGGGAATAAACCTTACCTATTTTATCCCCACAGCAATTATTTCATTGTTTGTTCATATCAAAAATAAAAACGTGGAATTTAAAACCGCTCTCATTATAGGAGGCTTCGGCATAGTCGGTGCCATTTTGGGCGCATGGCTTGCCACCACATTAAATGGAGATTTATTAAGAAAACTATTTGGCTTTTTCCTACTTTTGGTTGGATTGTATGAAATATACAGGGGTATTCGCATCAACTCTTGGTAGATTTTTTGTTAAAATTTTATCATTTTTTATTGACGGACAAGAAAAAAAGTTATATACTATAATTTGAAATATTAAAATATAAAATATGATAGGAGTGTTTTTTGTGAACAGAATTTACAACTTTTCTGCAGGCCCCTCAATGCTTCCTCTTGAAGTTCTCGAGCAGTGTGCAGCTGAAATGACAAACTACAATGGTTCAGGTATGTCGGTTATGGAAATGAGTCACCGCTCCCCTGTTTATGATGCAATCATAAAGGAAACAGAGGCTGATTTCAGAAAGCTTATGAATATTCCCGACAACTATAAAGTTCTTTTCCTTCAGGGCGGCGCATCAACACAGTTTGCTGCAGTTCCACTTAACCTTATGAAGACAGGCAAGGCTGACTATGTTGTGTCAGGTCAGTTCTCAGGAAAAGCTTTTAAAGAAGCAAAGAAATATGGTGATGCAAAGTGTATTGCAACATCAGAAGATAAAACCTTCAGCTACATACCCGAAATTACACCGGATATGGTGCGTGAAGATGCCGACTATGTTCATGTTTGCTATAACAACACCATCTTTGGTACAAAATATCCCGAAGTTCCAAATGTGGGCGACAAGGTTCTGGTTGCTGATATGTCATCATGCATCACAAGTGAACCTGTTGATGTTACAAAGTTTGGCGTTATTTATGCAGGCGCACAGAAGAATATGGCTCCTGCAGGTCTTACTGTTGTTATCATTCGTGAAGACCTTATGGGTAATGCCCGTGAGGATATTCCCACAATGCTTGACTATAAGACCATGGCAGACAATGACTCTATGTACAACACACCTCCCTGCTATGCAATCTATGTTGCAGGTCTGGTTTACAAATGGGCTCTTAAAAACGGCGGTCTTGAGGCAATGAAGGAAAGAAACGAAAAGAAGGCTGCTCTTCTTTACGATTATCTTGACCAGTCAAAGCTCTTTAAGCCAACAGCAGAGAAAAAATACCGTTCAATGATGAATGTTTGCTTTGTAACAGGCGATGCAGACCTTGACAAGAAATTCTGTAAGGAAGCATCCGATGCAGGCTTTGCAAATTTAAAGGGTCACAGATCAGTTGGCGGTATGCGTGCAAGCATATACAACGCAATGCCATATGAAGGTGTTGAGGCTCTTGTTGAGTTTATGAAGAAATTTGAGGCAGAAAACGCCTAAAGGAGATTGTTAAAATGTATAAGGTTCAAACTCTAAATAAAATTGCAAAAATCGGTCTTAATGTATTTGATGATAAATATACCTTTGGTGATGAAGTTGAAAATCCTGATGGTATTATCCTGAGAAGCTTTAATATGCACGATATGGAGCTTCCCGAATCTTTGGCTGCCGTTGCACGTGCAGGTGCAGGTACAAACAATATTCCCATTGACAAATGCAGCGAAAAAGGTATTGTTGTATTCAACACTCCCGGTGCAAACGCAAATGCAGTTAAGGAGCTTGTTATCGCAGGTCTTTTGCTTGCATCAAGAAAGGTTGTTCAGGGTATTAACTGGGCAAAAACTCTTATCGGCGAAGGCGATCAGGTAGGAAAGCTTGTTGAAAAGGGCAAATCAAACTTTGTAGGTCCCGAAATTACAGGAAAAACTCTTGGTATAATCGGTTTGGGTGCTATCGGTGTTCGTGTTGCAAATGCGGCTCATGCACTTGGTATGAATGTAATCGGTTATGACCCATATCTCTCTGTTGACGCCGCTTGGAATATGACCCGTGCCGCTGTTAAGGCAAATGACCTTGACACAATTCTCGCAGAAAGCGATTATATTTCAATCCATGTTCCTGCAACAGCAGATACAAAGGGTATGTTTAATGCAGACCTCTTCAAGAAGGTTAAAAAAGGCGTAAGACTTCTTAACTTCTCAAGAGCAGAGCTGGTTGATACCGCTGCTGTTCTTGCTGCCCTTGAAGACGAAACAGTTGCATCATATGTTACAGACTTTGCAACAGAAGAACTCCTTAAGTCTGACAAGGTTGTATGTATGCCCCACCTTGGTGCATCAACTCCCGAAAGTGAAGATAACTGTGCTGTTATGGCAGCTCAGGAGCTTAAAGACTTTTTGGAAAATGGTAATATTAAGAACTCTGTAAACTTCCCCAACTGCGATATGGGCAAGGTTTGCGGTTCACGTGTTACAATCGCACACAAGAATGTTCCCACAATGCTTAATCAGATTACTGATGTATTCACAAAGGATAACATCAACATTGAAAATATGATTAACAAGAGCAAAGGCGATTATGCATACACCATGATTGATACTCACACAGAAATCACAGCAGCAATGCTTGATGATATGAAGGCAATTGACGGCGTAATCAAAGTTAGTCTTTACAAATAGGAATAATTATAGTATAATGTCTTCTGTTAATCGGCAGATTGGGCGGTCGCGGGCACAATGGAGCAATCCTGTGCGTGAGGAAAGTCCGAGCTCCACAGGGCAGGGTGCAAGGTAACCCCTTGTGAAGGCAACTTTAAGGAAAGTGCAACAGAAATATACCGCCCATCTTGATGGGTAAGGGTGGAAAGGCGAGGTAAGAGCTCACCCACACTCCGGCGACGGAAGTGTGCTGTAAACCCCACCTGGAGCAACACCTTATAGGAAAGATTAAGCTGGCCCGGCGACTTTCGGGTAGGTGGCTGAAGCCCGGCAGTGATGCCCGGCTTAGATAGATGACCGTCTTAAATGACAGAACTCGGCTTACAGATCTGCCGTAACAAAAATAATACTACAACTCCCCGACACCCTCGGGGAGTTGTTTTTTACCATATGAACAATGCCGCCCAAGGGCGGCATTATTCATATTTGTGTGGCAACAATCCTAAAGCCAATGTATATTGACTTGCTGCTTTATACTGTATCACAATTTGAGATAAATGTCAATATCTCATATTGAGATTTAGTATAATATTTTTAAAGGGATGTGAATTATTATATGAGATTAAAAGAATTACGAGAAGACCTTGATATCAGGCAGGAAACACTTGCAGAATATCTGCACATAAAACAAAATACTTACTCTCAATACGAAAACAATCAGCGACAGCTACCCATTGATGTACTGATTAAGCTGGCGGAATACTACAACGTATCAACCGATTATATTCTTGGCTTAACTGATGTAAAAACTCCATACCATAAAGCATAAAAAAAGGTGTGCACAGGGTGCACACCGAAAAACGCACCGCTTAGTCGCCAAACCAAAACTTAAAATAACACCAAAGAATGCATCAAAGTAAAGCAGTGCATTTTTGCCTAAAGACAAAAAAACATCCTTTGAGTTATTTAATTTTGATTTGGCATTGATTATTATATCACAAAACAAAAAGAATTACAATATATTTTAAAAATAATTATCTTTTCTATTGACATACCCCCGATTTTACTATATAATGTTTCATACACCACTTTGATAGCACAATATATTGTGGTTTAACAAATTTTACATATAAGGGGGTTTACCCATGAAAATTATTAAGCGAAACGGCGCTGAAGAAAATTTCAACGAGGAAAAAATACTTGTTGCAATAACCAAAGCTAACGAGTCTGTGCCCGAGGACGTCCGTATGACCGACCTTCAGATAAGGCGTATCACCGAGGCTGTTGTCATTGCTTGTGAAACCTTAGGACGTGCTCCCTCTGTTGAAGAAATTCAGGACCTTGTAGAAAAAAAGATTATGGCACACGGTGCCTTTGAGGTAGCAAAAAATTATATTACCTACCGCTACACACGTTCGTTGGTGCGCAGAAGCAACACAACCGACAATAAAATTTTATCTCTTATCGAGTGCAACAACGAGGAAGCAAAACAGGAAAATTCCAATAAAAATCCTGTTGTTAACTCAACCCAGCGTGACTATATGGCAGGCGAGGTTTCAAAGGATATTACAAACAGAATTCTTTTGCCTCCCGACATCGTAGAGGCTCATAACGAGGGGCTTATTCATTTTCACGACTCCGACTATTTTGCACAGCATATGCACAACTGTGACCTTGTAAACCTTGAGGATATGCTGCAAAACGGAACTGTTATTACAGGAACACTTATCGAGCGCCCTCACAGCTTTTCAACAGCTTGTAATATTGCAACACAGATTATCGCTCAGGTTGCATCAAATCAGTATGGCGGTCAGTCAATCTCGCTGACACATCTTGCACCCTTTGTTCAGGTATCCCGTGAAAAGTTCTTAAAGCAGGTTAAAGCAGAGATGGATGCTTTAGGGGTTGAAATTACCGATGCACAAATAGCCGAGATGGCAGAAAAGCGTGTTCGTGAAGAAATTCGCCGTGGTGTTCAAACCATTCAGTATCAGGTTGTAACTCTTCTTACCACAAACGGACAAGCACCATTTGTAACAGTATTTATGTATCTGGGCGAAACCGATGACCCGCAAACCAAAAACGACCTTGCGCTCATCATTGAAGAGGTTCTTCTGCAACGCTATGAAGGTGTAAAAAACGAAAAAGGCATTTGGGTTACACCAGCATTCCCCAAGCTGATTTATGTGCTTGAAGAGGACAATATTCACGAAAACTCCAAATATTATTATCTTACCGAGCTTGCGGCAAAATGTACCGCAAAGAGAATGGTTCCTGACTATATTTCTGAAAAGAAAATGCTGGAGCTGAAGGTTGATAAAAACGGTGACGGACATTGTTACACCTGTATGGGTTGTCGCAGTTTCCTTACCCCTTATATCGACGAAAACGGAAAGCCCAAATATTACGGCAGATTTAATCAGGGTGTTGTAACCATTAATCTTGTCGATATTGCTCTTTCATCAGGCGGTGACAAGGAAAAATTCTGGAAAATCTTTGACGAAAGACTTGAGCTTTGCCACAGAGCACTCCTCTGCCGCCACGAAAGACTTAAAGGAACACTTTCGGACGCCGCTCCTATTCTTTGGCAGTATGGGGCCCTGGCACGTCTTGAAAAGGGCGAAACAATTGACAAACTGCTGTTTGGCGGGTACTCTACCATTTCTCTTGGTTATGCAGGTCTTTATGAATGTGTAAAATATATGACAGGCAAAAGCCATACCGACCCCGACGCAACTCCATTCGCCCTTGATGTTATGGAAAAAATGAATGCTGCCTGCCGCATATGGAAGGCTGAACACAACATTGATTTCAGCCTGTACGGAACACCTTTAGAGTCTACAACCTACAAATTCGCAAAATGTCTGCAGAAGAGATTTGGCGTTATCCCAGGTGTTACAGATAAAGGGTACATTACCAACAGCTATCACGTACACGTCAGCGAGGAAATTGACGCTTTTGAAAAACTGCGTTTTGAGGCTCAGTTTCAGCATTTGTCTCCCGGCGGTGCAATCAGCTATGTTGAGGTTCCCAATATGCAGCACAATCTTGAAGCAGTACTGCAGGTTATGAAGTTTATCTATGACAACATCATTTATGCCGAGCTTAACACCAAGTCAGACTACTGTCAGGAATGTGGCTTTGACGGCGAAATCGAAATTGTAGAAGAAGATGGCAAGCTTATATGGAAATGTCCTAACTGCGGAAATACCGACCAGGATAAAATGAATGTTGCACGCCGCACCTGCGGTTATATCGGCACACAATACTGGAATCAGGGACGTACTCAGGAAATTAAAGAAAGGGTGCTCCACTTATAATGCATTACGGACAAATCAAAAATTGCGATATTGCCAATGGCGAAGGGGTGCGTGTCACCCTTTTCGTTTCTGGCTGTACAAACCGATGCGAAGGTTGCTTTCAACCGGAGACTTGGGATTTTAATTATGGTCAGCCTTTTACCAAAGATACCGAAGAGCAAATAATCAGAATGCTTGAACCCGACTACATCAATGGTCTTACACTTCTTGGCGGCGAACCATTTGAGCCTGAAAACCAACGCACGCTTTTGCCCTTTGTAAAAAAAGTTAAGGAAACCTATCCCAACAAAAACATCTGGGCATTTTCAGGCTTTACAATCGAGCAGCTTTTATCAGGCACGTCCCACCCCAGATGTGAGTTTACTGATGAATTGCTAAGCCTTATTGACATTTTGGTTGACGGAAAATTCGAGCTCGAAAAAAAGAATATCCGTCTGCGCTTTCGTGGCTCGGAAAATCAAAGAATCCTTAACCTCCCTCAAACATTGAAGTCCGGTACACCTGTTCTGTGGGAGGGCTGACAGGTGTACGTTAAATAAAGATATCAAAAAAAGCAATACTGATTCACCGTTTCCGGCGAAGCTGTATTGCTTTTTTTGTATGAGATTAATTAAAATCTAATTTGCTTCTTCCTCTGTATACTCAGCCAATGACTCTTCGTATTTTGCAAGAATCATATTCTGAAGAAGTTCTCTCATCTCGGCGTTAATAGGATGTGCAATATCCTTAAATTCGCCGTCCGGAGTCTTTCTGCTGGGCATAGCGATAAAGAGCTTATCCTGACCTGCAATAACCTTGATGTCGTGCACAACAAAAGCATCGTCGAACGTAACGGAAACAACCGCTTTCATTCTTCCCTCCGCATTGATTTTTCTGACTTTAATGTCAGTGATTTGCATAAAATGCACCCACCTTTGTAAAAATGTGTATATATAATTTATTTTTTACATATAATAATTATCATATTGATAAATTTTATATTTTGTGATAGAATATTCCTTGGAAACAATTCCACAAGCATAACCTTTTTAAGGAGATGGAATATATGAAAAATGTTCAGCTTTCTGCTCTTCCGGAAAATGCATACATACATATGGTCGGCATCGGCGGAATAAGTATGAGTGCTTTAGCACATATACTTAAATATTTTGGATACCGTGTATCAGGCTCGGACAGAAGCGAAACCAAAATCACAAAACAGCTTGCAGACAGTGGCTTTAGTATTACAATCGGTCATGACGCATCATCTGTGTCGGATCCCGATTTAGTTTGCTATACCGCAGCAATCCCACAGAACAATCCTGAGCTTGTAAAGGCGCGTTCACTGGGCATTCCCGTTATGGAGCGTGCCGAACTGTTGGGACAGCTTATGAAAAAATATAAATTTCCGGTCGCTGTTGCCGGAACGCACGGAAAAACCACAACAACATCAATGTTGTCGTTGGTTCTTCTTGAAGCCGGACTTGACCCAACAATATTGGTCGGGGGAGAACTCTCACAAATCGGTGGTAATTACAAACTTGGCAAAGAAGATTACCTTGTATTTGAAGCCTGCGAATATGTAGAAAGCTTTCTCCACTTTAATCCCTATGTTTCGGTAATCACCAACGTGGAAGAAGACCACTTGGATTATTTTACTGATATTAATCATATTATATCAGCTTTTGAAAAATTTACAAGACTAAATTCACCTGATGGGTGCATTATTGTTTGTTCTGACGATAAAAACTGCCTATCCGTTGTGCAAAATAGCGATAAAAAAGTAGTGAAATACGGCATAATTGGTAAAAATACCGATTTTTATGCCGATAACATTCATACCGATAGCCAAAACCGTACCATATTTGATGTGTATGAATATGGCAAAAAAGTATCGCAAATTGCATTGTTTATTCCCGGAGAGCATAATGTCAAAAACGCACTTGGAGCTTTTGCCGCTGCCAGAGAGCTGGGAATCGATTCTGACACCATCAAGCGAGGACTTGAGAGCTATGTGGGAACAAAACGCAGGTTTGAAAAAATTGGCGAAGTGCAAGGAGTAAAAATACTGGATGATTATGCCCATCATCCCACCGAAATAGAAAGCTGTCTTAAAGCGGCACAAACAATAGCAAACGGCGATGTATGGTGCGTATTTCAGCCACATACCTATTCACGAACAAAGGCGTTTACTCAAGAGTTTGCCAATGCATTAAGCCTTGCGGATAAATCGATTATAACGGATGTTTACCCCGCGCGTGAAGAATATGACGGAACCATTCATTCATGCGATGTAGTTAGTCTTATGAAAAACGGCATTTATATGAACGATTTTGGAGCCATTGAACGATACATCCTTAAAAACGCCAAGCCCGGCGACATCGTGATAACTATGGGTGCCGGTGATATATTTAAACTGGGATATAAGATGGCATGCAGATAAATTCTTCTTAATATCAAACATAAGGGGCTGTAGCAAAATGCACAGACCACGCAAAGCTTGAAAAAGGCTTAATACAGCCATTTTCAAAGAATACAAAGGCTAAAAATGGCACTAAAATCAAGGTGGAAATTCGTTATACAACGAATTTCAATTACAAATGCTTTGCGTTTTGAAAAAACTTTGCCTCTCGCAGTATCCACGTACAGCCTCAGAACTCAGTTTTTCCAATCTGCACTATTTTGCGTCCATCCCAAAGGAGCTGCCGCATTTTGCGACAGCTCCTTTCTGTTACCGAATATTCTCTTTTACTTTTATCTTTTTATCTTCAATGTAAATATGTTTATTGCAAATATCAAAAGCCGCACGTTTGTGTGAAATTATTATACAGGTCTTGTTTTTAAGCCCCTTAATATTTTGCAGCAGTCTTTCTTCGGTTTCTTCGTCCAACGCCGAGGTTGCTTCGTCAAGGAGAATTATGGGTGCATCAGAAAGTATCGCCCGACATACTGCCAAGCGTTGAACCTGACCTTCGGACAAGCCCATCCCTTTTTCACCAATCAGGGTATCAAGCCCCTGAGGTAGTTTGCTGATAAAATCAGCCGCACAGCTTATTTCAGCCGCTGCCATAATTTCATCATCAGATGCATCCGGCTTCACCATCGAAACCGCATCACGAATTGTGCCCGAAAGCAATAAATTTCCTTGCGGCACATAAGAAAACAACGACCGCGAAAATTTACCAACGTTAAGGTTTTTATCGGACATTCTAAGAAAAATTTCGCCCTCGTGAGGAGTAAAAACCCCCAGAAGCAATTTAATAAGCGTACTTTTCCCTATCCCTGAAATCCCGGCAATAACGGCAAAATCGCCCTTTTCTATTGTTAGTGAAGCATCCTCAAAAATTATATCCCTGCCATATCCAAAAGAGATTTTATCAAAACACAGCGCCCGCAGAGAATTATACGCATCTTTGGGGTCAAGCAGCTTATGCTCCTCCTTTTCATACGGAAGCTTATCAATTTCAATAATCCTCTCAGCTGATGCAATAATTGAATAATACTGGGGCACAACCCCCGAAAGACTTGCAAAAGGCGTCTGAATTTGGCTTACAAGCTGCAGAATAGCTGTCAATGTGCCAAAGGTTATGCTTCCTACATATAGGCGATAAGAGCTCCATACCAAAGCATAAAGTGAGCCAATACTAAAAATCATACTAAGCCCTGACGTAGAAAAAATCGTCAAATTGCGGCGAATCATCTGCGCCTTATAATTTTCCTCCTGAAGTTCTGCCGCCTTATGTGAAATTCTGTCTTCAATCCCAAACACCTTTATCATAAGCAGACTACCAAGAGATTCCTGCAAAAATGAACGTACCCTTGCCTCAGTTTCCTGAACACGTCTGTGTGTTCCTTTAAGAACCTTACGGAATGCTGTTATGGTAATCAGCAATAACGTTCCGCCAATCAAAAATATAAAAGCAAAATTCCGGTCAAGCCGTGTTAAAGAATAAAGCGCATAAACAAGGCCGACCAAAAGGGCAAGAACGCTGGGAATAAGAGAAAGAATTCCCCCCGATACCACTGAAATATCGTCGTTAAGTCTTGCAAGAAGTTCCCCGGAATGATACGCTGTTGCCGATTGATAATCCTTTTTTAAAATCGCCGTAAACATCTTATTCCTAAGTCTTAACCGCAATCTTGCACCAATATGTGCCTCCATCGCCTGACCCACAAGACGAATTATAATCTGTGAAAGTATTATCGCAAGAAGCTTTATGGCGGCAAGCACAAGTCCATTCATATCCTTTGCCACCGCCGCATCAATAACCAACCGTGAGGTCAGGGCAAACACAACCCCTAAAACCGTCAGCGAGCATCTCATAACCGCAAGTATTACAATTGACAACAACTGCGTTTTAGAGTGAGAATATATCCATTTTAATGTGTTTTTATCTTTCATTTATATCACCTGCCCGGAATGTCCTTCCAGCTTCTATTTCAAAAGGTCTATCGCCATCTCTACGTTCTTTTCTGCAAGCATATTATACTGTTTGCTTTTTTCGGATAGCTGACCGCAGATTTCCTCCCGATTTTCAATTATTTCATCTGCGATTGAACACAGCTTTTCAACATCAATGTTTTCAACCTTCATAGAAAATCTTTGTCCGGCAGATTCCATAATAGCATACACCTTGGGGTCATAATCAAGAGCAATGGCAGGAACACCGTTCTTTACCGCATAAATCAAAGTGTGAAGGCGCATTCCCACAACAAACTTTGCCCTGCCGACAATACCAATCATTGTTTGGGGCGGCAATCCACACTCCAACAAACCACATCTGCTGTTAATTTTCTTTGCAATTCTTTCTGAAATTTCTTTATCAAAAATATCCTGCATAGGTACAACGAGCGGAATAATTCCATACTTTCGGGAAACAGAATCCGCAAACTCAGCGATTTTTGTTTCTATTTCCTTATCACTGCACTTCCACTCTCTGAGAGCAATTATAAAAAATTCCGTTCCTTCCGGAATGCCCGAACGCTGTATTGCCTCATCGACCAATCCACTATCTCCAGTCTCCAGAGCATACACCGGATCGGCCGTTACAAATACGGGTACCCTTTCTTCTAAAATTCCCTGCAATTCAGCACGTGAATTCTTTTCACGAAGAGTTACAAGGTCGGTTTTGTTGACAATGTTTTTAACGCACCTGATATTTCGTTTCTTTGAAATCGGACCTATACCATTGGCATACAGCATAACCTTTGCCCCGCAAAGCTTTGCCAGACGCATAACTGCCAGATAATAATAAAGGGATGCCGAACTTGTAACATCCTGAAGAAGGCTTCCTCCTCCGCTGATGAGCAGCTTTGTCCGTCTGAGAGCCGAAGCAATCTGCCAGACACTAAATCTGCCAATAGCATCTACCCCATGTATCTTTGCAGTCTCCTGCGGGTTTTTTGAAAGCACTGTTATACTTATATTGGGGCATTTGTATCGCAGATTGCTGATGATTGACGATAATATGGAGTCGTCACCGCTGTTGTGAAAACCATAATACCCCGAAATCATCACATCAATATCACGCTTGCTGTTTCCGTGGGGAAGATATTTTTCGATATCCGTAAGCTCTGCTATGTCAACCTCGTTTATCTTCGAATTTTTTATAATAGAAATGTACATTTTAAGTGCGTCATTCGCCATAGTTTCGACCGAGTAATACTTTTTAACGGTATCAAGCGATACATCTCCAAGATGCTTTCTGTATTCTGTTTTTTCAGGAGCCAAAATCGCCAGCAAATCATCCCTAAGGCGTTCTGTAGTTGTCATATCACAACCACGGCAGCAGAAATTTGTGTCAATCGAAACCTGCAGCTTATCTTCGTCGAAAATACCGATATAGCCTTCATTTCCCGCAATAATTGCAGGCTTTCTGCACGCCATTGCCTCAAGTGCCGCACGGCTGACACCCACAAACACATCGCCCGATGCCACAAACTTATTTATATCTGTGCGTCCTCCGGTTATAATCACAACCCTTGAGCCAATTTTTTTGTTCATCGCTTCGGCTTCTTCTTTTATCTTTTCGAAATCGTTTCCGCCACCTACAACGACAACCTCAAGATTTGGAATTTTTTCGTATAAATCAGGAATTGCTTCAATCAGCCGATGTGCCGCATAACTGCGGTCAACATCCATTCGGCTTACATATACAATTCGGGTTCTGTCTTTACCAAAAGAAAATTCTTTGGCAACATCAGAAAAATCCACATTCTCCGAAAACTTTTCCATATCAACCCCATTGATTGTTACTCTGATGTTTTCGGGGTCACAACCATAATTATCCACAAGATACTGCTTTATATCATCACTTACGGCAAGAGAACGTTCGCCCCAGTTGCTAAGCAAATTAAAAGGAAATCTCGTATCAAACACCCAATGTGCGGTCGTTACAAATCTGAACCCATACTTTTTTTGCAATAATCCGCATAAGAATCCGGGAATCCGGGCATGAGCGTGAACAACATCAATCCCTTTCTCCAGAATGATGCGTTCTAATTTTTTATAAGCACTTATCAGCGACCCGATTCTTTTGTTATGAAGAGCCACCTCAAAATGCTTTATCCCCGCATCCTCCAGCTCCTTTACATAGGCACCGCCCTTTGAAGCAACATAAACCTCAATACCCCGTCGTGCCAAAGCCTTGGAAAGCTCCACTATGTGGGTTTCTGCGCCGCCTATATCCAACTGCATTGTAGCCATTAAAACTTTCATAAGCACATTCCTTTTTTATCTATTATTCTGTTTCAGCCGTATCCACTTCTGCCGTGGGACTGAATACTGTATTCGCCAGTTCTCTCATCTTTGCATCGCTGCACAAATAATAGGATACGCCGCCGATTGTCTGGGGATAACCGGGTAATTGTATCATATTGACATTTTCGGAGCTTATTTTACTGATTGTGCCAAGATGCTTCAACAAATCCTTTGCGGTATAATTTGTTCGTACATTGTCACGAACAACATCGAACAGCTCTACGGCTTTAAGCAGGTACTTTGGCTTCAGCTTCTGTTCAACCAACGCCTTGATGAATGCCTGTTGTGCCTGAATTCTGCCAATGTCACCTGTGGCATAGCCCTTATAACCCGGATTACCCTGTCTGAAACGAACAAAGTCGTGTGCTGCCTCACCATCTAAATGTTGCATGCCTGCCGGAATGTCGATATGAAGATCCTGAACTGGGTCGTCGTATTTCATATGAAACGGAATCTCGAAATCAACACCGCCCAGAGCATCAATAATCTCCTTAAAGCCATCAAAATTTATGGTCATAAAATAGTGAATAGGAAGCCCCGTAAGCAATCTCACCTTTTCAACACACAGTTCCTCAGGCTCCTGAAGGTTTCCTCTTGCAACTTCACTTGCTCCAATTCCCAGCGCAGCATTTATCTTCTGATGTCCTCTGCCCATCCGAACACGGGTGTCGCGCGGAATAGACAGGATATTCACCTTGCCTGTACGCCCGTTAAGGCTTGCCAGCATTATGGTATCGCTTCGCATTCCGCCTTTATCTGTGCCAAGGAGCAAAATATTTACAACGCCAACATCCGTCGTTTGCTTATCAAGTGTAGCAAGTGTAATTTCCTCACCCAAATACAAGTCTGTCAGCATTTTTGCCGACAAAACACCCCCAAGTGTGGCAAAAACAATACAAAATACGCACACTAAGGATAATATTATCTTTCCTTTTTTACTAAACATACTCACTTTAAATCATGTGCCTTTCTCAACAAATTTACACCAAACTTTTAATGTGTGACTCATTCTATAATAGAATGATTATACCACCAAGCTTGTAGCCATGTCAATTATTTCATCAAAACCCTACATCTCGCAAATATTTTTGTCGCTGCGTCTGTAAAGCACTAATTTGCTGCCCATAACAATTACAACCTGTGAACAGGTTGCCTTTGCAAGTTCCTCTGCCGCCTCACGTACATCAAGCATCGAGTTTTCGAGAACGTGCACCTTGATAAGCTCTCTTGCCGCAAGTGCCGCATCGGTGGATTTTATTACATTTTCTGAGATGCCATCCTTACCTATTTGATACAATGCCGGCACATTTGCCGCCAAACTTTTAAGATATGCTCTTTCCTTACTTGTCATTCTTTTTTCTCCTTTTCTTTTTACAGTAAATCCGAAAGTCTTGCAAACTGCTCAAGACTTAGTTTTTCTCCTCTTATATTTATATCAAGACCCATTTCTTCAAGGGCACTTTGAACAGAGTTCTTTCCTATATTAATATAAGGACTTTTTGAAAGTGCATTTAAAAGAGTCTTTCTTCTTTGTCCAAAAGCCGATTTGATAATCGCAAACATCTTTTCTTTATCATTAACCTCAACGGTAGGTTTATCCTGTACATCAAGATGTATAACCACCGAGGCAACCTTAGGCTGAGGCATAAAGCAATGCGGCTCTGCCTTTGTTATTATTTTGGGCACAGTATAAAACTGAACAGCCGCAGAAAGTGCACCATAGTCCTTGCCCCCGGGGGATGCTGCCATACGGTCGGCAACCTCCTTCTGCACCATTACTGTCAGGGATTTTACCGGGATTTCTTCTTCAAGAAATTTCATTATTATGGGTGTTGTAATATAATAAGGAAGATTTGCCACCACGTGAACAGGTTTTCCTCCAAATCTTTCATCAATAAGCTTTTTTAAATCTACTTTCAGTACATCCTCGCATACAACCGTCACATTGTCAAACTCGCCAAGGGTATAGTCAAGAAGCGGCATAAGACTTTTATCAATTTCTACCGCCACAACCATCTTGGCCGCCTGCGCCAGTTCTCTTGTAAGCACCCCGGCACCCGGACCGATTTCTAATGCGCACGAATTTTTGTCCACGCCCGAACCAAAAACAATCTTGTCCAAAACATTTTTATCAATCAAAAAATTCTGTCCCAGAGATTTTGAAAAAGAAAACCCGTGCATTTCAATAACACTTTTAAGCTCTGAGGGATTATAAAGCTTCATATGTCTGTTCCTCTCATTAAAAAGGCATTAAGCCCCAAACCAGCTCAATGCCTTATCCAAAAATATTTTCACCAGATTTTTGCAAAAACACATTGACAAAGGCAAAACCTTGTGATATAATAGTTACCTATTATAGTGCGTACTTTTGCGTATTTTTAAATTTCACCCATATTTTTTACTGTATTTGCAGTATATCACATATGTATGAAAAAAGCAATAGTTGTTTAAAATATTCTTGTGAAATTTTTACCATTTTGCGAAAATTGCTACAATATATTGTGCTGCTATACGTGCTTAATATACAATGCGACAGGCATTTCGCCTTGTCCGCAAATCTAACGAAGAGGTGATTATTTTATGGTACATCCGGTGAAACTCGGCAGAAATACCCGAATGAGCTACGGTAAGATAAGGGAAGTTATTGAGATGCCCAATCTTATCGAAATCCAGAAAAATTCTTATGACTGGTTTTTGAATGAAGGCTTGAAAGAAGTCTTCCACGATGTGTCACCTATCACTGACTACACCGGCAATCTCATTCTGGAATTTATTGATTACAGAATAGATATGAACCCCAAATATGACATTGAGGAATGTAAAGAGCGTGACGCTACATATGCGGCACCACTCAGAGTTAAGGTTCGTCTTATCAACAAAGAAACCGGTGAGGTTAAGGAGCAGGAAATCTTTATGGGCGATTTCCCAATTATGACTCCGTCAGGTACCTTTATCATAAACGGCGCTGAGCGTGTTATCGTCAGCCAGCTTGTCCGTGCCCCAAGCGTATATTTCGCAGAAAAATACGATAAAATCGGTAAAAAGCTGTTTTCTTCACAGGTTATCCCCAACCGTGGAGCATGGCTTGAATATGAAACCGACAGCAACGACCTTTTCCACGTTAAGATTGATAAAATGAGAAAAACACCCATTACCGTTCTTATTCGTGCTTTAGGTGTTGGTACAGATGCGGAAATTACCGAGCTTTTCGGCGAGGATGACCGCATTATGCGTACAATGGAAAAGGACACAACCAAGACCGTTGAAGAAGGTCTGCTTGAGATTTATCGCAAGCTCCGTCCGGGTGAACCCCCCACGGTTGAAAGTGCACAGTCTCTTATCACAAACCTCTTCTTCGACCCCAAGCGTTATGACCTTGCCCGCGTAGGCAGATATAAATTCAACAAAAAGCTCCGTATGGCTGCACGTATAGTTGGTCAGATTTCAGCTGAGAACATTGTTGACAAAGAAACCGGCGAGCTTATTGTTCCTGCAGGTGAAAAAATCACCAAGGAAATGGCTCGTGCCCTTGAAATTGCAAATATTAATAAGGTTGTCATAAAAGTTGATGACGAGCATACAACCAACGTTATTTCCAACGGTATGGTTGACCTTCGCGACTTTGTTGAATACAACCCAAGAGATTACGAAATAAACGAAAACGTTCGTTACTCAGTTCTTAAAGAGATTATGGACGAGTTCCCTGATGTTAACTCAGAAGAATTCAAAAATGCTCTTCGCGAACGCCGTGACGAGCTTATTCCCAAGCACATTCTTGTTGACGATATTCTTGCATCCATTTCGTATGTAGGAAACTTGGCTGCAGGCATCGGCAACGTTGATGACATTGACCATCTGGGCAACCGTCGTCTTCGTAGCGTTGGCGAACTTCTTCAGAATCAGTTCAGAATCGGTCTTTCAAGAATGGAAAGAGTTGTTCGTGAAAGAATGTCAACACAGGATTTGGATGTTGTTACTCCCCAGACCCTTATAAACATTCGTCCCGTAACATCAGCAGTTAAAGAATTCTTTGGTTCATCACAGCTGTCTCAGTTTATGGACCAGATTAACCCACTTGGTGAGCTTACTCATAAAAGAAGACTTTCGGCCCTCGGTCCCGGTGGTCTTTCAAGAGAAAGAGCGGGCGTTGAAGTTCGTGACGTTCACCATTCACATTACGGACGTATGTGTCCCATCGAGACACCTGAAGGCCCTAACATCGGTCTTATCAACTCGCTTTCAGGCTTTGCAAAGGTAAACGAATACGGCTTTATTGAAGCTCCCTACCGCAAGGTTGACAAAGAAACCGGTTGTGTAACCGATGAGGTTGAATATATAACAGCCGACACAGAGGAAGGATTTTACATTGCGCAGGCAAACGAGCCTCTGGACGAAAACGGAAAGTTCATTGCTAAAAAGGTCGTTACAAGATATAAGGATGAATTCCTTGAAATCTCTGCAGAACCGGGCAAATGTCTGGTTGACTATATGGACGTATCTCCTCGTCAGGTAACATCCATTGCTACAGCAATGATTCCCTTCCTTGAAAACGACGATGCTAACCGTGCCCTGATGGGTTCAAATATGCAGCGTCAGGCAGTTCCTCTGCTCTGTCCCGAGTCACCTATTATCGGTACAGGTATGGAATTTAAAACAGCTAAAGACTCCGGCGTTTGTATTCTTGCAAAACGCAGCGGTGTTGTTACTAAGGTTTCTGCACGTCAGATTGAAATTGCAACAGATGACGGCGACACAGATACCTATAAGCTTATCAAGTTTATGCGTTCAAACCAGGGTATGTGCATCAACCAGCGTCCCATTGTTGTAGAGGGCGAAAGAGTTGAAGAAGGCGACATTATTGCCGACGGCCCCTCAACTAAGAACGGCGAAATCGGTTTAGGTAGAAACATCCTTATCGGTTTTATGACTTGGGAAGGCTATAACTACGAGGATGCTATGCTTATCAGCGAACAGCTGGTTAAGGACGATATCCTTACATCAATCCATATTGAAGAATATGAAATCGAATCACGTGATACCAAGCTTGGTCCAGAAGAAATTACCCGTGACATCCCCAATGTTGGCGAAGATGCACTGAAAGACCTTGACGAACGCGGAATTATCCGCATTGGTGCCGAGGTTTCAAGCGGTGATATTCTGGTTGGTAAGGTTACACCAAAGGGTGAAACCGAACTTTCAGCCGAGGAACGTCTGCTCCGTGCAATCTTTGGTGAAAAGGCACGCGAGGTGCGTGACACCTCTCTTCGTGTACCACACGGTGAATATGGTATCATTGTTGACGTTAAAGTATTTACACGCGAAAACAGCGACGAACTTCCCCCCGGTGTAACCCAGATAGTACGCTGCTATATCGCTCAGAAGAGAAAGATTTCTGTGGGTGATAAAATGGCAGGTCGTCACGGTAATAAGGGTGTTATTTCAAGAATTCTTCCTGAAGAAGATATGCCCTTCCTTCCTGATGGTACACCTCTCCAGATTGTCCTTAACCCCTTGGGCGTACCTTCACGTATGAACATTGGTCAGGTACTTGAGGTTCATCTTGGCTATGCTGCAAAGGCACTTGGCTGGAAGGTTGCGACACCTGTTTTTGACGGTGCAAACGAAGACGATATTATGGACGCACTTGAACAGGCAGGCTATGACCGTGACGGTAAAACCGTTCTTTATGACGGCCGTACAGGCGAGCCCTTTGACAATCGTGTAACAGTAGGTTATATGCATATGCTTAAACTTGCTCACTTGGTTGATGATAAAATCCATGCCCGTTCGACAGGTCCTTACTCACTTGTTACTCAGCAGCCTTTGGGCGGTAAAGCTCAGTTCGGCGGTCAGAGATTCGGTGAAATGGAAGTTTGGGCTCTTGAGGCTTACGGTGCTGCTTACACCCTTCAGGAAATCCTGACAGTTAAGTCGGATGACGTGGTAGGACGTGTTAAAACATACGAAGCAATTGTCAAGGGCGAAAATATTCCAAAGCCCGGTGTTCCTGAGTCATTTAAGGTTCTTATCAAAGAACTCCAGAGCTTGGCTCTTGACGTTAAGGTTCTTGACTCCGACGGCAACGAAGTAATCCTTAAAGAATGTATCGATGATGATGGCGACGATTTGCAGGTTAACATCGACCGAGCAGAAGATGCTCCCGAAATGTATCCGGCAGATGCCCCTGCAGAAGAAGACTCGGATGATCTTCTGGACGATGAGCTCTTCTACGAATTTGAAGATACTACCGATGAAGAAATGTCAGATGACGATATGTCTGAAGAAGATGCTTTTGACGACTTTGAGTCAGACGATATTGAATTCTAAAACGGGATTATTTCCTGACTATCTTACCTCCGCCGCTCATAGCGGGGGTGTGGATGCTTGATTTATCATTGTGAGCAGAAAGTCGAGTGATATTGTATGAGTGAATACCAAAATTTTGATGCTATTCAAATAGGTCTTGCTTCACCCGAAAAGATCAGAGAATGGTCATACGGTGAGGTTAAAAAGCCCGAAACAATAAATTACAGAACCTTAAAGCCCGAAAAAGATGGTCTTTTCTGCGAAAGAATTTTTGGTCCACAAAAGGACTGGGAATGTAACTGCGGAAAGTATAAGAGGGTACGTTATAAAGGCGTAGTCTGCGACCGATGCGGTGTTGAGGTTACACGTGCAAAGGTACGTCGTGAAAGAATGGGTCACATTGAACTGGCTGTTCCCGTATCACATATTTGGTACTTTAAGGGAATCCCCAGCCGAATGGGTCTTATCCTGGATATGTCTCCCCGTCTGCTTGAAAAAGTTCTTTACTTTGCTGCATACGTTGTAATTGATCCCGGCAAAACAGGTCTTATGAAGAACCAGATTCTTGGCGAAAAGGAATACCGCGAAGAAGTTGAAAAATACGGCGAGGGTGCATTTAAGGCTGGTATGGGTGCCGAAGCTGTTCTTGAAATGCTTCAGGCAATCGACCTTGATGCCCTTTATGAAGAGCTGAAATCAGAGCTTGACGGAGCAAAGGGTCAGAAAAAGATAAGAACTGTAAGACGCTTAGAGGTTGTTGATTCATTCCGTCAGTCCGGCAACAAGCCTGAATGGATGATTATGCCAGTAATCCCCGTTATTCCCCCTGAAATCAGACCTATGGTTCAGCTTGATGGCGGCAGATTTGCAACATCCGACCTTAACGACCTTTACCGTCGTGTTATTAACAGAAATAACCGTCTTAAGAGACTCCTTGAACTTGGAGCTCCTGAGATTATTGTAAGAAACGAAAAAAGAATGCTTCAGGAAGCAGTTGACGCACTTATTGACAACGGCAGACGCGGCAGACCTGTTACCGGCCCCGGAAACAGACCTCTTAAATCTCTTTCGGATATGCTTAAAGGTAAGCAGGGTCGTTTCCGTCAGAACCTTCTTGGTAAACGTGTTGACTATTCAGGACGTTCAGTTATCGTTGTAGGCCCTGCACTAAAGATTTATCAGTGCGGTCTGCCTAAGAAGATGGCATTGGAACTGTTTAAGCCTTTTGTTATGAAAAAGCTTGTTCAGGACGGTCTGGCACACAACATCAAGTCAGCCAAGAGAATGGTTGAACGTGTTCGCCCCGAGGTTTGGGACGTGCTTGAAAGCGTAATTTCAGAGCATCCCGTTCTCCTTAACCGTGCACCAACACTTCACAGACTGGGCATCCAGGCATTTGAACCCGTACTTGTTGAGGGTAAGGCTCTTAAGCTGCATCCCCTGGTATGTACAGCCTTCAACGCCGACTTCGACGGCGACCAGATGGCGGTTCACCTTCCATTGTCTGCAGAAGCTCAGGCAGAGGCAAGATTCCTTATGCTCTCTGCAAACAACCTGCTTAAGCCTCAGGATGGTAACCCGGTAACTGTTCCTACTCAGGATATGGTTCTTGGTTCTTATTACCTGACAATTCAGATTGATGATGAACTGGGCGCAGGTAAGGTGTTTGGTTCGGAAGACGAGGCAACCTTGGCTTATGCCAACGGTGCAGTTGGTCTTCACGCACCAATTAAGGTAAGAATTACAAGAGAAATAAACGGCGAGAAAGTTACAGGCATAATTGATGCAACTGTTGGTCGTCTTATCTTTAACGAAAAGATTCCTCAGGATCTTGGCTTTGTTGACAGAACCAAGCCCGAAAACGCTTTGGCACTTGAAGTCGCTTTCCGCGTTGACAAGAAAAAGCTTGGTCAGATTATTGACAAGAGCATTAAAATCCACGGCATTACAGAAACCGCTACCCTTCTTGACGATGTAAAGGCTATGGGCTTTAAATATTCAACCCGTGGTGCAATTACCGTTGGTGTTTCTGATATTGAAATTCCTGAAGAAAAGAAGGTTTACCTTGCTGAAGCCGAGGAAGAAATCGAAAAGGTTACAAAGAAGTACCTTCGTGGTCTTCTTACAAACGAAGAAAGATACGAAAAGGTTATCCAAATCTGGTCAGAAACCTCTAACAAGGTTACAGATGCCCTGATGAAGAGCCTTGACGAGCTGAATCCTATCTTTATGATGGCTAACTCCGGTGCCCGTGGTAGTGTTAACCAGATTCGTCAGCTGGCTGCAATGCGTGGTCTTATGGCAGATACATCAGGTCGTACAATCGAAATTCCTATCAAGGCTAACTTCCGTGAAGGTCTGACAGTTCTTGAATACTTTATTTCAACACACGGTGCTCGTAAAGGTCTTACCGATACAGCGCTGAGAACAGCTGACTCAGGTTACCTGACACGTCGTTTGGTTGACGTTTCTCAGGAAGTTATCATTCGCGAAGAGGATTGCGGTACTGATGACGGAATTATTGTTCGCGACATCAAGGACGGCAACGAAATTATCGAAAAGATTAAAGACCGTCTTATCGGACGTGTTGTTTGCGAAAACGTAGTTAACCCCGAAACAGGCGAATTAATCGTTGAGAAGAATCAGATGATTACACCTGCAATGGCTGACACAATCTGTGCTGCAGGCATAGAAGAAGTTAAAATCCGCAGTGTGCTTAAGTGCCGCTCACGAGTTGGTGTTTGTGCAAAATGCTACGGTCACAACCTTGCAAACGGCGAGGCTGTCAATATCGGCGAGGCTGTTGGTATCATTGCTGCTCAGTCAATCGGTGAGCCTGGTACACAGCTTACAATGAGAACCTTCCACGCCGGCGGTGTTGCCGGAGACGATATCACACAGGGTCTCCCCCGTGTTGAAGAATTGTTTGAAGCAAGAAAGCCAAAGGGTCTTGCAATTGTTGCTGAAATCGGCGGTCGCGTAAAGATTACCGAAAACAAGAAAAAGCGTGAGGTTACCATCCTTAACGACGAAATTGGTGATTCAGCAACCTATCTTATCCCCTACGGTTCTAGAATTAAGGTTCGCGAAGACCAGCTTATCAACGCAGGTGACGAGCTTACAGAAGGTTCAGTTAACCCACACGATATCCTTGCAATCAAGGGCTATACTGCAGTTCAGGACTACCTCATTCAGGAAGTTCAGCGTGTATACCGTCTGCAGGGTGTTGATATCAACGATAAGCATATCGAAGTTATCGTTCGTCAGATGATGCACAAGGTTAAGGTTGAGGATGCCGGCGATACAGATTTCCTGACAGGTTCACTTGTTGAACGTTATGAACTTGAACGTGTAAACATCAAGATGCGTGAAGAAGGCAAAGCAGAGGCTCAGTACTCAGAAGTTCTTATGGGTATTACAAAGGCAGCTCTTGCAACAGACTCCTTCTTGTCTGCTGCATCCTTCCAGGAAACAACCCGAGTTCTTACCGAGGCTGCAATCAAGGGTAAAATTGACCCGCTGGTTGGCCTTAAAGAAAACGTTATTATCGGTAAACTTGTTCCTGCAGGTACAGGTACACCCCAGTACAGCAATGTGGAAATTATGCCTACCGATTTTACCGAAGATGTAATCTTTAGCTAAAAACTTAAAGGAGTTGGTTTTGACCAACTCCTTTTATATTAATATTTAGTTTACTAATATTTAATTTACGACTAACTTTTTTTCCCTTTTGGGCACACCTTCATACAAATGCCGCAAACGGCACCCCTGCCGATATGCTGAAACGCCTTTTTCATATAGTCACTACATGCTTTGGCGTCAATAATAACTTCGCGGTCATCGCCCGGCTTCCATTCCTCGCCCCTGATTGCCATTGCAGGACAGCTTTCAGCACAAATTCTGCAATCGCCGCAAATCGACTTTACCACTGCGTTTACAACATCAAAAGGATAGTCGGTGAGAACTGTCCCAAGGCGAACTCTTGGCCCGAACTTTTCGGATAAGAATAAACCGCTTTTGCCTACTGCACCAAGCCCCGAAAGTGTTGCCGCATATTTATGTGAGAATATACCCTGCAGACCATCTACCGATTGCGAAGCCGGAATTGCCGCATAATTATATCCTTCATTCGCCAGCATCATTCCAACCTTTAGTGAGGTGTTGTCAATAAAAGTATTTACCGTTCTGTAATGATGAAAATATGTATGGGTAGGCTTGTCTGTGATGCCATCAACCACCGCACCCGAAAGAGGCACAACATATGATATGGCAAAGCTAAGTCCAAACGGATTTTCATTCGGGTTAAGACGGCAAAAGCCAACCTGCTGTATTCCGTTTTCATTTAAAAATTCTGTTATTTTTTCTTTCATTTTTCAAAACTCCGGATTTAAAACTTTTTTCAAATATTCAAGGGTGGAAAAGTCTTTGTCAAGCTGAAGTTGTATGTATTGTTCGCCCAAAACACCCAGATATTCAATGGTTTTTTCATTTGTATCAAATGAGAATATTTTTTTGCTCTCTGCCTCGCATATATATTTCAAAATCTGTCGCATCACCGGGGTCAGCTTTGCACAACCCGACTTATCGGCAGCACACTTACTGCAAAAAATTCTACCTTCCGAAAGTGATAAAAACATCTCATTGTCGGATTCACCACAGGCACAACAGTCTGCAAGCTGGGGTTCGTACCCTGAAATTGCAGCAATACGCCACTCATAAACTGTTTTTATTTTCTCCATAGAACATAAGTCTCTCTCCAGTGCAAACAGGGAATTTAAAAGAAGTCTTAAAGTTTCTTCGTCGGGGGAATCCTCGCCTACTGCATTATTGGCAATTTCCGCAAAATACGATGCATATGCCAGTTTTTCAAGAGAAAACCGAATATTGGGAAATGCTTCTAAGACCGTTGCTTCATTCAGCTTATAAAGGCCCGTTTTACTGCGAGCCTCGTATACAACTATTTCGCTGTACGCAAAAAGCTGAAGCCCCATACGCATATGTGATCTGGAGCTTCTTACATTGTTTGCTATAGCCGAAATCCTGCCAAAATCCCTTGTGATGATGGTAACGATAAGGCTTGTTTCACTATATTTGGTGGTTTTTGTTACTATCCCTGTAGTCTTTAAAAGCCCCAAGTTCCTCACCAACCTCTGTATGTGTTCTGTCTGACAACGTTTTGTATTTAAGATACTCCTTGACGCCGCCGGTTTGTTCAAACGCCTTCCATGCAAGTTCAGATATTTTTCCCATACACTTTCCCTCCGTTAATTATATTGTGAGGAAAAGACAGTTTCAAAATACTGTAACTTTTAACCATTAATCAAACCCGATGGTGTTCATAAAGGCTTCCTTATTTCGCCAATCCTCCTTGACCTTTACCCAAAGCTCAAGATAAACCTTTGCACCTAAGAAACGCTCTATATCCTGCCTTGCACGGCTACCGATTTCCTTAAGCTTTTCACCACGCTTGCCTATAATAATTGCCTTATGGCTCTGACGTTCGCAATAAATTGCCGCCAAAATTTCATAAGTTCCGTTATCACGCTTATGCATTTTTTCAATTTCAACCGCAACACCGTGAGGAATTTCCTGATTAAGAAGTCTTAAAGATTTTTCACGAATAAATTCTGCCACAATCTGTCTCTCCGGTTGGTCGGTTATGATGTCGCCCGGGAAGAACTGCGGACCATCAGGCAACAGTTCCTTAATTTCATTAATTAATTGGTCTACATTTGCACCTTTTTGTGCCGAAACAGGTACAATACCGTGGAAATCATAAAGTTCCTTTAATCTGTCAAGAATAGGCAAAAGATTAAGCTTGGGAACAGTGTCGATTTTGTTTACAACCAAAATTACCGGGGTGTTTCCCTTTTTTAATCCTTCTAGTGCCTTACGTTCTTTTTCGTACTCGTTTTCGTGAAGATTGCAGTCCACCACATACAAAAGCACATCAATATCCTGAGTTGCGGTGTAAATATATTTCTCCATTTTCTCGCCCAGCTTGTTGTGAGGCTTGTGTATACCGGGGGTATCAATCAGCACTACCTGACAGTCGTCCTGTGTATGCACTCCAAGTATCTTCGTTCGGGTGGTTTGTGGCTTGTTTGATACAATCGCCACCTTTTCGCCGATTATTTTATTCATAAGGGTAGACTTTCCTGCATTTGGTCTCCCTGTAATCGCAACAAAACCTGATTTCATCCTTTGTTCTCCTTGTTTTTCATAAATATAAATCCTGTAACTAAAACAGCAAACAGTATAAGCTTGAAATATTGTTCCTTTATGTAAATAAATACCCTTTGCCAACCATCTGCTTCGCAGAAAACCGCTCCTGCAATAAATACCGCCGCAATTGCCAAAACCAGTACCGCCGCCGCCGAACAATCCTTTGCAATTTTTGCCAACTCGCACTTTTCGGGAGATACCTTGTCCACAATTGTTTCAATTACGGTATTTATCAGCTCTGCCGCCATCACACAGGCAATTGTCAGGGCAAGAATTGCAGCTTTGAGCAAATCAATTTCATATACCGATGCAAAATATATCACCGTGCACATTGCCGCTATATGGACTCTGAAATTCCGCTCGCAAAGAATTGAATGAACAATACCGCGAAATGCCGCTTTAAAGCCAAACCCGATTTTTTTCATCTCAAAAGCCCCATTTCATTCAGGATATCCTCCTGATAGCCGAACATCTCTTCCTCGTCTTCGGGGGTCATATGGTCATAACCGAAAAGATGCAACATTGAATGTACCGTCAAAAAACCTACTTCCCGCTCAAAGGAATGTCCGTATTCCTCTGCCTGCTCTGCCACACGTTCAAGAGAAATCACAATGTCGCCAAGGAACATCTCGCCATCAGGGTTAAAATCCATATATTCGTCCAGAACGTTGCCTTCTTCGTCATACTCCAGAAGGGGAAAGGATAAAACATCTGTAGCTCTGTCGATATTCCTGTGTTCACGGTTTAGCTGACGAATTTCATCATTGTCGGTAAACATAAGACTGATTTCAGCCTTTGTTCCAAATTCAAAATCCATATAGTCAAGGGATGCCTTAACTGCAGCCCTGACTAAATCACGGATTTCCTTTGTGACCTTAAATATTTTCTGGTTATTTCTGATAGCTACCTTCATTGCCATGTCTGCCTTTGCTATTATTTTTTGAAACCCTTTCACGTTCAAGGGTCTTTCTTTCATACGCCTTTACAATTTTCTGAACAAGCGGGTGCCTTACAACATCTGCTTCACTTAGATACATAAACTCAATCCCCTCAACATTTTTAAGGACAATCTCTGCATCCCGCAGCCCTGATTTTTTATCACGAGGAAGGTCAATCTGGGTGACGTCACCCGTTACCACAATCTTGGATGAAAAGCCCATACGGGTAAGGAACATTTTCATCTGCTCGGGGGTGGTGTTCTGTGCCTCGTCAAGAATAATGAATGCATCATCTAAGGTACGTCCACGCATATATGCAAGGGGTGCAACCTCAATAAGACCTCGCTCGATGTTTTTGTGAAACGCCTCGCCGCCCAGCATATCTCCCAGTGCGTCATAAAGGGGGCGAAGGTACGGATCAACCTTGTCCTGCATATCACCCGGAAGAAATCCCAAAGATTCACCCGCTTCAACAGCCGGACGGGTAAGGATAATCTTATTTACCTCTTTGTTTTTAAACGCCTTTACCGCCATTGCAACCGCAAGATAAGTCTTTCCTGTGCCCGCAGGACCGATGCCAAATACGATTGAGTTTTTCTCGATTGCCGTCACATATTTCTTTTGTCCCAAAGTTTTTGCTCTGATAGGCGTGCCGCGAGATGTTATGCAAACACAGTCCTGACCAAGAGTTTCAAGCTCTTTGTCGTTATCCTCTTCAATCTGTGACATAACATAACGCACCTCCTGCTCGCCGATGGCTGTGCCGTTATGCGCCATACCCAAAAGATTGTTTATAACCCTTGTTGCCTTGTCAACCGAGTCAGGCTCGCCTCCCACCTTTATCTCGGAGCCACGGTTTATAACCGCAACATCAAAGGTTTTTTCAATAAGCCGTATATTCTCGTCAAAATTGCCAAAAAGATTTATCAGCAATTCCATTTTTTCAACTTCAATGTGTCGTTCCATATAGGAATTCCTTTCTTGTTTTATCTATTCTACCTCTATTGTATCATACCCTAAATTCTCGGTTTTGTCAATTGTTCTTTGTTGTGCAATATCCTCCAGACAAAGATACTCAACGGTGACAAATACGCCCTTTTCGCCATTTTGGACATAGGTAGTTTTTTTATCTTTGATTTCAGCATTTGTGCCGATTTCCTTTTCTAGTTCTGCCCCAAGTTCAGCCTCGCCCAAAGCAACCGCTTCCTCAAGACTTCGGGTACGCTTTTCCGGAGTGAATTCAACGTATTTTTCACATTCTATAAATAAAGCAGGTATAAAAGAAAAAGGCGTTTTGTATTCTGTTTTCTTCTCGGTTTTATCTCCATTTTCAAAAGGCTGGGTGTCTTTAAAAAACAGTTTTATCTCTTTGTTCATAACCGAAAGACTATAGCGTTTTTTCTCTTTGCCTGTATATATTTTTTCAATATACTCATAAGGATATTCCTTTGTTTTTTTATAAATTGTTTCCGCATAAATTTCACCAAAGGAATGAACATATCTCATACCTATTTTATCGCTGTCAACTATGCCGCTTACCAGCAAATCGCCCTTTTCTGCAAACTCGTTTATTTTGACAAGGGTTTGCCCCTCTTTAACCTCTAATTGTCTTATAATTCCATCCTTTGCCGCAACGATATCACAAGGAATGTCTGCATCAACCCGAATCGGGGTGTCCAGCCTTTCCTTTACCTCTATATATGCCCGTGAACCTTTGATATTTATGCCAATCCAGGCAAGGTCATCAAGTTTGGTCATCATCTGATTTTTTATCAGCTTGCTGTCAATCCTGCTGGTGGCAGCTCCGTAATAAATTCCACAACCTTTAAGCTGATTAAGTATCTCTTCGGTGGCAATACGCTGGTTTCCGGTCACATCAATGCCCATAATATGACTGGTAAGATACCACAAAAGAGCAAAAAACAAAACCACGCCCGCCAATGCCATTTTTCGTTTTCGGTATCTGTGCAGAATAAAGGGTATGCCCTGTTTTTTTATAATCGATATATGAGTCCGTGTTTTTCGGGCGATACCACGAATTTCCTTAAATCCGCCTATAGAGATGCATGCGCAAATCCGCCTTTCGCCCAATCTCCTTACATTCCACAAATAAATTCCTCTGTTGCTGCAAATATTCAAAAACCTCTCGCAAAAAACACCATCTACACAAATGACCACATATCCACGCAAATAACCTATAATTTTTTCAATGGACATACTCCTAACCCTCTTTTCCAAACGACATTTTCTGAATTTTGCCCGTGATAAAGAGCATCTCCCGCGTAATACTTCGTATTTCAAGATTTGTACCGCAAATCGTCAAGCCTGACGGATTGCTTTCCATTACAATTTTTTGGTCGGTGTACTCTGAAATAGCTTTATAATTCTCAATTACAACCTCACGACTACCAATAAATACTATTTTGGGAACGTCCAGAATAACCTCCTTGGATGCATCAAGTGAGTCTGCCATACGCTCCCGAAGGGTTAGCTTTTCTGTTTTTTCGGCTTTCTTTCTCTTCATTTTTATCACCCTGTAAAAGTTTATGCCTAAATTCGCCTTATAATGAATAGATTGAAATATAAAGATAAAGAAGGGTGCTGACTATGAAAAAAACTCTAAAAGCATTATTTTTAGTTCTGACTTTGTACGTGTCTGCGTTTTTGGTATCTAATCCCAAACAATGCATCATTGCCGCCCAGAGTGCAATCAGGCTTTGCTTAGATTCCGTTATACCTTCGCTTTTTCCGTTTTTTGTGTGCAGCGGATTGCTTTGTTCACTTGGCTTTTCGTCGGTTTGCAGCCACTTTTTGTCACCTGTTATGCGACCAATTTTTAATCTACCCGGAGCAGCAGCACTGACACTCTTTATGGGATTTCTCAGTGGTTATCCCATTGGCGCCGCCACAGCAGTTGAGTTGTATAAAACCGGTCAGTGTACTAAAACCGAAGCCGAAAGAATGCTTTCCTTTTGCAACAATTCAGGACCAATGTTTATAATAGGAATGGTGGGCGGTAATTACCTTGGCAATGTAGTTGCCGGACAATATTTGTATATATCCCATATAATTGCGGCTTTGCTTGTAGGGCTTATATTCAGGTTTTATAAGACCTCCTATCCCTCCCCCCGCACACTGCCACCATCATTTGTACATACCAAACGTACCACCATTACTTCTCTTGGCAATATTATAGACAGTTCGGTCTTTTCAATTCTGAAGGTCTGTGGCTTTATAATCTTCTTTGCCGTATTTATAGAAACCTTCCCTCACAATCCGTATTTATATTCTCTTGTAGAACTAACAGGGGGTATAAAACTTTTATCTCAGGACTGTACTACCTATAAATTACCTGTGATTTCCTTTTTTCTTGCACTTTCGGGAATTTCGGTGCTGTTTCAGGTTTATGCGATTATACAGCCTTGTGGATTATCCATTAAGTCATACATATCAGGAAAGCTTCTGCAAGGAGCACTTTCCTTTATGATAACTCTTATAACGCTTAAGATAATTCCTATTACCCAAGAAACCTTTGCCAAATCTGCCGATGTATCCTTATCCCCTGTATCGTTAAGCCTTTCATCATTGGTTATAACAATCTTTTCTGTTTTTGTCTTACTTTGTATAATGATTCTGTTTTCATTCAAAAAAACCTCCTAAAGCAAGTAGCTTTAAGAGGTTTTTTATTAATACCTTGGCGGGCTGTAGTGCGTGTGTCTGCGGCGTTTGCGCTTGCTCTTTTTAAGTGCCCGAACAAAACCGATTGCAATTAGCGAAACAAATCCGATTAGCAGACCAAGTGCAACGTAAACCACAAGTTTAACGGCTTTAAAGTTCCATAACCACTCACCAAAGCTGGAAATAAAGCCAAGGAAGTGTCTGTTAAGTTCCACGGTGGAAATCAGATTAACCTCGCCCACCTTGTTGCCTTCATATGTGAAAATCGCCTTACCTATAACCTGACCTGAATATATCGGAGCATAAACCTTTTCTGGAATTTCTGTGGTTATTTCCACTTTAGAAACATCTCCGCCGTTGGGGAACATTGCATCAAGATTTTTTTCTGCCGAAAGCAAAAGGTGGTCTGTTCCGTCAGCTGCCTGCTTAACCTTTACTTCGCCGAAAATATCATCACGCTTTGCAAGTCGCTGAGCTGAAAAATCGGTCAGTCCGTGTTCAAGCAAAGCCTTTGATTCATCGTGAGAAACCGCCATATCCGATGCATTGAAAATTACAGCTATTATTGATTTTTCACCTTTTTCAGCTGAAGATACCAGACAATATCCCGCCTCAGAGGTGGAGCCTGTTTTAATTCCCGTGGCATAATCATAAAAATAATAGGGGTATCTCATTCGTGAAACAAGATTGTTTGTGTTAATAAAATATCTTTTGTCAGACATATTAGTTGCAGGCAGATAGATATGAGCACATTCCACTATGCTGCGAAATGTGTCACTCTGCATCGCATAATGTGCCATTTTTGCCATATCACGTGCAGTAGTATAATGCTGCCCGTTGTGAAGTCCGTGAGGATTAACAAAATGTGTGCTCTCAAGACCGATTTCCTTTGCCTTTTCATTCATCCGTACTACGAATTCATCAATTGTTCCCGAAACGCCTTCTGCAATGGTTACTGCGGCATCGTTACCGGATGCTATCAGCAGACCTTCAAGCAAATTTTTAAGAGGCATTTCCTCGCCCACCTTTAATGCGATACTGCTGCCATCAATTGCCAACGTGTCAAAGGCAGCCTGAGATAACGTCAGCTTTTGGTCAAGGCTGATTTCACCCTTATCCACCGCATCAAGAGCCACAATTGCTGTCATAATTTTAGTGGTGCTGGCAGGAAACATTGCCTTATCTGCATTTTTTTCAAACAGCATATTACCCGTATTGCCATCAACTAAAATTGCAGCCTCTGCCGTCAATGTCGGTGCAGCCGCAAAAGTGGGCAAAAATATACCACACACACAGCAAATTATAAAAACTGCCGTCAAGAATCTGCACCATATTATGTTTAAGGGATTAACTTTCCTATCCTTCATACTACCCTTTTTCCTCCGATTTATTTTAAGCCGCCTTCACGTTCCAGCTTTTCACGTTCCGCCTGAGAAAGACGGATATATTCGGGAACAAGCTTTCCATATTGGATTGTTTCGCCCTTTTTCAACTTGTCAAGCCCGATTTCCGCAACCGCTCCTGCAAGATTGAGATTTGAAACCTTTGGAGCAAAATATGCAAGTTCTCCCAAAGCCGACCGAATTTCCTCTTCAAAAACCAATGTTGCATCGCCCATAAAGAGAACCTTTTTTCCGTATTCTTTAAGCTGTGTAAGCAGTTCATCAAGTGCCAACGCACGGTCATCCGTCAAACGCTTCATTTCTTTTCCGCCATAAAACAACGCATTATACACCTGATTGCGTCTTGCATCAAGAACAGGACATATTATTCCATCAAAATACTTTGATGAAAATGCCAGAGCCTCTAATGTAGAAACAGCAACACAAGGCTTGTTTGCTGCCTGAGCAAGAGCTTTTGCTGTTGCAACACCGATTCTTACCCCCGTAAACGAGCCGGGTCCCACCGCCGCCGCAAATGCATCAATTCCCGACGGCTCGACCTCTGCCGCCTTAAACATTTGCTCAATCTGTGGCATCATTATCTGAGAATGTGTTTTGTTTTGATTTATAACCGTTTGGGCAACCATTATTTTTTCATTCATAATAGCCGCCGTTGCCGCCATACAGCAGGTATCAATTCCAAATACAAGCATTTTTATCTCTCCGTTTTTTCAATAAAAATCTCACGGTAATCATCACCCATTTCGGGATTTTTTTCAATTCTTACCTTTATATAGCCCCCCGGCAAAACATCCTCGATGTTCTGCGCCCATTCAATAATACAAATCCCATCACCGAAAAAGTAATCATCCATCCAGTCGCAGTTGTCTGCCGTAACATTTTCAAGACGGTATGCATCAAAATGATACAGGTCAAGAGTTCCGTTATACTCATTGACAATGGTGAATGTGGGGCTTGAAACATCACCATCAATTTCAAAGAACTCTGCAAGTCCTTTAGTAAACGCGGTTTTGCCGGCACCCAAATCCCCTATGAGAGCAATAACACTGCCCGGAACAAGGGTTTGTGCAAATTCTTTTGCAGCATTTCTTGTTTCAGACTCGCTGCGTGTCACAAGCTTTTCCATGGTTGTTGCCATTCCTCCCCAAAAATTTGTCTATATTTATTTTACCTATATTTAATTATAAAGTCAATATAAAACTATTGAATTTTAATTTATTTTATTGTATACTGAATTTAAACATACTGAAAACGACCGGAAGAGATTACATAGAAAGGAACTAATAAAATGGAAAAAACAAGAGTTGACAAGCACAACTATTATCTGGACATAGCAGAAACCGTTATCGAGCGTGGAACCTGCCTGCGCCGTAATTTCGGTGCAATTATTGTAAAAAATGATGAGATTGTTGCTACCGGATATACCGGTGCACCCCGAGGCAGACAAAACTGTACCAACCTTGGTGTATGCGTGCGTGAAAAGCTGGCAATCCCCCGTGGCGAAAGATATGAGCTTTGCCGCAGCGTACATGCCGAGGCAAATTGTATTATCAGCGCACAACGCCGTGATATGATTGATTCAACCCTTTATCTTGTGGGCAAGGATTACAAAACCGGCGAGCTTGTAGAAAATACCTCAAGCTGTTCAATGTGTAAGCGTCTGGTAATTAATGCAGGCATCAAACAGGTGATTATACGTGACACACCCACCGAATACAGAGTTGTAGATGTTGAAGACTGGGTTAAAAATGACGAATCTATCGAAGGTGTTTTTGGCTACTAAAAACATTTGTATATGAGAAAAACCGCGGCATTGCCGCGGTTTTGTTTTTTAAAGTTGTTTTTAATATCCAACCTTTTCCCAACATTCGAATGGAGCTGCAAGCTCTTCGCTGATGTAAACCTGAGTCTTCTTTGTCTGAAGCATTGAGCTTGGGAGGTAAGGTGTGATAGGTCCGTGTGTGCACAGACGGCTTGTCATTCTCTGCCATGATGAGAATGTGCCGCAGGTTGCAAGTGCATGAACTTCGATTCTTTCCTTTGCACGCATTACATCGAGAGGACCGATGGTTGCAGCACAAGGAGGAACATTTGCGATATCACCTGACTGACCGAATGTACCGTTGAGTGAGTTCTGCATAATGGTCATAGGATGAAGCTTAACGATCTGTGCGGGCTGGTTGAGCCATTCTTCAATGTCACCGCTGCCGATGAATTCAGGAATGGGATCAACAAATGCCATATGACCTGCCCAACCGGGAGAAGTAGATGCGATATCAGCACCTGTGCCTTCGGTGATGTCATCAATAATCTTTGAGTAATCCTTGATGTTTGCGTTTGTGGGGAAGTGAACATTTTCCATAGGCATACGGAGCTTTTCATCAATCTGATAGTAAAGATACTTAATCATAGAATGTGCAAAGCCTGCTTCGTATGTGATAGGAGCAATGTTGCCGTTTTCATCAGCCCATTCGTCCTCTGCTACAAGGTGAACCTTGCTACAGTCAACGCCAAAGTAGTTGATGAGCTGTGCAAGAGGAATATATGTATCGGGTTCGGGGTTACCGAGAATCATAGTGAAGCTCTTGCCTGCTTCTGATGCAGCCTTAAGGCGTGAAAAAAGTGTTGCGATGAGAACGGGATGGGGGTTCATCATAACTTTTACGTTAAATTCAGGATGCCACCAATCTTCTCTCTTTTCGAGATCCTTGCCACTGAGGCTGCGAACATATTCGCAAACCTTTTTGTCCTTGAAAGGAACAAACTCATGAGGCTGGAAGTCAAATTTTGTTGCGGGATCAGTAATAAAACTCATTTTACAATCTCTCCTTTTAATATAGTATTTTTAACATTAAACCATTGATCAACAATGATTAAGTTCGCAAGATTGCCACGTTTAATCTGTCCGATTTCGGGCATATTCAAAAGACGTGACGGATTAAGCGATGCATATTTGAATACATCACAGATTGAGCCGCCGGTATGAACCATCATATTGCGGCAGGCAACATCAAGTGTCAGCTTGGAACCGGCAATATCGCCGCCCCAGTCAAAATTGATGTCAAAAGCTTCTTCAAGACCGGGAATGGGAGGTCCGTCGGCAACGAATGAATCGGCAATAAGAATTATCTTATCCTGACCTTTAATCTTTTTAACAAGTCTTATCATATACGGATGAACGTGAACACCAAAGGAATCAACAATCAATTCTGCATAGATATCGTTATTGTAGTTTACTGTTTCGTCAACACAAACACCACGAACCTCGGGGTAATTCTCCAAAGTGCCTGTTGCGTTTGTATGATGTGTGCCAAGCTTTAAGCCATAAGGCATCAAAGCTTCAATCTGTTCGGGAGTTGCCTCGGAATGTGCAACCGAGAACACAATTTCAGGAATTTCCTTCTTTACATATTTAACAAAGTCAAGAATACCTTCTCTCTCGGGGGCAACGCACCATACCTTTGCAAAGCCTTTTGCCGCCTGCACAACCTCGGCATAGTCCTTCTCAACTATTGCGTCCTTCCAGACATTCTTTTCTTTATCACAACCAAAATCGGGGTTAAGATAAGGGCCTTCCATATAAACACCAATGATGTTTCCGCACTCTCCTGCGGCGATTGCATCCTTATAACCCTTTATGGCATCAAGATGCTCCTGCTTGTTCATGCTGTAAAAGAGTGCCGGCAGAACCGATGTAACGCCGTGGTTAAGAAGTGTTCTTGAACACTTAATCGGGTCGTCATGAAAATATGTATCGCCATCAGCATGGGTGTGTATATCAATAAGACCTGGGCCCACAAAGTTGCCCTGTGCGTCAATAATTTCAGCATTTTCGGGAACAGCTAATTTTTTTCCAAAATCAATAATTCTGTCATTCTCAATAAGCAAGGTTGCATCGGGAATGTAATGATCGGGCATAACAAGTGTTGCGTTTATAATCGCTTTCATATGTACTTCCATCGCCTTTCTGTAAGATTGTACGGTATAATATACCATCTTATTTTAAATTATATCTTTGAAATATACCCTTGTCAACCTGAATTTTTACGAAACTTTTTCGAAATCTCTAAAAACCTTGAAATGTGACAATTATTGTGTTATACTGACCTCGTAAAATTTGAAATGTTATATGCTTTACGAAAATTTTCGGAGGTGTAGTCATGACACTTGCAAAGATAGCCAAGATGGCAAATGTGGCCGTATCTACTGTTTCAAAAGCCTTTTCTGACAGTCCTGAAATCAGCGGCGAAACTAAGGCTTTAATTATGAAAATTGCCAAAGAAAACGGTTGCTACGAAAAGTATTATAAGCCAAAATACAACAAAAAGCTCATCGCAGTTATTTGTCCGGAGGTGTTGGGTATTCATTATTCTCAGATGGCTACCTACCTTGAAGAAAAAATCTCCAAACGTGGCGACACCACACTCCTTGCAGTAAGCAACTTTTCCCCCGAAAAGCAAGAGGAGCTTATTAACTATTATTCAAAATACGCCCATGCCGACGGAATAATTGTAATTGAACCCGTCGGAAAAATCAAGGCAGCCACTGATGTGCCCATTATTCAGATTGGTCTGGAAAAAAGCTCAGGCGAAGTCCACGCAATATTTGCCGATATGGGGGATGCACTTAGCCGCAGTATCAATCTTTTGCTGAGGCTGGGCCATCGGGATATTGGCTTTATCGGTGAAAAAAACACTTCCAAGGAATATGACCTGTTCCGCAATACCGCCACCGGATGCGGTGTTGTAATGCAGCCTGAATTTGTTTCCATTAACGAGCACAGATTTCAGGACTGCGGATACTACGGAATTGACAAAATGATAATGAATGGCAAGCTGCCTACTGCGGTATTTGCGGCATACAGCCATATTGCGGCGGGAATTATGCAAAGATTAAGCGAAGAACAGTTGCGTGTGCCTGAGGATATTTCGGTTATCTGCCTTGATGACATCAGCACAACACCATATGGCAATATGCATCTTTCGTGTATAAAAATGCACATTGAAGAGCTTTGCTCAGAAGCAATTCATCTGCTCTACCGAATTTTGGCAAAGCACAACAGCGTTTCTAAACATACTATCACCGTAGAACGTCAGTTTTTTGAGGGCGAGTCAATCGGAAAACCCCGATAATCAGAATTTGCCACATAGCAAAACCCTTCTTGCGATTTGCACAAGAAGGGTTACTTTTATGCCTTTTTTGTATCCGGTTTATTAAAAAACAACATCGCCAGAAGAATTGCCAGACACAACGCAGGGTAAACCGAAAAAATTGCCATTGCAAAAATTACACCAAAAATTTTCATATCAAGTAACCTCCAAATCATTCGTAAGATTTATCTTGATTTGATTATATGTTATTTGGTGTACTATAAGACGGACAGTTTTATATAAATTATTTACCTTAATTGTAAATTTTGTTTTGAAAAACAACAATATAATTTTTATTGTATTGACTCAAAGGGGGTCTGACCCCCTTTGCAACCCCTGCACCGCTATCAAAGTTTATGCAGATGTAGCTGTTCATCTTTTTTCATTTTGCTGACGCTCGGAAGTTCAATATATATTGAACGCACTCGCTAAAAACAGCAGACAAAATAGGGAACTGATGTCTGCTGTTTTTCATCAAAACGCAAAAATCTTTACAAACATCTGCGACTAAACTTTTCAAAAGCGGGTTTTCTTTTGCCCGTCTTTGAGGGTCTAATTTTCTGCGTCTTGCTCCTCCGGCATAGATATGTACTTTTCTTCCATATCCTGCTGAAGCTTTTTGAGTTCTTCAATTATGTCAGTTATTTTGTTAAACATTGCAAAATACATACTTTTGTATTCGTCCATTTTTCTCTTCCTTTCTTAATAATTTTAGAAAAGCAAAATTTGTACAAAAAATGCGTGACCGGAGTCACGCACAAAAAACGCACAACTCCATGTCTGCGAAACAAATTTTACCACTTACCCGAAGCATGTAAAATAAGGAGTATGCGTTTTTATCGAAAGATAAAAACGACACACTTCGGTAAGTATAAATAAATTTGTTTCGCAAACACATTATAGCATCTTTTTCAAATAATTACAATAGCCTTTTTTTGTAATTTTTTGTAGAATTTATGTGTTTTAAGGAATAAAAGTCCGATTTTCTCTTCCTCCCTTAATAATTTTACAAAGTAAAATTTTGCACAAAAAGACTTCACACAAAAATTACAGTGTGAAGTCTTTTAACTGCTTTTGTATCTCAACAAATTTTAATCAATACACGAATATACTACATTTCGCAGTCTTGGCTGATAGTATTCTTCGTGGGGGTTAAGCATATGGTGAGCATAAAATACAGCTAGATTTTCTTTGGTATCTGCAAGCACGGTTGCGCCTGCAGCACCGCCCCAGCCAAATTCTCCGATATTACCATTGCTGCCGCCTTTTGCCTTGTCAATCATAGTGCGCACACCAAGACCGTAACCGTAACCTGCAAGCTGAGGCCAATTAAAGCTCATTGCCATTTGCTCTTCTGAAAGTTGGTTTGTGTGAAGCAACTCTACCGTTGCAGGAGATAAAATTCTTTCGCCGTTTAAGCCCATTCCGCCCGATGCCAATGCCGCAACAAACTTTGAATAATCCTCTATTGTTGTGATTATTCCCGCGCCACCGCTGTCGTAATTTTCTCCAAAGCCATGAATAACTACATCTTTCCCTATATTAACAACCTCGCCGTCAAAGCCGTGGGCACTCTTTTGAAGGTTTACAATGTCTGTTTCACCGCTATCTGTTACACATTTATACTGCTCCGCCATCTTCGCTTCAATTTCGGGAGTTTTATGATAATAAGAATTGTCCATCTCCAACTTGTTAAATATGTTCTTTTTAACATAGTCAGCAAATCTCATACCCGAAATAACCTCAACCGCCGCCGCAAGAATATCGTGTGAAAGGCCGTATTGCCAATGCTCACCCGGTTCAAACAAAAGAGGTTGTTTTGCAAGACATTTTATAACCTGCACTGTGTCCATCTTGCCGGCTGTTATCTCTCTTGCCTTTTCAAATACCGAAGCTTCTCTGGAATAATCATACCCCGATGTCATTGTAAATAAATTCCACATTGTTATGGGCTTTTTGCTCTCTATCAGATTTCCGTTTTCGTCCTTAATATAAACTTTTGAAAACTCTGGTATATAATTATAAAGAGGGTCGGAAAGCAGAAATTTGCCCTGCTCAAACAACTGAAGTGCTGCAACAACTGTCATCGGTTTAGAGCAGGAATAAATATTTATCGGAATATTTGTGCTCATTGGTGTTTTTTCTTCGATGCTGGCATATCCCGATGCATATTCAAAAACCTTTTTGCCGTCTTTATACACAATTGCCCCATTGCCCGGAATACCTTTGTCTACAAGTTCATCCATAAAATTTTTCAAATAAGTAAAATCCATTTTCTGCGCTCCTTAACAAATTATTTGCTATGTTCTTCAATCCATTCTTTATACCAATACGCCGAGTCTTTGGGAATACGTTTCTGAGTATTAAAATCAACAAAAACAATACCAAAGCGTGAGGTGTAACCATATCGCCATTCAAAATTGTCCAAAAGTGTCCAAAGGAAATATCCGTCGATTTCTACACCATCTTCCGTCGCCTTTTCAAGCTCAAGGAGATAGCGGTTTAAAAAATCCACACGGTTTGGGTCGTGAACCTTGCCGTCAAGGGATACAACATCCGGCATAGACGTCCCGTTTTCGCTAATAAAGATTGGTAGTTTATACCTTTCGTACAAGAACCTTGGAACCCACCGCATACATTCAGGTGTGATTGGCCATCCGTTGCCTGTTTTCGGAAACCCTGCATAACGCTCTACGTATTCGGGTTTGCCATCATTACCTGCCTTAACCTCTTTACCATTATATAGGTTCTGTGCATAAAAATCAAGAGGCTGACTGATAAGCTTCATATCATCATCAGTAATTTCAGGGAGATAATCCTTGTATAACTCCAGCCCATCCTCGGGATAATGTCCCAAAATAACAGGGTCGCTCCACCAGGCAACATTCCACATAACATCCTCATCAACAGGCGGGCACGCAAAATATTCCTTGCGTGCAGCTTCAACATCCTCCGCCCTTTCGGTGGCAGGATATCTGCCCGTGCAAGTAGGCGCATAACCAACTTTTATGGGCTGCTTTGCATTTTCACGCAGAGCAATTACGGCAGCTCCGTGTGCTTTTAAAACATTGTGACATATCTGAAAAATTTCTTTATAAGAAACTTTTAAATTTGGAGCATCCCCTCCACACAAATAGCCATAACCTATAAAGCACTGCGGCTCATTTAATGTGATAAAATGCTTTACACGGTCGGAATAAAGCTCTGAAACCTTGGCGGCATAATCAGCAAACCACTTAACGCTGTCATCATTCAGCCATCCGCCTTTTCTCTGGAGTTCGTAAGGGTAATCCCAATGAAAAAGTGTAATATACGGCTCAATGCCATTGGCTAAAAGCTCATCAATGAGGTCTGAATAAAATGCTGCTCCCTTTTCGTTAATTGTTCCTGTTCCGTTGGGTAAAATGCGTGACCAGCTAAGTGAAAAGCGATAGGCTTTTATGCCAAGCTCCTTCATAAGTGCCACATCTTCTTTAAATTTATGGTAGTGGTCATCTGCAACATCACCTGTATGTCCACATTCAATATGTCCCGGCTCGTGAGAAAATACATCCCACACGTTAAGACCCTTTCCGTCTTCGTTATAAGCGCCTTCAATCTGATATGCTGCGGTTGCCACACCCCATGCAAAGTCTTTTTTAAAACTCATTTTAATCCACCTGTCCTTTCTTAAAATCTTGGTATGTACAGCAGTTTTGCATCCACCTGCCGATAACAAGTGTCCTTTGACGAAATAGCGTGTTTACGCTATTTCGCAACAGTAGAATATTTGCTGCTGCGAAGATTATTTTACAAAATAATTTTCGAGGACCTTGTTGCAACGGAATCCGTGTGAACTTGTTTTACAAATTTACTATCAAAGCTATGCTTTGAACGAAAAACAATAAATTTCATTGTTTTTCTACGGATATCCGTTATAACGAATGTCTTCCGTCGGGATAGCGATATATCGCTATCCCACAACAGCAAATGCTTTGCTGTCATGAAAACTATTTCTCAAAATAGTTTTCGAAGACTTCGTTGCAATGAAGTGCCGGGAATTTGCCACGCAAATTCCTTGTCAAAGCAGGGTTTTGACTCAGGAAAACATTGAAAATGTTTTCCCACACGGCACATTCATTATAACCGTTTTAGTTAGTAAATATAAAAACACCAATTATTTCCTTCTGATTATCACAAAAAGATACAACATATTATATTTTTTTATGCAACTTAAATACGCTGTACTTTTCTGTGGTATCAACACTTGTTCGCAACAAAAGTCCATCGTTCTTTCTTTCAAATTCAACAATAGATTCATCATTTAAAAATTCAACCTTTGTTATATTTTGTTTGCACGGAATAAAGCTGTCTTTAAAATCCTTAGCAACAACATAAACAAATTTCTCGGTCTGTGTATAAAAAATATTATCACACTTATACGGTGCACAAGGGCGAGTTTTAAACACAGCTTCACCATATTTTTTAAGCCAATCGCCAAAACCATTAAGAGTTTTTATAGCATTTCTTGGCATACGTCCGTCCGGCTGAGGGGATACATTCAGTGCAAGATTTCCGCCTTTACACACTATATCCATAAGAAGCTCAATCAGCTTATTGGGAGATTTGTAATCATCATCATAAATATAATGAAAGTTCTCGCCCAAGGTCAAACAGCTTTCCCATGGCACAGATATAACATTTTCGGGAATTGTCTGCTCAGGTGTGATGTAATTTTCATATTCACCACCTGCAGTTCTGTCCGCAACAATAAGCTCGGGGTTGATTTCTCTCAGCTTTGGAATAATTTCCTCAAGATTTATATCAAGACCTTCTTTTTTGCACACATGACCGCCATCCAGCCACAGTATATCTATTTTTCCGTAATCTCTGACAAGCTCTTCAAACTGTTTATGTGTATAATCGGTAAATGCCTGCCATTTTTCGGGCTTTTCTTTCACGTCATATGTAGGCATTCTGGTTGTTTCACCGGGATAATCTTTTTCCCAATAATTATCGCTGTGCCAGTCGGGTTTTGAAAAATATGCTCCAATTGCAAGATTCTTCTTTCTGAAAGCATCAAACACGTGGTTAACTACATCGGCTTTTTCGTGCTTTGAAAAAGGGCAATTGGGAGCCGTTACCTTAAAATCAGTCTGCTTTGTATCCCAAAGACAAAAACCGTCATGATGCTTTGTGGTAAAAATCAAATACTTAAAACAGTTATTTGATGCAAGCTCTGCCCAATCGTCCGGATTAAAGCGGATGGGATTAAATGAGTTTATGAGTTCAAAATATTCTTCTCTTATTTTTGAACCATCTTCATGCCAGTTCGGTCTGTCGCCATATTCATTCTGCTCTCTTGACCATTCTTTTTCCTTGTCAACCAAGCCCCATGATGCAATAAGCCCAAGCTGTGCATACAAGCCCCAGTGTATCATAAAACCCAGTTTCATATCCTTAAACTCTTCCAGTTTTTTCTTTATTTCCAAAGACGGTTCAACATAGTCCTTTTCAGAAGAGTAACCATGTACTCCCTCAATAATAATATTCTCGTTAAAATTTGTCATTTCATGTTCTCCCTTTTTCGTTAAACATCCTTGTCTATCGCTTTAAATTCACAAGCATCAAGAGTAATATTTTTCTTATGTGTACCATAGTCGATAACAACCTCTGCCTTGTGATCAAAGTCAGTGTTAAGAAGGTAAACCTTGCCGCCTTCATATACGCTGAATCTGAGTGAATCGTTGCCGTATACCTTAATGTCTGCTGTTCTGTGGCTGGCAACCAGGATTTCACGCACCAAGTTGGTGTACATAGGAACTGATGCACCGTAGGGGTACTCAAGGCTTGTCATGAGAACGGCATATCCTTCGCCAACCTTGTTTTCAACAAGCGATATAGGCATAGCCTCTACATCCTTATCAACAAACTTGTTTGAAAGTCTTGCAGATGCAACACCTGTTGTCAGTTTAGTGTCTGCATAGTTGATATAACCCTCTGCAAAATAGGGGTCACCACATTCAAAGTGAAGTGTGGGGTACATAAATTCAGGAACAATACTCTTGCAGAACT
>JAZNBG010000032.1:0-5304 GCA_045586925.1 Clostridia bacterium | reverse complement strand
TCCGCGATGTCTTTTTTTATCCTTAAAAACAAATCTTTGCAGTATAAATTCCCACGAGTTACAAATAATAGTATCACGATTTGAATTTAAAGGAGATTTTATATATGAAAGCAACTGGAATAGTTCGTAGAATAGAGGCTTGTGTTATAATAGGGCAAACCGCCTGAAACCTGCATAAACACTGGGTTTTTCGCCAGTTTGCCCTATTGAACACAAGGGTGCCAAAATAGGGTTTTCGGCGGTTTTTAGAAAGGAGGGCTTGTTTCTAAGAACACGCATCAGAAATACATACTCTGAGTAGCCAAAATTAAATATTCATACTATCACAAAGCCGGATGAGCGTTAAAGCTTGTTCGGCTTTAGTTTTCAAAAAGGTGTTGCATTATGCGGAAAAACGCAGTATAATAGAGAAAATCAATATGCGGAAATCCGCATATTACGAGAATAGGAAAAGGGTGCAACTATGAAAATGATTACAGCACAGCAAGCGGCACAAAAATGGGATACATCAACAAGGAATGTGCAGGACCTGTGTCGGAGAGGACGCGTTCCCGGTGCTCAGCGTTGGGGCGTTGCCTGGATGATTCCCGATAACGCTTCACGTCCTGCAGATGCAAGACGTAAAGAAAATAAAGCAAGTGGTAAAATCGGTAATGTACCGCTTGTTCGCAAGAGTCCGTTTTTGGACATGACCGACCTGTATAATACTCCCGGCACAGCAGATGCGGTTATAGAATCACTTGCCTATCATCCCGAAGCGCAGCAACTGTTTGCCGCAGAAATTGCCTATAGCCGCGGTGAAATTGATAAGGTTTACGAGCACGCCACCTATTTTTTGCAGCAGCACAGCGGCTTTTATGCCACACTTTCCGGCGGTATGCTTTTAGGATTGGTTGCTATGTGGAAGGGGGATGTGAGGCTTTGGCAGGAGGCAAAAAAGCATATGTACGAGGCGCCGTGGAAGGATGAAAACGATCGTGATATTATCTTGCTTTCCATTGCCTCCACAGATCTTTCCATCCGAAATACCAAGGATTTCCCAGACTGGTTTTATCGAGGACGCTTTGAGCACCTGCCTACCGATGCGCACCCTGCAGCACGAGTGTTTTATATAAAATATCTATTGGTATTTGCTCAAGAACTTGCGGCAGGACGCTTTCATTTGGAAGATGTAACAGGTCTTGGTCTTATGCGTTCCCATCCCTTTATTATGGAGCCGATGATCGCACAGGCGACAGCCGAGAAAACCGTAATGTCCGAAATCTATCTGAGACTATTGTGCTCGATCACCTATCATCAAACGGGTGATGATACCAATGCCGCTTTTCATTTAGACAGAGCAATTAACCTCTGCCTCGCAGACGGGCTATACGGCCCGCTTGTTGAGCACCGCCGACAACTTGGTCTATTCTTGGATGAAAGGCTTCTTTTAATTGACCCTGATGCCGCTAAAAAGGTCAAGGAGCTTCATAAGGTTTTACATGAAGGCTGGGTTAAACTCCATAATGCTGTCACCGAGAACAACATCACTTCAAAGCTTTCTGACCGCGAGCGTGAGATTGCGCGTCTGGCAGCCTTCAATCTGTCCGACGAACAAATAGCCAACCACCTGCATATATCAAAATCTACTGTTAAATCTATGATACAAACAGCGCGAAACAAGACAGGAATCATTGACCGAAGTGAGTTCGGCGCTTACATATAAATCATTCTTTTTTCGCCTTTTCGGTAGGATGTTTTTTTAGAATAAATCCTTTATACTGTTATTGTAAGCAGTGTAAAGGATTTTTCTTTTGCAAAGGAGGGTGCCATGGTTAAGTTAGGTACACCCCCAAAAGAAGGTGATCTTTATAAAAGAATAACTATTGGACAGCACATCTTCGAACTCAGATATGGCTATTATACCGAATCGGACAGAGCTTTCGGTGAGCCGGCTGTCATCTTTCCGGAGCTTTCAGAGGAAAAGCTATATAATGAGGTCGGCTACCGAATTGTTACAGCCGTTCAAGATCCTTGTGAGTTTTACGAAGCTTCGGGGCGAAAAACAAAAGATGAAAGCTGCATAGGGTGCATTCATTATTCACCCCCCAGCGATGATATAGGGATATGTAAATGTATACATAATATGAAATAAAGGATGACAAAGGAGGTGCAACATGGGCTTTTTAGAGAGGGCAATCAGACGAGGTGTAAGTGATGCTGTCGGCAAAGCCGTAGGTAATGCAGTTCGTCAGGCGGTTGAACCCGCAGCAACCAATCTTGTAAATCAGGCAACTCAGTCTATCGACAAAGCAACTCAAAATTCACAGCAACAGACACAGCGTTCTACAGGTCTTGAAGGGGCTATGTCAAACCTTGAAAGCAAACTGCAAGGATATGCCACCGAAGCGGCAAAGAATACAAAGGTTTGTCCTAACTGTGGCAAACCAAACGGTGCGGACAAGAAATTCTGTGCCGACTGCGGTACTAAGCTACCCGAACAGACACTTGCAGAAGGCGCTGTATGCGTGAACTGTGGCACACAGAACAACATAGGCACGAAGTTCTGCCAGAACTGCGGTGCAAAGCTTCCTGCAACTATTCAGGAAGAACAAGCCAAAGCCGAGCGTGATGCGGCAATTATGGCAGAATGGGATGAAAAACTTCCGCAGTATCCCAAATGGAACTGCGGTGGCGCAAACTTTGAAATTAACGAATACGAGGTCGGCTTCTATGGGTTCTCTGCGGATTTTGCAGGTAATCATTTAGCCGCCAGTCAGGCAGTTGAAAACTACAGGCAGTTGCTTTTACAAAACGGATTCCGTCAGGCAGGTCAGTATCCGAGTATGAATCATCTGTATAAGATGATCGGTGGTGTTTGTTATCACGTAGATACCGAGCATTGTTTCGAGGGTGATCCCGACTGTCCTAATATTGGTTTTGATAAATCAGAGCCTTACGGTGGTTTCAACTATGTCAAACCCGAACCTAAGAAAGCCACAAGTTTGAAAGACTTGTTTGGACTTTAATAAATTGAAAAAGGGGGAACAACACCATGAAGAAATTATTAGCAATTTTTATTGCGGTCATGATGCTGCTCTCACTAGCAGCGTGTGGGTTAAACGGTGAAATTCAAGGCGGCATTGACCGCGGCGGAGAATCACAGGTTGAAAACCAAGATTCCGACGGCAACAATGAAGAAAATAACGCACCGAAAACAGATAAATCAAGAACACTTGATTTGTATAAGGAATATTTCAGCGGCCCTTATACTCTGCGAGTGGAAAACTATGTAAAGGATTTCCGAGATCCTGATACCAAGACATTAAGCAGCAAAACACTCAATGTTGTAGACGGCTCTAAATCCTACTCTGAAACTACAAGTTCACCCGATTTTGAATTGAGTACAGCGACAGTGGTTATAGATGATTACAAATACACTCTTTACCATACTACAAAGATGATTGTTCGTTCTGCTGTTAGCAGTAAGAAAACCGGCAACGTGATAGTAATGCATGATGAAGCATTCTATAACGATATGCTCGGTGATGTGGAAGAAAAAGAAATTTTCGGCGAAAAGTACGAATGTGAAAAATTCTCTTCTTCGGGAACAAAGATTACATACTGTTATAAGGGTGATGAACTCAAATACATAATCGCAGATAGTGGCGGTGTGGATATTATTTTCGGAGTTGTGGAATTGACGAAAGGTGCGGATAGCACTTACTTTGAACTTCCCGAAGACTATGAAAAGAACTACTAAAGGAGGAGGTTGACGATATGGCAAGATTTTGTACCGAGTGCGGAAAAGAAATCGCTGACGGCGTTGCATTCTGCACCGAATGCGGCACAAAGTTTGAAGCAAACGAGCCAAAGCTTGTATCTGCTCCGCCTCCCGTTACACAGTCGCCTGTGGCTCAGGTGAATACGCAGCCGAGCTATTCGCCACCTGTTGCGGATAATCAGAACAAGGTAATATCAACAGGACTTTACATAGGCCTTATGATATTGTTCGCAGTACCTATCATTGGTTTTATTGCATGTATCATAATGGCTTTTACGGCAAAAAACAAAAATATTAAAAACTATGCACGTGCAACGCTTATTTGGATGATTATAGCGTTTGTGCTGTTAGCAATTCTAATCGCCATTGTGTCTGTATTAGCGAATACTCTTACCAATTACATAAATCAAATGACGGACGGACAATTTGGCGGGCTCGGAGATTTCTTCGGACAATTTAATGAAATTAAGGATTCGATGAACGAATTGAACGGTATCACAGAACAGTTTGGAAACGGCGACCTAAGTGGTCTGCCGTTAGAGTAAAAAAGAATTGGAGGAAATAACTATGGCATTCTGTGGAAAATGTGGAACTAAAGTTGAAGAAGGTATTAAATTCTGCTCTAACTGTGGCGAGGCTATCGGTGCTCCTGCACCCGAACAACAGGCTCAGCAGGCACCTCCCGTAGCAGAACGACCTGCAGCAAATCAGAACGACTTTTCGGCAAAGGTAGCGGCACTTAATAATACCGCCGATACTACTGCTGACTACGATGCAAACGATATATCACAAAATAAGGCAATGGGTATTTTAGCGTACTTCGGCCCGCTGTGCTTTATCCCGATGTTTGCAGCAAAGGGCTCAAAATTTGCCCGCTTCCATGCTAATCAGGGCTTAGTTCTTCTGATTGCCTGCGTAGCATGGTCTATTGCATCAAGTATACTTAATTCAATTATTCTTGCGATTTCTTGGAGATTGTATTTCATCACCAGTATTATTAGCCTGTTATCGATTGTCTTTGCGATTCTTGCCATCATTGGTATTATCAACGCCGCAAATGGCAAGGCAAAGGAACTCCCGATAATCGGAAAAATCAAAATTTTGAAATAATCCTATAAACCAAAAGGGCGGTGACCGTAAGTGTCATCGCCTTTCTCCTTTGCTTAAATTTTATAATAAAAACATTTGGAAAATCTGCTCATAATTTCTACAAAAAGTGTGATACTAATATCACATTAAAATTGTAAAAGAGGAGATTTATATATGAAAGCAACAGGAATAGTTCGTAGAATAGAGGCTCGTGTTATAATAACACAAAAATGCGATAAAGCCTTATAAATACTGGGTTTCTGAGCATTTTTGAAGAAAAATTTTTGACGAAAAACAGCACATTTTGACCGATACATAGCAAAAGCGAGGTGATTTTTCACCTCACTTTTTAGCCTCCATTATCACAAGAGAACCGTCTCCTTGTGTTCCGAATATAGCTCTGCCAATACCGCACACAAAAAATGCGAAAAGGCACTTGCAAAATTAAAAGA
>JAZNBG010000031.1:0-45985 GCA_045586925.1 Clostridia bacterium | reverse complement strand
TTTAATAACATTTTTTCAAACAAATAATTCGTTGCATCTTCAAATAAATGTTCACATTGTAAATCTTTTTCAATGATATTATTTGCTCTCAAATTTTTCAAATCTCTATTTGCAAGTTGATTATAAAACGCAATAAGTTTTTCTCTTTCATCTTCCGTTTTAATTTCTATTCTTCTCATTGAATCATAGTATTCGAGAATCCTATCAATTAACGCAACTTTATTGCCTGATACATTTAGCCCTATATCACCGCACCACGCTGACAACATCGTGACATCAAGGCCATCTCGTGGCGAAAATCCACCAATTAAATTAGAAGGTTGTATAGATTTCAAGATAATGTCTTTTAAATCATTTACAGTAGGATTATTTGATATTTCAATTTTAGCCTTTGAAAAATATTGACTTGCTTTATTTACGATATCAATAAGATACTGTTTTTTTGTTTTCTTAATTACATAATCAACAAGTTTCTCATAACCGTATGCTCGTATTTCAATATTATAATATTTTCTAATACATTTAGCTATATCATCAGGTATCATATCACACATAACTCCATCAGAGTTCTTTATCGCCACAATTAAACCCTTTGACTGTAATACTTTTCTTGCGTCTTCTATATCATCATAGGTATGTAAAGCATTTTCAAGCATCGGGAATCTTCCTGATTTAGCCTCAAGCATATGAAATTCTTTAATGGAAATTGAAAGATATTTTCTTAATGTTTCCAACAGATTTTTCTCATCAACCGAAATATCGTCATTGTGTGCCCATGCAGCATCTATCATATGCTTAAATAATGCAAAATCTTTTGATATCTTGCTTTCATCAAAATTGTTTGATTCATCAACAATAGATTTTTCATAGTTTAAAACCGCAGAGTCAGTATCTTTGGTAGATGAAATAAAGTCATCCTGATTTAACAAATAATCACGCAATAAAATTGGTGCGATAATCCTTACTGCACGATTTGAATCAAGTTTAATTTCTTCTAATCTATTACTAATATTTTCAAAAGAGGTATATTGCTTAGCCGTTTTCTTTAAAAAATCTTTAATCTCATCAAGTTCTAATCGTCTGTAATCGGCAACATAAGCTGATGCAACTCGTTTTGCTATTGTAATATTGGGGATTTGTTCAACAAATTTAATAAAATCCATATTATACCACCTCAAAATAATTATAGCATAGCTATGAGGAAAAGTCAAAATAAAAACCCGAATGATAAAGATATGTCATCTAAATCATTCGCTTTTTTTGCAAATCAGAACAATAATGATGTGTTTTAGTTTTTAGTGAAATATCAACTTCGTTGATATGAAATAATCCTGACGGATTATGAAATATTTTTCTTTATAGAAAAATGTGAAATAAAATTTGCCTTTTCATATTGCGTAGCAATATTTCATACACGAAGTGTATTTCATAGCGGAGCTATTTCACTTGCCGCAGGCAAATTTCATTGAAAAAGCGACTTGTCGAAACAAGTCGCTTTTTCTGGTGCGCCCGAAGAGACTTGAACTCCCACGTCATTGACACTAGATCCTAAGTCTAGCGCGTCTGCCAATTCCGCCACGGGCGCAGATTATATTGCTTAAATATTATAACAACAATCAACATAATTGTCAAGAACTTTTACACTTTTTTCAAATCTTTTACAAAACTTTTAGTTCATAACAACATTCATTAACACTATCAGTATTAACAAAATCCCAAAATTATACAGTGAAAACTGCTTTATATAATCTTTTGAATGTTCTGGTTCACGCTTCACAAATTCACGAAATGTTATAAGACTTGCAAGGGACGCAATTAAAGTACCTGCCCCGCCTATGTTTACCGCAACAAGCAGCTGTGGGTAATTTTCGGTAAACCGTGAAAGCAATATTGCACTTGGCACGTTGCTGATAAACTGGCACGACAGCACACCAAAAAGCAAAGTGTTTTTTTCGATAAGCCATCCAAGGAATTTACTTATCGCCGGGATTCTTGACATATTTCCTGCAAAAATAAAAAACGCACAAAATGTCATAAGCAGCGAATAATCCACCTTTTTAAGCGCCTTTCGGTCAAGAAAATACAAAGCTGTGGGTATAACAACAAGTCCCCAGATATATGAAACCGTTCTGAACACAATCAAGATTGAAAAAGCAAACAGCAAAAGGTAAATGGATGTCCTCTTCCATTCAAGCTTTTTGTCATAAGCATTTTCAATTTTAAGTTCTTTATTGTCCACCCTGAAACAACAAAGTGTTATCAGAATAATCGAAACAATAAATGGCAAAAACATAATCCTGACAAATTCACCCGTAGGGATGTTAAAATAGCTGTAAAGATACAGGTTTTGAGGATTACCAAAGGGTGTCAGCATTCCGCCAAGGTTTGCCGCGATGTTCTGCATAATAAACGTAAAGCCCATATACTCCTCATTTTCGGTTGAGGTAAGAACATAGTATCCCAAAGGCAGAAACGTAATAAGAGCCATATCGTTTGCAATCAGCATTGAGCCTATAAATGTTATGTATACAAGAGCGATAACCGCTGACCTTGTTGTCTTAAAAACCTTAACAATCTCGCTGGCAATAATCCTGAAAAAGTAAATATTTTTCAGTGCACAAACAACCGCAAGTGTGCAAAAAAGACAGGTCAATGTTTTAAAATCAAAATATCCCAGATATTCACTGTCGGGCGGTACAAATATTGAGGTTATTACCGCTGCCAGAATTGCAATGCACATTACCTCGTTTTTAAGAAAAAATCTTTTTATCAAACTAACACCTGCTTTATGTATAATTTGTGAGGCGAAGTGAAACCCCGCCTCTATAGGCTAAAACTATAAATATTTTTTCATATGCCCCAGAGCATTCTTTTCAAGCCTTGAAACCTGTGCCTGCGAAATTCCTATTTCATTGGCAATTTCCATCTGGGTTTTGCCTATAAAAAACCTCATTCTGAGTATATTCTGCTCGCGATGATTTAAGTGTTTCATTGCCTCTTTAATTGAAATCTCCTGAAGCCATGAATCATCAATGTTTTTTTCATCCTTAACCTGATCCATTACAAATACAGCATCGCCGCCATCATGATACACAGGTTCAAAAAGCGAAACCGGATCCATAATAGCATCAAGAGCATTGGATACTTCCTCCCGCTTCATACCCATTTCTGCAGCTATTTCTTCAATAGTTGGCTCCTTTGAATTCTTGTTTATAAGCCGCTCCTTTGCTGAAAGAGCCTTGTATGCAGTATCGCGAAGTGAGCGGCTGACACGTATTGATGTGTTGTCACGAAGATACCTGCGTATTTCCCCGACAATCATCGGCACCGCTGTCATTTGGGGAAACAGCTATTCTAAAGGCTTTTTCAACTTTTTGGGTGCAAGCTGTGACACAATTATACCAATAAAAATACACACACACCCCACATAGCCTCTGCCTGTCATAACCTCGTGCAGAATTATTGCTCCGCCTATTGCGCTGAACATCGACTCGGTTGAAAGAATGATGGATGCATAGGTTGGGTCAGCATTCTTCTGCCCAATAATCTGGCAAGTATACGCAACACCAACCGACATAAGTCCACCATACAAAATGGGTACAGCAGCCGCCTTTAAGCCCTCGAAAGTTATCGTCTCGCCCGCAATGGCAAAAATCAAACCCAGAATACCACAGACCGCAAACTGCGTCATAGCAAACCGTATAGAATAAATAGAATTGACAAAACGGTCAATAATCAAAATATGAAACGCCCAGAATACCGAATTGCACAGCAAAACTGCATCGCCGTAGCTTATCTGCCATTTTTCGTTTATGCAAAGCAAAAACATACCTACAACAGCAAACAAGGCACCAATCCATATATTAATGTTTGTTTTCTTTTTAAGAAAAATTCCGAAGATGGGCACAAGAACGGTGTAAAGTCCGGTTATAAATCCCGCCTTGCCTGCGCTGCCCGTAATTTCAATACCAATCTGTTGCAACGCTGATGCAATAAAAAGTATCACTCCTGCAGCAAGTCCTACAAATATTGTTAAACGTAATTTTTGCTTGTGAATTAAGTGTTCTGCTTCACGCTTTTCAAAAATCATTATCACAGGAATAAGCGAAAGAGCACCCAAACTAAAACGCACACCGTTAAAAGTAAATGCACCAACAAAATCTGCACCTACCCTTTGAGCAACAAATGCAAATCCCCATATCATTGCTGTCATCAGAAGTATTCCAAGTGATTGAATTTTTTTCATATATGTAAAGCTCCTTACTGTATCAAAATTCCTTCGACATTATAATAGGGAACGGTAAAATGTAATAGCATTTCAGTTTGTGCTTTTCGCAACCTCTTTGCAACATATTGTTTGCAGAGACCGTACCTATTGCAATCATGGGTGGCTTTCAAATCAAAAGATTTGAAAGATGCGGAATTCATTCCGCTAAAACGGCATTTTGCCGTTTCCACGGCTATGATTATACAGCTAATTTCACCACAAGTCAAGCAAAAAAACACCCCAAGACAATCTTGGGGCATCATATCTAGTTATTAAGCATATTATTCTGTGTATTCCACCGAACATTTCCGTCTTCTGTGTAAACGCACTCATACATTTCGGTCAGTTCTTCATTTAAAACAAATTCACACAACAGCGAGCTGTGGTCATTAACCCACCATCTCCATCTGCCAAGATAGGTATTTTCTGACTTGCCGACAACCTCAAATATTAAAACATTGCCGGTTGGTTCATCCTTTTCACCAAATGTCGTTTTAAGAAATTTCTGAATTTTTTCGGTTTCCTCTGCTGTTATCTCTGTAAAGCTGTCTAAAGCCATTTCTTTTGTATCGTTAACAGGCGGTGCATCTATCATTCTGCCTGCCCGCCCTTCAGGAATAGAAAACGGCTGAGCACTATCAGTTTCCGATGCTGTAGCAATCCCCGAATTTTCAACATCAACAGTAATTTCAGGAGCAGGTTCACTTACCGTCGTTGCATAATCTTCCTTCTGCACTTTTTGTTCGGATGTTTTATTCTGTGTAGCTTGCTCCTCTTTTTCCGGCAAGACTTGTTTTTCAATCACCTGATTGGAGTCAACAACCGGCGTTGGCGTTTCGTTCAGTTTTGCTATTTGCGGATACAAAAATGCACCTGCTGCAAAAACAAATACTGCTGCAACCGCAGTACCAATTTTGTACACTTTTGCAAATTTCACCGTCTTTGATGGTTTCTCTGCTTTTTCAAATATTTTATCTATCAGTTCTCTGTTTGTTTTAATGTCATCATTTGCAGCCTTATAATATTTTTTAAACAAGACCGTATCCTCCCTCCAGCATATTCTTCAGCATTTTTCTGCCACGGCTTAGCTGTGACTTGACCGTAGATGAGTTTGAACCTAGAGCTTTTGCTATTTCTTCTACAGACATATCTTCATAATAAAAAAGATGTATCACCGCTCTGTATTTTTGCGGAAGCTCAAGCACCGCATAATACACATCGCCCTTTTCCTCGGTGTCAAAAACAATATCCTCGGTAAGGGGTGCCGTTTTCTGTGCCCAGGAATTTGAAAATACATTGTGCGAGCAGTTTATCGTAACACGGATAAGCCACGCCTTTATATGCTCGTCACTCTGAAAATCCTTATCTGATTTCAAAAAACGCAAAAAAACCTCCTGAACTACATCATCAGCCAAGTCTCGGCTTTTTGTCTGTGACAGAGCAAGCTTGTATATCATATCAAAATATTTTTCAACAATATCACGTTTGTCGTTTTTCTTAATTGTATTTTCAGACAATCCCTGAACCTCCTTCCATATATAATACCAAGTAAACTGCCAAAAGGTTGCAATTATATTTTATTTTTTTCTTTCCAGTTTTTTCTTGTTTCCGTCCTTGTCTACTATTCTGACATTTTCCATCGTATTTACAACACCCTGACGAAATGACTGAATATATTTTTTTCTTAGCTCCGCCTGTTCTGCCTTTTCGTCATCTGTCAGACCCTCGTTTTTGGATTTAGCATATAGCTCGTTTATTCTTTTTATAAGTTTATCCATATTATCACCTTTTTTCGAAAAAACTTCCGCCTGACGGCGGAAGCTTAACTAATTCTTCAAGCTATGAATAGGTGCAGGAATTCTGCCGCCACGATTAACAAACTCCGCACTTGAATATTGGTGCACAGGCATAATGGGTGCATAGCCCAACAGTCCGCCAAATTCAACACTTTCGCCAACGGTTTTGCCTGCTACCGGTATAATTCTGACTGCAGTAGTTTTCTGATTAATCATTCCAATTGCCGCCTCATCTGCAATTATTGCTGAAATTGTTTCAGCCGGTGTATCACCGGGTACCGCAATCATATCAAGACCCACCGAGCAAACACAGGTCATCGCCTCAAGCTTGTCAAGTGTGAGTGCTCCGCATTCTGCTGCGGCAATCATACCTGCATCCTCACTTACAGGAATAAAAGCACCGCTAAGGCCGCCTACATAGCTTGACGCCATAACGCCGCCCTTTTTAACTGCATCGTTAAGCAGTGCAAGTGCTGCAGTTGTGCCGTGAGTTCCGCATTTTTCAAGCCCCATTTCCTCTAAGATATATGCAACGCTGTCACCGATTTCGGGGGTAGGCGCCAAAGAGAGGTCTACTATTCCAAAAGGCACACCCAGTCTTCGGGATGCTTCTTGCGCAACCAGCTGACCCATACGGGTAATCTTAAATGCTGTTTTCTTTATAGTTTCTGCAACAGTACCAAAATCTTTGCCCTTTACCTTTTCAAGAGCGGCTTTTACAACGCCGGGGCCGCTGACACCTACATTAATTACGCAGTCGCCCTCACCAACGCCATGGAACGCACCTGCCATAAAGGGGTTATCCTCCACAGCATTGGAGAATACAACAAGCTTTGCACAACCAAATGAATCCTTATCTGCAGTAATTTCTGCTGTCTTCTTTATTGCCTGACCCATAAGCTTGACTGCATCCATATTAATACCTGCCTTTGTTGTGGCAACACCAACAGACGAGCATACACGCTCGGTTTTAGCAAGCGCCTCAGGAATCGAATCAATCAAAATTCTGTCGCCCTTGGTAAAGTCTTTGTGCACCAAAGCCGAAAATCCACCGATAAAATTAACTCCCGTAGCTTTTGCCGCACGGTCAAGGGTTTCGGCAAACATCACATAATTATCAGCATCGCTTGCCCCTGCAATCATCGCAATGGGAGTAACCGAAATTCTTTTGTTAATAATAGGAATACCATATTGACGGCTGATATCCTCGCCAACTTTTACCAGGTCCTTTGCAAGACGGGTGATTTTTTCATAAATCTTTTCGCACGCCTTCTCTGCGCTGCTGTCAATACAGTCAAGAAGGGAAATTCCCATAGTTATTGTTCTTATATCAAGATGCTGGTCGTCAATCATCTTGATTGTTTCCATAATTTCTCTTGTGTTAATCATAATTCGCTGTCCTCTTAATTATATTCTGTGCATTGAATTGAAAATTTCTTCGTTTTGCATTCTCACATCAACGCCGATTTCCTTGCCGATTTCGTCAAGCTCTGACATAACGATATTTGTATCTTCTGAATTATCTTTAAATTCCACAAGCATAACCATTGTAAAAATATTCTGCATAATTGTCTGGTTAATGTCAAGGATATTTACATTGTGTTTATACAGACAGTTGCTCACTTTTGCTATAATACCTGTACGGTCAATTCCCATAACAGAAATAACTGCTCTCATTAGTAGTCTCTCCTTTAAAGTTTGTATTTATTTTCACAAGCTTTATTATACAATCCAAAACAATTTCCGTCAAGTAAAATTTATGCAAAAATACTGTTGAAACAAAAACAATTTTGTGGTAAAATATTATAAATGTATGAATTAAATTTTTGTGAGGATTTTATATGTTTCTTCCCATCTCGAAGGATGATATGAAAAAGCGTGGAATCACTCAGCTTGATTTCATTTATATAATCGGCGACGCATATGTTGATCACTCCAGCTTTGGTCATGCAATTATCTCCCGTGTTTTGGAGGATGCCGGCTATACTGTGGGTATAATTTCTCAGCCCGACTGGCACAGTTGTGAAGCATTTAAAGTTCTGGGTGAACCAAGACTGGGTTTTCTTGTTTCATCAGGAAACATTGACCCTATGGTCAACCACTACACTGTATCAAAAAAGGTTCGCTCGCAAGACCTTTACTCACCCGGCGGAATACCAAACAGACGCCCTGACAGAGCAACCGTGGTATACTGCAACCGCCTTCGTGAAGCCTTTGGTAAAAAAATTCCTATTATCATTGGAGGAATTGAGGCAAGCCTGAGGCGTTTTGCCCATTATGACTACTGGTCAGACAAGGTACGCAGAAGCATCCTTATCGACAGCGGTGCGGATTTGCTTATTTACGGAATGGGCGAGCATCAGGTGGTGGAAATTGCAGACCTGCTAAATTGCGGTGTCCCTGCAGAACAAATTAAGCACGTAGCAGGAACTATGTATCTTGAAGATACTAATGCCGAGTTTCCTGATGATTTTATAATTATTCCCTCGTTTGACGACGTATCACAAAACCATCGTCTGTATGCAGAGGCAACCCGAATACAGTATGAAGAACAAGATGCAGTCCGTGGCAAAACTCTTGTGCAGATGGACAATGACAAAAAATGTGTTGTTCAACTGCCGCCCTCACCTCCTCTTACTACCGAGGAGCTTGACAAGGTTTATGAACTCCCCTATGAAGGAACTTATCACCCATCATACGAAGCCTTGGGAGGTGTTCCGGCAATCAACGAGATTGAGTTCAGCATAACCTCCTGCCGAGGTTGCTTTGGCAGTTGTAATTTTTGCGCTCTTGCCTTTCATCAGGGCAGAACAGTTACCGCAAGAAGCCACGAGTCAATTTTACGTGAGGCAGAAGCCCTTACCCAAAAGCCCGGATTTAAGGGATATATCCACGATGTTGGAGGACCAACAGCTAATTTTCGTGCCCCGTCCTGCAAAAATCAACTTAAATATGGGGTCTGCAAGAATAAGCAATGTCTATTCCCTGCCCCCTGCAGAAACCTTGAGGTTTCGCACAGTGATTATCTTGAACTTCTCAGGAAGCTTCGCAAACTTCCAAAGGTAAAAAAGGTATTTGTGCGTTCGGGAATACGATTTGACTACCTTATGTGCGACAAGGACGACAGCTTTTTCACAGAGCTGTGCAAGCATCACATAAGCGGTCAGCTGAGAGTTGCACCCGAGCATATCTCGGATAATGTTTTAAAATATATGGGTAAACCCTCTCACGAGGTTTACAAAAAGTTCCTGAATAAATTCGAGGCTGTAAATAAAAATCTTGGCAAGGAACAATATGCGGTGCCCTACCTTATGTCATCGCACCCGGGAAGCACCTTAAAGGACGCCATAAAGCTTGCGGAATATCTTAACAGAAACCGCCTGAGTCCCGAACAGGTTCAGGACTTTTATCCAACCCCCGGAAGTATCTCAACCTGCATGTATTACACAGGAATTGATCCACGGACAATGAATCAGGTCTTCGTGGCAAAGGATTATAAGGATAAGCAGATGCAACGTGCACTTTTGCAGTTCCGTGACCCGAAGAATTATGACCTTATACTAAACGCATTAACAAAGGCAAAACGGCTTGACCTTGTGGGGTTTGGGCCTGAATGTTTAATAAAACCAAACAAAGGAGAAAATAAAAATGGCAACTATCTTAAGCGGAAAGACAGTATCAGCAAGAATAAAAGAAAATCTCAAAATCGAAATCGAAAACCTGAAGAAAAGCGGAACAACCCCCGGTCTCGCCGTAATCATAGTAGGTGAAGACCCGGCCTCTAAGGTTTATGTTGGCAGAAAAGAAGCTATGTGTCAGGAGCTTGGTATGCATTCTGAAAAGTTTGCTCTTCCTGAAGACACAACTCAGGACGAATTGGTTACATTAGTTGAAAAGCTTAATAATGATAAAAATATTCACGGCATTTTGGTTCAGCTTCCTCTTCCTAAACACCTTGATGAAAAGGCTGTTATCAACACCATCCGTCCCGAAAAGGACGTTGATGCCTTCCATCCTGTAAATGTTGGTAAGATTATGATTGGTGATTATGATTTTGTTCCCTGTACTCCTGCAGGTATTATGGAACTTATTGCAGAAAGCAATGTTGAGATTGAAGGAAAAAACTGTGTGGTAATCGGCAGAAGTAATATTGTAGGCAAGCCTATGAGTATGCTCCTCCTTCACAAAAACGGAACTGTTACCACCTGCCACTCACGCACAAAAGACCTCAAAGAGGTTACAAAGCAGGCAGACATTTTGGTTGCCGCTGTCGGCAGAGCAAATTTTGTTACAGCAGATATGGTAAAGCCCGGTGCTGTTGTGATTGACGTTGGTATGAACCGTTTAGATGACGGCAAGCTGGTTGGCGATGTGGCTTTCGACGAGGTAGAAAAGGTTGCAGGTGCTATCACTCCCGTTCCCGGCGGTGTTGGCCCTATGACAATTGCAATGCTTATGCAAAATACGCTGACAGCCGCAAAGAATGCCAGCAAATAAGGAAATCAAATTATGAAAACAAAAACCATTTATGTCTGTTCTGAATGTGGAGCAAACTTTCCCAAATGGATGGGAAAATGTACAACCTGCAATTCGTGGAACACAATTGAAGAAGAGGTTGTTAAAGCTGCTCCTTCATCATCTAAAGTATCAGTAATGTCTGCTCCGTCTACGGGTACGGCATCGCCAAAACGTATTTCTGAAATTGACTCATCTCAGGAGGCACGCACACTTACCGGTATGGGCGAGCTTGACCGTGTTCTTGGCGGAGGCCTCGTAAAAGGCTCTCTTGTTCTGGTGGGCGGTGACCCGGGCATTGGTAAATCTACCCTGCTTTTGCAGATTTGCGAATTTTTGGGCAAAACCCAAAACATCCTTTATGTTTCGGGTGAAGAATCACAAAGGCAAATAAAACTCCGTGCAGACAGACTTGGTATTACAACAGATAATTTAAAGGTATATTCCGAAACAAATATGGACTATATAACCGACTGTATTTTCCGAGAAAAGCCTGATATCCTTATCATCGACTCGGTGCAGACGATGTATAATCCCGAAATTCAGTCAACACCCGGTAACACCGCACAAATCAAGGATGTTACCACCGTTCTTATGAAAATTGCAAAGGAGAATTCTATCTCAGTCTTTGTGGTTGGGCACGTTACAAAAGAAGGTGCTCTTGCAGGGCCTAAGATTTTAGAGCATATGGTTGACTGTGTTTTGTATTTCGAGGGTGAACGTCATCAGTCCTTCCGTATTCTACGAGCGGTAAAAAACCGATTTGGCTCCACCAACGAAATTGGTGTGTTTGAAATGAAAGGCTGTGGTCTTGAGGAGGTTCCTAATCCTTCAATGGCAATGCTGTCAGGACGCCCTGAAAATGTGCCCGGCTCCTGCATTATCTGCACTATGGAAGGTACACGTCCCGTACTTGCCGAGGTTCAGGCGCTTGTTACCCCTAGCTCCTTTGGCAATCCCCGTCGAATGGCAAGTGGCCCCGACCTTAGCCGTTCAATAATGCTTATGGCGGTTCTTGAAAAACGTGGTGGACTTAAAATGTCGGCATTTGATGCCTATGTAAATATCGTAGGCGGCCTAAGAATTGTCGAACCTGCCGCAGACCTTGGTCTTGTTCTGGCAATTGCATCCAGCTACTTTGGGTGCGCAACTGACAGCGACACTGTTGCTATCGGCGAAGTGGGTCTTACGGGCGAGCTTCGTGCCTGCAGTTTTTTAGAGGCAAGAATTGCCGAGTGTGAAAAACTCGGTTTCAGGCGTTGCATCATTCCGGCAACTAATTTAAAAAAGCTTAAAAAATTTGAGGGTATAGAGCTGATTCCTTGCTTAAATATCCAAGATATATTATCAAAATTCTGTAAATAATTTAATTAGCAAAAAATATAAATATAATAGAAAAGTTTTTGAAGGGAAGTCTTGATGTGTTTCATATAGGTGACGAAATAGTTTATCCCATGCACGGAGCAGGAATAATTATCGACATCGAGGAAAAGAAAATCCTCGGCGAGCTCCATAAGTACTATATTTTGCAGATTTCCATCAGCGATATGAAGGTAATGCTGCCCGTTAACAACATTGACGCAATCGGCATCAGAAAAATTGTTTCAGAGGATGCCGCCAACGAAGCTATCAACCATTTTCTCGAATGTAACGAAGATTCAAACAACAACTGGAATCAGCGTTACAGAGAAAACATCGAAAAAATGAAAAGCGGCAGCCTTATTGATGTTGCAACTGTTGCAAAAACACTCCTTCTCAGAGATAACAAAAAATCACTGTCTAATGCCGAGCGTAAAATGCTTTCAAACGCAAAAAACATTCTGGTTTCTGAACTGGTTCTTGCTAAAAGAATGTCTGCGGATGAAATCAAAGAGCTTCTGGCAATATGATTCTACCACGGGGGTTACATATGTTCCGTAAAAAATCATCTGGCCCTAAAGCCACAGCGATTATTGTCGCCGCCGGCAGCAGCCGACGTATGGGTGGCACAGATAAACAGCTTATAACAATTGACGGTATGCCTGTTCTTTCGCATACCCTTTTGCAGTTCAGCAAAGCTGCATCAATTGCCTCTATTATAGTTGTCACAAAACCCGAAAATATTCTTACCATAGGCGATATGATTAAAGAATTCGGTATATCAAAGGTGAGTAATATTATTCCCGGTGGTGAAACACGGCAGGACTCGGTGTGCTGTGGTCTTTCCCTTGTGGAAAATGACCGCATTGTTGCCATTCACGATGGAGCACGCCCCTTTATCTCTGTTGAAAAAATAGACGAACTTATATCGTCTGCCCAAGAATACGGTGCCGCGGCGTGCGGTGTTATCCCCAAAGATACCGTAAAGGTAGCAAACTCCAATGGGGACATTGCCGAAACTATTGACAGAAATACTCTGCGGCTTATACAAACACCCCAGGTCTTTTATGCCGACGAGCTGAAGCTGGCATATGAACGAGCAAAGACATCAGGTTTTATCGGCACTGATGACTGCTCGGTTGCAGAACATTCGGGAATTAACATCCATATTATAGATGGAGAATACACAAATATAAAGGTTACAACCCCCGAAGACATTCCCGTTGCTGAGGCAATCTATAATTTTTTAAACAAATAATCCTGAAAGGAATAAATTTTATGCGAATTGGATTTGGATATGATGTTCACTCGCTGACAGAAGGCAGAAAACTAATTCTTGGCGGTGTTGAAATTCCGCACGAAAAGGGCTTGCTTGGACATTCCGATGCCGACGTTCTTTTGCACGCAATAATGGACGCACTGCTTGGTGCTGCTGCCCTTGGCGATATTGGCAAACACTTCCCCGATACAGACAACAGCTTTAAAGACATTGACAGTCTTATTCTTCTTTCAAAAACAAAAGATATTCTCAGAAAAAACGGTTTCTCTGTAAACAATATTGACACAACCATTGTGGCACAAGCACCCAAAATTTCTCCCTACATTGAAAAAATGCGTGAAAACATTAGTCGGGTTCTGGATATAGATATATCCTGTGTATCAGTTAAAGCCACCACCACCGAACACCTTGGTTTTGAAGGCAGAAAAGAAGGCATTTCGGCTTATTCGGTAGTTACCATTACACAAATTTAACAGTTTAAGGTAGATTTTGCTATATAATTGGGTATAATAACCTATAAACGCATATAATCAACTATAATCAAGTTTGATTTATATACTATATTTTTGTATATTAAATATGTTAGCACTCAACAACACAGAGTGCTAACACAACAAAGTTTTTAATAATTTCATTTAACATAAGGAGGCATTTCAAATGAACATTAAACCATTGGCAGACAGAGTTGTTATTAAAATGGCAGAAGCCGAGGAAACAACAAAAAGCGGTATTATTCTGGCAGGTTCCGCAAAGGAAAAGCCCGAAATCGCTGAAATCGTTGCAGTAGGTCCCGGCGGTGTTGTTGACGGCAAAGAAATCAAGATGGAGCTCAAAGTGGGCGACAAGGTTTTAATCAGCAAGTATGCAGGCACAGAAGTTAAGCTTGACGGCACAGAATACACCATTCTTCGTCAGAGCGACGTTCTGGCTATCATTGACTAATTCATTCAGGAGGTATAAACATAATGGCTAAACAGATTTTATTTGGTGAAGAAGCAAGACACGCTCTTGAAAAGGGCGTTAACCAGCTTGCAAATACAGTAAAGGTTACACTTGGTCCCAAGGGCAGAAACGTTGTTCTTGAGAAGAAATTCGGTGCACCCCTTATCACAAACGACGGTGTTACCATTGCAAAGGAAATCGAGCTTGAATGTCCCTTTGAAAATATGGGTGCTCAGCTTGTAAAGGAAGTTGCATCAAAGACAAACGATATCGCAGGTGACGGTACAACAACCGCAACACTTCTTGCACAGGCACTTGTTCGCGAGGGTCTTAAGAATGTTACCGCAGGTGCAAATCCCATGATTGTAAGACGTGGTATTGCATCAGCTGTTGATGTTGCAGTAAACGAAGTTGTGAAAAACAGCAAAAAGGTAAGCGGCCGTGACGATATTGCAAGAGTTGCTGCTGTTTCTGCTGCTGATGACACTATCGGCGAGCTTATTGCAGATGCTATGGAAAAGGTTACAAGCGACGGTGTTATTACTGTTGAAGAATCAAAAACTGCTGAAACTTATTCAGAGGTTGTTGAAGGTATGCAGTTTGACCGTGGCTATATCACACCATATATGGTTACAGATACCGAAAAAATGGAAGCTGTAATTGACGATGCATACATTCTTCTTACAGATAAGAAGATTACCACCATTCAGGATATCCTCCCCCTCCTTGAGCAGATTGTTCAGCAGGGCAAAAAACTTGTTATCGTTGCTGAGGATATCGAAGGCGAAGCACTTTCAACTCTTATCGTAAACAAGCTCCGCGGCACATTCACCTGTGTTGGTGTTAAGGCTCCCGGCTTTGGTGACAGAAGAAAAGCTATGCTCGAGGATATTGCAATCCTTACAGGTGGTACGGTTATTTCAGAGGAACTTGGTCTTGACCTTAAAGAAACTTCAATTGACCAGCTTGGTCGTGCTCGTCAGGTTAAGGTACAGAAGGAAAACACCATCATTGTTGACGGTGCAGGTAACCCTGATTCAATCAAGGCTCGTGTTACACAGATTAAAAACCAGATTGAAGATACAACCTCTGATTTCGACAGAGAAAAGCTTCAGGAAAGACTTGCTAAAATGTCAGGCGGTGTTGCAGTAATCAAGGTTGGTGCTGCAACAGAAGTTGAAATGAAGGAAAAGAAACTCAGAATTGAAGATGCACTTGCTGCAACCCGTGCCGCAGTTGAAGAAGGCATTGTTGCAGGCGGCGGTACAGCATTTATCAACGCAATGCCCGCAGTTGAAGCTCATATGAACTCACTTGAAGGCGACGAAAAGGTTGGTGCAAAGACAGTTCTTCGTGCTCTTGAAGAACCCGTTCGTCAGATTGCATTTAACGCAGGTGTTGAAGGCTCTGTTATCGTTAACAAAATTAAGGCAAGTGAAGTTGGTATAGGTTACAACGCACTTACCGAAGAATATATGGATATGCTGAAGAACGGTATTGTTGACCCAACAAAGGTTACACGTTCAGCACTCCAGAACGCAGCATCTGTTGCATCAATGGTTCTCACAACAGAAAGCCTTGTTGCAAACAAGCCCGACCCTCAGGCAGCAGCAGCTGAAGCTGCAGCTATGGCAGGCGCAGGTGCAGGCATGGGCGGAATGTATTAATCCCACCTCCCCTACAGACTTTTATTGCAACCGCAGAAATCTTTTCTGCGGTTGTTTTGTTTTTACCAAAAAGGCTTGACAAATATCCCCTTTTACATTAAAATAAGTAATGATAAATTAAATCTTTTAGGAGGATTATATTATGAAAAAAATTATTGCATTAACACTTGCTCTTATGCTGGCTGTTTGTTGCCTTGCAGGTTGTGGAGCAAAAAATGAAGAAAACACACTTACAATGGCTACAAATGCTGAGTTCCCTCCCTTTGAATATCTCGAAGGCGAAGAAATCGTTGGTGCTGACGTTGACATTGCAAAAGCAATCGCTGAAAAGCTCGGCAAAACACTTGAAATCACAAACATCGACTTCGATGCTGCTCTCACTGGTGCAGCTACCGGTAAATATGATGTTGCAATCGCTGGTGTAACAGCAACTGACGACAGAAGACAGAATATGGGCTTTACAGATGACTACTACACAGCATCACAGGCAATTATAGTTACTGCTGACAGTGCTATCAAGGTAGCTAGCGACCTCACAGGCAAGACAGTTTCTTGTCAGGAAGGTACAACAGGCGAACAGTATCTCCTTGACAATGGCTACAATGTTCAGTCATTCAAGACAGGTGCAGAAGCAATCACAGCTCTTGTTTCAGGCAAGGTTGACGCTGTTGTAATTGACGATGCAGTTGCAAGAGCACTCTCTGCAAAGCAGGAAGGCAAGACAGTTGTTCTTGAAGAAGCTCTTACAGAAGAAGCTTATGCTATCGTAACAAAGCTTGGCAACGACGAACTTATTGCTGAAATCAACAAGGCTCTTGCTGAACTTAAGGCTGAAGGCAAGCTCGCTGAAATCTTTGAAAAATACGAGCTTCCTTACGATGCTGAATAATTTAATACATATAAAACTTAAAAAGCGGCGATATATGTCGCCGCTTTTTTTGTAGAGAGAGGTTTTTACTATGGATTGGCTTTTAAAATGGTTTGACACATTATATAACACCTTTATCGTTGCCGAACGCTATAAAACATTGATTGAAGGTTTTGGCAAAACAATTCTTATAACCGTTGGCGCTCTTTTAATCGGTATAGTTATAGGAACTATTGTCGCTATTATCAAGGTTTTTGCTGACCGCAACAAAAAGCTTAAAATCTTTGATATGCTGTGCAATCTGTACCTTACCGTTATCCGTGGAACACCTGTGGTTGTTCAGCTTCTTATTTCCTTCTTTATCATTTTTGTAAATTCCAAAGACGGAACATGGGTCGCTATCATTACCTTTGGCGTTAACTCGGGTGCATACGTTGCCGAGGTCATTCGTTCGGGCATTATGGCAATTGATTCAGGACAGACCGAAGCCGGTCGCTCACTTGGTTTTTCTAAGGTTCAGACTATGTGGCTTATTATTCTTCCACAGGCTTTCAAAAATATTCTTCCCGCAATAGGAAACGAAATGATAGCTCTGCTGAAAGAAACTTCTGTTGCCGGTTATGTGGCTGTTGTTGAACTAACAAAAGCAGGTAATCAGATTAAAAATACTACATATGACCAAATCAACCCCATCCTTTTGGTAGCCGTTGTTTACCTTGTTATGGTTGTTGGTCTTACCAAGCTCCTTAGTATATTCGAAAGGAGGTTAAGAATAAATGAAAGATAATCTTCTTATTTCAACAACCGACCTTTGCAAACATTATAATGGCGGAAAAATCAAGGCTTTGGACGGTGTTACCGCAGGTATATCAAAAGGCGAAGTGGTTGTAATCATCGGTCCATCAGGCTCAGGAAAATCAACTTATTTGCGTTCGCTTAACCTTCTGGAGCTTCCTACCTCCGGAACAATTATTTTTGAAGGCACTGACATTACCGACCCTAAAACCAACATTAATCTTCACAGACAAAAAATGGGTATGGTTTTTCAGCAATTTAACCTCTTCCCTCATATGACTGTTCTTAAAAATTTAACCATTGCTCCTATGAAGCTTCTTAAAATGGATAAGCAAACTGCAGACAACAAAGCATTAGCTCTTTTAAATCGTGTTGGCCTTGCCGACCGTGCAGATGCATACCCATCCCAGCTTTCAGGCGGTCAAAAACAAAGAGTTGCAATTGTCAGAGCACTTATGATGAATCCTGACGTTATGCTCTTTGACGAACCCACCTCCGCCCTTGACCCCGAAATGGTAGGCGAAGTTCTGGACGTTATGAAAGAGCTTGCGAAAGAGGGAATGACAATGGTTGTTGTAACTCATGAAATGGGCTTTGCCCGTGAAGTTGCTGACCGTGTAATCTTTATGAGTGACGGCAAAATTGTTGAAGAAGGAACACCTGACGAGATATTTACAAATCCTCAGGATCCAAGAACTCAGCAATTCCTGCATAGTATTCTTTAAAACATATAAACAGTGCACCTTCGGGTACACTGTTTTTTCTTTTTCTATTGATTTTTTTTAGATATAATGATATACTTGTGTTGACAAAAGCTATTCACAAGGGGATTGTTTATTATGATACTTGCAATAGATATAGGTAATACAAATATTGTTCTTGGCGGGTTTGTTAATAGCGAGCTGAGCTTTGTTGCACGTATTGCAACAAATGCAAACAAAACCGAGGACGAATACGCCACTAAAATACGCAGTATTCTTGCCATCCACAATGTTGACAAGTCGGTTATTGAGGGGGCTATAATTTCTTCTGTTGTTCCACCTCTCAATTCGGTAATGAAAAAAGCAATTAAATTTGTCTATGGTGTTGACCCCATTATGGTAGGCCCCGGAATAAAAACAGGTATAAAAATTCACTGCGATAACCCTGCCAGTGTAGGTGCCGACTTAATCTGTGCATGTGTTGCGGCACATCACATTTATGGAAGTCCATCACTGGTCATCGATATGGGAACTGCAACAAAAATTATGGTTATTGATGAAGATGGTGCCTTTATCGGAGTTTCTATCGCCCCCGGCGTTGGTATGGGATTAAAAGCCCTTTCAAGCGGAACTGCACAACTTCCGCAGATAGGTTTAGAGGCTCCGAAATCTGTTATAGGTAAGAACACCGTTGACTGTATGAAATCTGGTGTAGTTTTTGGCAACGCCTGTATGATAGACGGAATGATTGACCGTTTTAATGACGAAATGGGTGCCAATCTCCCAATTTTTGCAACGGGCGGCCTTGCCTCTACAATTATCCCTCACTGTACACATCAGATTACTCTTGACGAAAATTTGCTCCTTAAAGGACTTAATATTTTATATAATAAAAATAAATAAATTTGTGTGATATATTGCTTTGCTTGTCAAAGTTGATATATAAATAAAATTTTATGCGTTGTATCGCAATCTTGCGAACGACAGCAAGGAGGATTTTTTATGCAAACACAAAAGAAAAAAATGTCAACCGAGACCCTGGTTCTTGGCGCTGTACTTACTGCATTGGTAATTGTTCTTCAATACCTCAGTATGGCTATACGCTTTGGAACCTTCTCAATCACACTATCACTTACTCCCATTGTAATCGGTGCTGTAAGTTGCGGCATGGGAATGGGCGCATGGCTTGGATTGGTGTTTGGCGTAACTGTTCTTTTGACAGGCGACGCAGCTCCCTTCTGGGCTGTTACTGCCGGAGGAACTTTTGTTACCGTTATTGCAAAAGGTATTGCCTGCGGATTTTTCCCTGCTTTGATTTTCAAGCTGCTGAAAAAAGCTAACCAGACATTAGCATCCGCCGTTGCGGCAATTATCAGTCCTATTGCAAACACAGGTGTATTTTTACTTGGGTGCGTAATATTTTTCATTCCCACTTTGATTGAGTGGTACGGAAATGTTACAGCCTTTCTTGTAACCATTTTCAGCTTTAACTTTCTTATTGAAATGGTACTTAATATTGTTTTAACACCCGTTATAATAAGATTAATAAAATTTAAAAAACAATAAGGGATAAAATATGTCAAACTCTTTCAGCAGGACAGAAATGCTTTTAGGAAAACAAAATATGGACAAGCTGAAAGCCGCACACGTTGCGGTTTTTGGGCTTGGCGGCGTTGGCGGTCACGTATGCGAAGCATTGGCAAGGTGTGGAATAGGTAAATTTACTCTGTTTGACAACGACACTGTAGCAGAGTCAAATCTTAACCGACAGATTATTGCAACAGTTGATACTATTGGTATGTCCAAATGCGAAGCTATGAAAAACCGTATTTTATCAATAAATCCAAAAGCCGAGGTATTTGTCAATCAGGTATTTTATCTGCCTGAAAATGCCGATAATTTTCCTCTTAGTAGCTTTGATTATGTAATTGACGCAATTGATACGGTAAGTGCAAAAATTGAACTTGCTGTCCGTGCAGAAAAAGACGAAATATCCATAATCAGTTCAATGGGGACAGGTAACAAGCTTGACCCTACACAATTTAAGATAACTGATATATACAAAACATCGGTCTGCCCTTTGGCAAGAGTAATGCGCCGAGAGCTAAAACTCAGGGGGGTTAAATCACTTAAGGTTGTATATTCCGAGGAAATTCCTATTAAGCCAAGTGCTTTGGAAGACGGCATAAGAACTCCCGGCAGCACTTCATTTGTACCCTCGGTTGCAGGGCTTATAATTGCATCCGAGGTTGTAAAGGATTTGATTGCATTATAAAAGAGAGGCAGGTGCCTCTCTTTTTAATTATTTAAAATTGCATCCTCCACCATTTTCAGTGCTGTCTGTGCCGTGCTTTCGCGTACCTGCTGACGGTCACCGTCAAATAGAAATTTTTCCGCTTTGTGTAGATTTTCTCCGCAAATTCCAATCCAAACAGTGCCCACGGGCTTTTCGGGAGTGCCACCACCGGGGCCTGCAATACCTGTAACAGATATTCCAAAGTTGGCATCTGCCAAAGTCTTTACACCTTTGCACATTTCAAGAGCAGTCTGCTGTGATACTGCCCCATATTTTTCAAGAGTTTCCGCCAAAACGCCTAATAACTTCTGCTTTTGCGCATTTGAATAAGTAACAACTCCACAATCAAAACATTCAGACGCACCTGCAACAGATGTAATTTTCTGTGCAATCAGCCCACCGGTACAGCTTTCGGCGGTAGCGAGTTTCGTATTGTTTTGTATTAACAGTTCTACAACTGTTTCTTGGATATTTTTCATTATTTAATCACCAGAACTTCTTCTTCTGCAATAGCCTCATCAAGTGCTGCCTCAATATCACCAAGAGCCTTTTCTGCCTCAATTATCTCTGCAAGCTGCGGCTTTGTTTTAGGATGTTTTGGAACAAATATTGTACAGCAATCCTCATAAGGCAGAATTGAAGTTTCATACGTGCCGATTTTCTTTGAAATTGTCACAATTTCCTCTTTATCCATACCGATACAAGGTCTGAAAACAGGCTGGCAAACAGCATTATCGGTGCAAACAAGGCTTTCCATTGTCTGACTCGCAACCTGACCTATACTCTCGCCCGTAATAAGTGCTGCAGAGCCTTCTCTTGCTGAGATTTTTTCTGCAATTTGCATCATAAGTCTGCGCATAATAACTGTAAGATAATTTTCAGGACATTTTTCGATTATATCAAGCTGAATTTTTGTAAAGGGAACAACGTGAAGTCTTATCTTCCCACAGTATTTTGACATCTGCTTTGCAAGGTCAATTACCTTTTCTTTTGCACGGTCGCTAGTGTATGGGTGGCTGTGAAAATGTACCGCCTCAAGCTCTACACCACGTTTTGCAATCATATAACCTGCCACAGGGCTGTCAATGCCGCCCGACAAAAGGATTGTAGCTTTGCCGTTTGTGCCAACCGGCATACCGCCTGCACCTTTTATCTTCCTTGTGTAAACATAAGCATCCTGCCTTACTTCAACATTAACCGTAATATCAGGCTTGTGAACATCAACAGAAATATCCCTTACCGCCTCAAGAATTTTACCGCCAAGCTGCATACAAATCTGTGGCGAGTTAAGAGGGAACTTTTTATCCTCACGCTTTGCCTCAACCTTAAATGTTTTTTCGGTTGTACGCATTGCATTTACACATTCAACAGCGGCTTTGGCAATGCTTTCCATATCCTTTTCGCATTTTCTCACTGGACATATATTTACAATGCCAAAAACCTGAGTAAGGCTTTCAACTGCTTCTTCCATATCAATTCCGGCATCTAAAGGCTCAACATAAATTGTTGACTGCGCCTTTTTCACGCTGAATTTACCTATCTTTTCAAGACGGCTTTTTATATTATTTATTAACTTGCCCTCAAAAAGGGGCTTGTTAAGCCCCTTAAGAGCAATTTCACCGTATTTCAAAAGTATCAAATCTATCTTTTGCATAGAGTCTTTCTCCTATCTCATCTTTTAAGCAGTTTTCTTATCTTCTTAACATTTTCAACAACCTTTTCGATTGTATAGTCAATTTCTTCAACAGTAGTAAACTCTGACAAGCTGAATCTTATGCTTCCGTCAATCATTTTTTTGTCAGTACCAATTGCTGTAAGCACATAGCTGGGGCCTTTTTTATGGCTTGAACAAGCCGAGCCAGACGAAACATAAATTCCATCAGCTTCAAGAGAATGAAGCAGAACCTCTGATTTTACATACCCGAAGGAAATATTCAAAATATGTGGTGCCGCAGCGTCTAGCGGGGTATTCACAACTACATCGTCAAGTCTGCTTACAATCCCGTCACGCAAGCGGTTTTTCAGATAATTCATTCTTTCAGCCTTTTCGGATATTCCATCATAGCTCATTTTTGCCGCAAGTCCAAATCCTGCAATTCCGGGAACATTCTCTGTACCGGGACGAATATTATCCTGCTGACCTCCGCCGTATAAGATTGGCGAGAGCTTTGCTTTATTTTTTACATACAATGCGCCCACGCCTTTTGGACCGTGAATTTTATGACTGCTGAGAGAAATAAAATCAGCCCCCGTCTGGCCTGCGGTAAATGAAATTTTGCCATACGCCTGAACGGCGTCAATATGATAAGCCGTATAAGGATTTTCTGTCTTTATAATTCTTCCTATCTTTTCAACTGGCTGAACAGTACCAATTTCGTTATTGACATACATACACGAAACCAGAACTGTGTCCTTTCTTATCATTCTTGCCAGTTTTTCAGTATCTATTGCGCCCTTTCTTGAAACAGGAACTAAATCTACCAAATATCCTCGTTTTTCAAGATGCTGCAGAGTGTTAAGGACTGCAGGATGCTCGATATTGGTGCTGATAATATGCTTGCCACGACCTGTTCGGCAAGCACCCAATATTGCCAGATTGTCGGATTCCGTTCCGCCGGAGGTAAAATATATATCTCCGGGAGTAGCTTTTAGTGTATCTGCAATCTGTTCTCTTGCCTTTTTAACTATTTTTTCCGCTTCGATACCTTTTCGATGCAATGAGGATGGATTTCCGTAAGAATTATACATAACGTCAGCCACAAGTTCGGCACATTCTTTGTATGCACGCGTTGTGGAGCTGTTATCTAAATAGACATTCACTGATTTTCTCATCGCCTTTCTTTCCGCATCTTTAACCCGACAGTAAGCACTTAAAATCGGATTAAAATAACTTCCGTCAGATTACTGAAAATAACGCTTATCAGCGGAACCGGATAAGCGTATTATAAAGACGTATATAAAAACGTCTATAATTTATATTATGTGTTAATTTGTGTATTTGTGATTTAATTATTCTGAAATAGATTCAACAATGTGTATAGGTATATCGCGGTCTGTATCATTAAATGTTTCAAGAGCAGAGCCTGTCTGGGCATAGTCCATTGCAGAGCCAATGTACGAGCTGCTGTTTTCGGTCATACGTTCAACCTCACGCAGTTGTCTTTCAAAATTTTGAATAGCATCAAGGGATGCTCTGCGCATACGCTCGACCTCACTTTTTATCTGGTCAATCTTTTTGTTTTCATTTGCATAATAGTTTTTGATAGCCTTGCGCTTTATCTCTATCTCGCGGTTAACATTGTTCTTTTTCTCCTGAATTTCACGTTCGGTATCCTGACGCATTGAATCAGCTTTGTTCTGAGCATCCGAAACAATCTCTTTAGCCTTTTCATCAGCAAGTTTTAATGCATTGATAACCGCACTGCGTTCAGCCTCAAGCTCTGCAATCTTAGCCTTAAGCTCGTCAATCTGTTTATCTTTTTCAGCAAGCTGCTTTGCGGCTTTTTCATCTATTTCGGTAATGAACGCAAATACATCTTTCTTTTTAAACCCAAATAATCTTCTTCGTAATCTCTGCACAAACATACAAAATACCTCCAAAATAACACAAAAATACTATTTTACTAAATAATTATATAACATTTTACAGCATTAGTCAACATAAAAATTAAAAAGCCCCGTCTTTTCGCAATGCTGCAGAAGAAACGAGGCTAAAGCCAATATAATATCATATTCAATTTACACTTTCTTATTTTCGTAACACTTTTTTAAGCAAAAACATATACTCCTAACAAAGGAGGCAACTTTTATGCTTGGTTTAATTATATCCATAATACTTTTCAGCTTTATAGTCTGGGGTATTCCCTTGTTTTTTCTTAAAAAGACACCTGACATCCAATTTCCCAAAAACGGATTTTGCAACACTCATTTTGTGATTACTACAAAAAACGCCGAGGATTCAATCGAAGGCATAGTGCGTTCTGTTGCGTGGCAGATATCAAACACATCAAACAGTTCATTTTTATCTGCCGAGGTATTTGTAGTTGACCTGAATTCCACAGACTGCACCTTTTCCATTCTGGAGAAGCTGACAACTGAATACTCCTTTATCCATCCAATGACCACGGCTGAATACATAGCCTATATCCAAACTATATAAGCATGGTCAAAACAAGAGCACCCGTAATATCACCATTGCCTGCAACAACACTGATAAAAAATGTAGATACAATAAACATAAATTTAAAAAATCTTTTTTTGTTGAATCTGTATTTAGCTTTTGTCATAATTAACATCCTTTCTAAATTCGAAACTATTGCCATGTTGTGTTTCGTTTTTCTTAACTTTTTTGTTTATAATAGCACAACTTTGTTTCGTTGTCAATAACTTTTTAAAAATATTTTAAAAAAAGTTTCGAGTTTAGAAATATTTTTCTTGCTTTTTTTCTGAATGTATGATATATTTATATTGTAACAAAGCAATTTCACGCAAGGAGAAATATACAATGTATAATTTTGGAGATAAATTAAAGGAATGTAGAAAAGCAAAAAATCTTACTTTAGAAGAACTGGCATTAAAATATAACAGACGCTTTGACGGTGGTATGAGCAAAGGCACTCTTTCAAAATATGAAAACAACAAGCAAGAGCCTCTCGTAAGTGTTGTTACCAACCTTACTGAGCTTCTGGACGTTTCTTCAGATTATTTATTAGGTCGTTCGGATAATCCAAATCTTGATTTTGACACACCGACAGAACAAAACGACAACATTTATCAAATTCCCGTCTACAACAGTGTGTCAGCAGGTCTTGGCAGACTTGCTGACTCCACTCCTGATGATTATATACCCACCTTCCTCCCCTATGGAGCTAATCCCGAAAAATATATCAGGGTCAATGTATCTGGCGACAGTATGTCACCACTTATTGATGATGGCAGCCAGATTCTTGTACGCCTTCAATCCTCGGTTGACAACGGCGCAATTGCTGTTGTTATGGTTGACGGCGAAGATGCCTTTGTTAAAAAACTTAACTATGGCAGAGGTTGGCTTGAGCTTGAATCAATAAACCCGTATTATCCTGCACGGCGTTTTGAAAATGCCGAAATATCAAGAGTATCCGTTTTAGGACTTGTTAAAGAGGTTACTAAATATTTATAGTTGCAATTTTAATAGCCCCGCCAAATTTAGGCGGGGCTGAAATTTTTACAAGTTATAACACTTATGCGCTTTTCTCTTTCTCATATAGCCAACTTATAAAACTCGCATTTATGTACACTTTGCCGTTACATACATAAGGCTTTGCTTCAGCTCGACCGTAGTTTGTATTGTCAAAATGTCCACTTATGTATGGATATGTTATTTGTGTTGCTTCACCATTCAACAAGACTTTATCAATATATAGATAGTCAATCAGATTTTCGCCTAGCTCATCAGTCTTGTTTTCTGTCCTTTCAAAACTAAACGGTCTTGCATTACTTGTATCAATAGTCAAAACATTATTTTTAAATGAATACTTGATATTCAAAAAATCAAAAGTTTCTGCAAGCGGAAGCATATCCGCATAGTAATATTCGTGTGCAAAAAAGCCTTTTACCATCCTTTCCTCTTCGCCAGATATAAGTCTGTATTCATACTGTCCGTTTTTTGACTCTGTTTGTTCAGATTCAGATGGCTGACCGTCGGCTGTACCTATTCCTATGTCTGTTTCAAGATTGTTGTAAGCTCTTATTTTACCTTCTTTTAAATCAATTTCGTAATTTGTAAACCACTCGGAATGGTAGCGGTCCTCATGTTTAAATGTAACCTTTTCATTTTCCTTGTCAATTACTAAATTATGCGGTGAACGATTTTGCATATGGATTTCGTCACTGTAATCTATATATGTTCCGTCATCATATGCCTGTACAAGATTATAAGCTGTCCACGATGTTCCTGCTACTGATATATAGATAAAGGAATAATTATCTGTGTCAAAGCGTTCATTATATCCAACGCTATGACAAGTTACAAAGTGTGAAATAATCTCTTCTCTTGTTTTAAACGGAGCCGGTGTATAGGTTTTCGCAGCCTCTTTAAGTTTTTCGGGATAATAATATGTAAATGCAGTAAATTTATAATCCTTTGACGGTCTGCGGAAATAATACCCTATTGTTTCCTCTTCTGCTTTTATGGGTATCACAACCTCTATATCTGCATCATCTGTTACATAGTCAGGAAAGCTAAAATGTTGTTGATATCCACCGCAATGAAACAACTGCTCAAATGTTGCCTCAGCTTCGGTCATATTTTCGTTTACAGTTATATTTATATTCTTATCATTTGAGAGTTCTGAGAGAGTATACCCTGTTTCATACAAAAACTCAAGGCTTATTGTGCGGTCTGTTTCGTTCCAGATATATCTGCCACCGATAGGCGAAAACGCTTTGTCATACCCTAAGTCTTCTATTGCAACTGCAGTCTTTCCGCCAAGATTATATGCGGGAACGGTAACGTCATAAATGAATGTTTTTATATCTGTTTCGTATATATTTCCTATAACCCTGCCGGGCACGGTTTTATTTTGCGCCTTTGCTTCAACCAGATACTGTGGAGCCAGCGAGAAAAACCTTAATGTACGCAGGGAATCATTATAACTATACTGATGCGCATTTTCGTTTAGTATATCCTCAATAACTACGGCAGTTTTACCGCCTATATTGTAGGACTTAACCTCAACACCGTTTATATATGCACGAATGTCTGTTGAATATATACACCCTGCAATATCCCCATTAGCAGCTATTGCTGTTGCTGACATAGCAAACATAATTGTCAAAGTTAAAAATAATGCCAATGTCTTTTTCATTGTATAAACTCCTCCCATCAATAATCCAAAATACTCACATCATAACCCTCAAAGGTTTCATTAACCATATTGCGAAATCTCTCGACGCTGACAGCACCATCATGGGATGCAACGCCGTGACCTATAGCAATTTCGTTTGTATATTCCTTTAAAGGATAAACGTCAAATATCGTATATGTTGTGTCATAATGTGTGACAATGGGCATAAAAGAATAATCTGAAATTACAACATCCTCTCCATCATAAGTAAGTGTTACGCCGGCAACACCACCCAGAAGGTTTCGAACCTCAAGCTGACGTGATACAAAATTTCCAAGGGAATAATACACAAGCATTTGGTTGCCGTTTTCGCTTGTTATCCATTCCACAGGTTCAATAACATGGGGATGCGAACCAATTATCAAATCAACACCCCATTGACACATCTTCTCTGCCAATTCCTTTTGCATTTGGTCGGATGAAATAGAATACTCTGTTCCCCAATGCATAAAAGCTATGGTGAAGTCAGCATTTTCTTCGGCATATCTTACATCGGAATGAATTTTATCTTCATCAATCAAATTTACAAGATATTCCTTGTCGGCAGGAATTGCAATTCCATTTGTGCCGTAGGTGTAATTGAGCATTGCGATTTTTGCACCCTTAACCTCTTTTATGTCAATTGTATACTTATCCATTTCGCTCTCATTAACCCCAAGAACGGTTACTTCAGGATAGTCCGACCAAAATTTCAGAGTGTTTTCAACCCCCGGTGTCAGCTTGTCCATAACGTGATTGGATGCGTGAAGAATCACATCAAAACCCTCGTTTACCAATGTTTTTCCCATATCCGACGGCGAATTAAAAAGAGGATAGCCCGAATATCCCATCTCCTTGCCTGCAAAAACGGATTCCTGCCCTATAACCGCAATGTCTGCATCACGGATTTCCGGTTGCAGCTTATCAAAGAAATGTGTATAATTATATGTTCCGTCTGCCTTTTTACCGCTGTTAATCACCGGCATATGCAAAAGGTTGTCACCAAGCGCATAAATAGAAATTGTTTCTTTAACCGTTTCTGAAAATGCAGGAACAACCTCATCATCTGCCTTTTTGCAACCCGATAAAATAAGAACAACCGATAAAACTGTAATATATATTTTGATGCTTCTTTTTACCATTTTTGTCACCCTGTAAAATTTATTAATATATTGTAACAGCCTTGCAAAACCGAAGTTTTGCAAGGCCTAAAACTTATACTATCTTATTAAACAACGCCTTTATTCCACTTCAATCAGACCATAGTCACCGTCTTTGCGTTTATAAACAATCTCAAGCTTCATTGTATCTGCCTGACGGAAAATAAAGAAATCATGATCAAGCATATTCATTTGAAGCACTGCCTCCTCGGCCGTCATCGGTTTGGATTCAATCGTCTTTTTCTTTATAATATTAAATTCCTTATCCTCGTCAAAGACATCCTCACTAGCTTCGATAACCGATGCATAGTTCTCGATACCAGGTTGGCGCAAGTGTTTAGCAAGTTTTGTCTTGTTTTTTCTTATCTGTCTGTCAAGCTTTGCCAGACAGTCATCAGCGGCAATCAAAAGATCTTTGTTGCGTGCCTCTGCTCTGAAAACAAAGCCTTTGTTTATGAATGTAATTTCCATAACGATTTCATTTTTCTGTTCTGCAATCAGAATCTTACATTCAAGGTCGGCTTCAAAGAATCTATCAAGCTTTTTTATTTTGCTTAACAATTTTTCTTTTCTGCTGTCAGATAATTCCACTTTTTTGCAAATTACGTTATACTTCATACTTCTTGCCTCCGTTCTGATATTCTTTCAAGAAACATATCTTGTGTTTCCTTATAATAATTATACAATACTATTGGAAATTTTTCAAGTATTTTGTGTAATATTATTGGTTTATTCTTATCAACAAAACAAGGTATCAATTTCAATAACTGCGTTAAATCTGCTGTCAAGTTCTGAAAGTCTTTGACCCACCATCGTCTTTAAAGCATCTGTATCGCCAAAATCAGCAGGAACTTCAATATCAAAAATCAGATTAATATTGTTGTTTCCATCAACCATTCGGAAGTCGTGTATATTCATTCTGTTATCAATTGATTTAATGATTTCCTGTACACGAAGTTTTGTTTCTGCAGTATACTCACAATTTACAGAAATCGGGTCCATATGAATTACGATGTGAATACCCAGCTCGTCATTGATTTTATGCTCCAATGCATCAATAACCTCATGAATTTCTACCACATTACAGTTATCAGGAACTTCCGCATGGACAGATGCCAGAACTCTGCCGGGGCCGTAATCGTGTATAATCAGGTCGTGAACTCCCACAACACCCTCTGCCTCCATAACTATAGTGCGTATATATTTGCTTAGTTCAGGATCGGGTGTTGTGCCCAGCAAAAGACCTATTGTATCAGATGTGATTCCAAAACCTGAATATACAATCAGCAGTGAAACCACAGTACCCACTATACCATCAAGAGGCGGAAAATCAATAAATTTTCCGGCAAACGACGTAAAGATAACCGCTGAAGTTGCCACAACATCGTTAAGACTGTCTTTTGCCGTCGCAAGAACTGCACCGGAATTAACTGTTTTGCCAAGGGACAGATTAAATCGATACATCCAGAATTTTATCGGCAACGACAAGCATAGAAATCCCACCAACCAAGGCGACATTACAATACCTTCCGGCTGAAAAATCTTTTGTACAGAACCTTTTAAAAGTTCAACACCCACCAAAATTATGATAAACGACACAATAAGTGATGAAATATATTCATATCTGCCATGTCCGAAGGGATGCTCCTTATCAGGCTTTTTGCGGCTGAGCTTTGCACCGATAATTGTTACAACCGACGAACCTGTGTCAGAAAGATTGTTAAACGCATCAGATATTATGGCGATACTGTGCATAAATGCACCTATCACAAATTTAAGAACAAACAGCAAAAGATTACATATTATCCCCATTATTCCTGCAGTCATACAGACCTTTGTTCTTACTTCTGCGGATGTAACATCATATCCAGCCGTCAATTTTTTAATGAAATATTTTGTCAAAGTTATCCGACCTCCGGTTATTTTACTTTTTTAACGCAATCTTCACCAAGGATTTCTTCAAGAGCAGGAATACATCTGTCGTTTTTAATCCACATCGACCGTGGTGCCTGCAAGGTTTCCTTTGTATCCTCGTAGTAAATCAAGACAGGAACAGAGCCACCCATACCGCTTAGTACCGATTTGACTTTCGCCAGCTTTTCATTTTCGTCAGACCTTAATTTAAGATACAATTTCTTAAAATCGAGAACAGAAGTATCAAGCAGTTCTATTTCCTCTAACCTGATTTTGGGCAGTTTTTCTTCCTGAATATCAAGGTTGCCCTGAAGCAGACAGATATTTTCTTCCTTGAGAATTACCTCAAACCGTTTGACCTGCGATGGAAATACAATAACCTCTATTTCTCCTGTCAGGTCTTCAAAGGTTATATATAACATAAGGTCGCCACGTTTTGTTAGCTGTTCACGACGTTTGGAAATCATTCCGCCGAGCTTTACCTTCATATCGGATACAAACTTTCCGTCTTCATTTTCGGTAATTTCAAGAACATTGGTGCTTGAATTTCGGTTAATCACATCCTCAAGACCATCAAGTGGATGACCTGATACATATACACCCATATACTCTTTTTCAGCATTAAGAAGGTCACGCTTTGGCATCTCGGCAAAGGTAGGAAAATCATCTTTTATCACAGCTTCCTCTTCTTCAAACAGACTGAAAAAGTCAAGCTGTCCCTCGACCGCATTCTTCTGCTCACGTACAGACGAATCAATTACACTTTCATAAACACTAAGCAGTACAGAACGATGAATATTAAGACTGTCAAAAGCTCCGCTCTTTATTAATGACTCCACAAGCCGTTTATTCAGCTTTTTGGACGCCATTCTCTTGCAGAATTCACGGAACGATGTAAACGCACCATTTTCCTCACGTTCTTTTGCCATATCGTCAATAAATGCCGAACCTACATTTTTTATTGCAGCAAGTCCAAAACGTATATCCTTGCCTTCAGGAACAAAGCTGGTAAAGCTCTTGTTTATATCGGGTGGCAGAAGTTTTATTCCACGTTTTTTTGCTTCATTAATATGCTTGGTAATTTTTGTAGAATTACCTAAAACACTGGTAAGAAGTGCCGCATAAAATTCTGTTGGATAGTGGCATTTAAGCCATGCCGTCTGATACGAAACAAAAGCATACGCCGCCGCGTGTGACTTATTGAAGGCATATTTTGCAAAATCCATCATTTCATCAAAAATTGAAACCGCAGTCTTTTCATCAATACCACGACTGATTGCACCTTCAACCTCCACCACGCCAGCATCATTTTTTATGCCATAGACAAAGTTTTTGCGCTCCTGCTCCATTACATCGGTTTTCTTTTTTGACATTGCACGACGCACCAAATCAGCTCGGCCCAAAGAATATCCGCCAAGCTCACGTACAATCTGCATAACCTGTTCCTGATAAACAATACATCCATAGGTTACATTGAGTATTGGTTCAAGCATAGGATGTTTATATTTAATGCTACCGCTGTTTTTATTGGCAATATATTGAGGAATGGAATCCATTGGACCCGGTCTGTAAAGAGAAATTCCTGCAATTACATCTTCAATTGAGTTTGGCCGGAGTTCTTTCATAAACTCTTTCATACCGCCGCTTTCAAGCTGGAATACACCGTCTGTATCACCCTTTGATATAAGAGCAAAGGTTTCAGGGTCGGTCATATCAACGCTATCCATATCAATATCAATTCCGTGTGTCAGCTTTATATTGTTTACCGCATCACGAATTACAGTAAGTGTACGCAGCCCTAAAAAATCCATTTTAAGCAGTCCAAGACGTTCAATCGTTGTCATTGTAAACTGGGTTGTTATAACATCATCATTCCTTGAAAGCGGAACATATGTCTGCACCGGCTCACGAGTGATAACCACACCTGCTGCGTGCGTTGATGTATGTCTGGGAAGCCCCTCAAATTCAGATGAAATATCAATTAAACGCTTAACCTGTGGGTCGGTATCGTACATAAATTTAAGCTGTTTATTTTCTTCAAGTGCTCCCTTGATTGTTATATTCAGTTCATTGGGGATTTGCTTTGCAACGCTATCAACAAAGCTGTATGGCATATCAAGTGCTCTGCCGGTATCACGTATTGCAAGCTTTGCCGCCATTGTACCAAATGTAACAATCTGTGCAACCTTATCCGAACCATACTTTTTATTTACATAGTCAATTACCTCTCCTCGGCGTTCGTAACAAAAGTCTATATCAATATCAGGCATTGTTACACGCTCGGGGTTGAGAAATCTTTCAAAAATCAATTCATACTTTATTGGGTCAATATTTGTAATTTCAAGACAGTACGAAACTATGCTTCCCGCTGCACTACCTCTGCCGGGGCCTACCATAATGCCGTTTTCACGTGCAAAATGGATAAAATCCCACACAATCAAAAAGTAATCCACATAACCCATTGCCTCGATGGTGCTAAGCTCATACTCCAATCTCTCACGAAGAGAATCATCTGCATCAGGATATCTTTTTTCAAAGCCTTTAAGACATAGCTCCCGTAAATACTGAGGCGAGGTATATCCATCAGGAAGTGCAAATTCAGGAAGATGCAGCTTGCCAAATTCAATATCGACATTGCACATATCGGCAATTCTTTGAGTGTTTTCAAGTGCTTCGGGGATATATGAAAATAGCTCATTCATCTCCTCCTCTGACTTGACAAACATCTCCTGAGTGGTCATTTTCATTCTGTCTTCGTCGGTAACAGTTTTACCCATCTGAATACACATCAGAATATCCTGAAACTCTGCATCCTCACGTTTTACATAGTGTATATCGTTGGTTGCAACAATTCCCAAATCCAATTCCCTTGCAAGACGAATAAGCTCACGATTGAGCATCTTTTGTTCAAAAATACCGTGGTCCTGAATTTCAATAAAATAATTTTCTTTTCCGAAAATGTCGATAAACTCAAGTGCCGCAGCCTTTGCACCATCATAATCACCATTTAAAATCTTTTTAGAAAGCACACCGATCATACAGGCACTCAACGCAATTATTCCCTCGCTGTTTTGACGAAGAACCTCCATGTCAATACGAGGCTTATAATAAAAGCCTTCAACATATCCGATTGAAACAATGTTCATCAGATTTTTATATCCCACATTGTTTTTTGCCAGCAAAATAAGGTGAGAGCTTGACGCATCAAGCTCGTGAATTTTATCGTATCTTCCACGTGCCGCAACATATACCTCGCATCCCAAAACCGGCTTTATACCAATACTTTTTGCATATTCATAAAAATCAATAACCCCAAACATACAGCCGTGGTCAGTGATAGCCATAGAGGTCTGTCCAAGCTCTTTGGCACGGTCAAGAATTTTCTTTATTGTACCCTCGCCGTCAAGAAGGCTGAAGGCGGTATGTGTATGTAAATGTGCAAATGCCATATCAATGTACCTATTCTTTCTTTATCTCAAAGTTTTTCTGCAAAATCAAGTAGCTTTTTAAGTCTGTGATTTACACCCGATTTTGACAGCGGCGGTGTAAACCTTTTGCCAAGCTCCACAAGGCTTAAATCCTTGTATTCCTTTCGCATAACAGCAATCTCACGCAGCTCATCAGGAAGGTTATCAAGTCCGACTCTGTCCTCAATTTTGGTAATCGCCGTCATATGTCTGCTTGACGCCTCAATTACTTTATCCATATTAGCCGTTTCGCCGTTTGAGGTTCGGGTCAGGTTGCTTCTGACCTCACGTTCGATTTTTATATTTAAAATCTCCATCTGTGACCCAAAAGCCCCCATATAAGCAAGCGCATCACAGATTATATCACTGTTTTTTGTATAAAGAACAAAGCTGTTTTTTTTGACAAGACTGTTTAACGCAAGACCCATCTCCTGTAAAAGCTTTTTGAACTGATCATGGATTTTCTTGCTGTATGTGACAATTTCCATATTGTATGTTTTTTGCGGGTCTGTCATTGTTCCACCGCCAAGGTAGGCTCCTCTCAGGAAGGCACCGCGGCAACATTCTGATTTTACAAAAGTTTCTGTGATTTCCAATGCTGAACCCTCACATTCAATTATTTTTGAAAGGATTCTTTTATCATTCAATATGCAAAAAAAACTGCTTTTCAGGCTCTCAATTACAATTTCTACATCAAGACACCTTTTAACAAGCATCCCAAATCTTTCAATAGCCTCGCGGCTTTCAAGTGATACCCTTACCTGATTGCCCTTAAATCTGCCTGCAAACATAAGAATACCCATCATCTCGGCCTCACAGCAGCAAAGCTCGCCGCAGTCTGTACGGCATAATGCTTCCTTTGTCATTTTGGAAAATGATTTCATCTGCGGTGTCTCCCTTCTGTAAACTAAGCTTTTAAAACTCGCCAATCATCTTGACTTCAGGTTCAAGAACAACACCTGACTCTTCGAAAACCGTTTTTTTGATATGCTCAATAAGGTTTAAAACATCCTCTGCTGTTGCACCACCTGTATTAATAACAAACCCCGCGTGTTTTTCAGACACCTGTGCTCCGCCTATGGAATAACCTTTAAGGCCTGCCTGTTCAATAAGTGTGCCTGCAAAATAACCCGTCGGCCGTTTGAATGTACTGCCTGCACTTGGCCTTTCAATGGGTTGTTTTGATACCCTACGCTGTGTATAATCAGCAATTTGTGCCTTTATTTTATTAACATCACCGGGTTTTAATTTTAAGGTGCAACCAAGAATTATATAATCACCCTTTGAAAACTTGCTTGTGCGATATCCAAATTCGCATTCCTCACAGGGAATTTCAAACAAATTCCCTTGCATATCCATATACTCTACGGTTTTTATTATTTCCTTCATTTCGTGGTCATATGCCCCTGCGTTCATATATACGGCACCGCCCACCGAGCCGGGAATTCCCGATGAAAATTCTGTCCCCGTAAGGCTTGCACCAACCGCCGCAGTTGAAACTCGTGAAAGTATTGCCCCTGCCTCGGCATAAATTTCATCATCGCAAACTTTGATAGAATCCATATTTTTAAGGCATACAACAACACCACGAATACCTTTGTCGCCAACAAGCAAATTTGACCCATTGCCCAATATAAAACAGGGAAGCCCTGCATCATTTACAGTTTTAAGGGTTTTAGACAACTGTTCCTTTGTCGTGGGCATAACAAAAAAGTCAGCAATGCCACCGATTTTAAATGTGGTATGACGGCTCATAGGCTCGTCTGTAAGAACATTTTTCTCACCAAGAATATTTTCAAAAATTTCACGCATAATTTATATCGCCTTTCGAATCATTCATCAAAGGTTTTAAACTCAAAAATTCTGTTTTTCTTTGCCGATATATATTTTATGAATCTTTCGGCATTTAAATTCATAATTAAATCTTCCGGAAAGTCCATCTCTTTAAGCATAGCAACCGCATTTTTAACATAACCGATTCCCGCCATAAAATGAGCGTCCGAATTTACAACTATCGGTGCACTGTACTTTTTACAAGCCAGAGCTATCTCACGGCACCGCTCCACATTCTGTGGTCTTGATATAAATGTGTGATTATTAATTTCTATACACACATTCTTTTCCTTTGCATAGGGAACTACTTTATCTATATCAAAAAGATAATCAGGCGAGCCTATATGCCCGAGTATATCAACATAAGGGTTATCAATTACATTCAGCCACGTTTCGGTGTGGTCACCGCCCTTTTCCTCGTGATAAGTGTCACGATGAATCGAGGCAATAACCAGCTCCATATCCGAAAGCATCAACGCCGGTAAATCCAAATTGCCTGTGCGATCTGTCACGTTTGCCTCGATACCGCACATAAGCTTTACACCCTCAATAGTACGAGGAATTGCTTTATAGTATGCAAAATGCCACCAATGAGGTGAATCTGGCATTGAGGGGCCGTGATTTGTCATAGCAACAAGTTCAATTCCTTTATCCCTTGCCGCGCACATATTTTCATAAAGAGTACTGTATGCGTGAGGCGATATGTTTGTATGTGTGTGGACATCTGTCAAAATTTTCATCAAATTTCCTCTCTTAAGCTTTAATCTTCTTCTGCACTCATCTGTTCTATAAGTCGATTGTTAAGTTCTTCTGCCGCATTATAGCCCATACGCCGCTGACGGTTGTTCATTGCAGCAATTTCAAATATGACCGCAAGATTTCTACCGGGGCGGATAGGTATAGTCAGCGACGGAATATTTATTCCCAAAATTTCAGTATGATTATCAACAAGACCAAGTCTGTCATACTGTTTGCCCTTTTGCCAGTTTTCAAGCTGAATTACAAGGTCAATCTTCTCAGTATCCTTTACGGCACCCATACCAAAAATCTTCTTTACGTCAATAATGCCTATACCACGCATTTCAATAAAGTGTCTTATAATCTCGGGCGAGCTTCCAACCAATGTCTTTGAAGATACTCGTCTGATTTCAACAGCATCATCAGCAACAAGACGATGTCCACGTTTCATAAGCTCAACAGCGGCTTCGCTTTTGCCTATGCCGCTCTCACCTAAAATAAGGATACCTTCGCCGTAAACCTCAACCAAAACTCCATGGCGTGTAATTCTTGGAGCAAGCTCTATGTTCAAAAAGGCAATAAGAGCACTCATAAATGCAGATGTACTTAATGAAGTTCTTAAAATATTTATCTGATATTTTTCTGCAAGCTCCAGCATTTCAGGTAAAATTTCCATTCCTCTTGTTACGACAGCAGCAGGAATTTTCTTGCTGAAAAATTCTTCTATTCTCTTATATCTCTCTTTAGAGTCAAGCGTTGAAAGATAAGTATTCTCAACCATACCCATAACCTGAATTCGCTTTGGCTCAAAATAGTCAAAGAAACCTGCAATCTGCAACCCCGGTCGGTTAACATCGGTTGTTTCAATAAAAACATCCTTATCTGCCAAAAAAACCTCTTCAAGCTTAAATTCGCTGATAATCTTGCTTAACTTAACTTTAAAATCCTGAGTATTTTCCATTTTATCAACTCCATATTTTCTTATTTGTTCAAAGTTGTGTACATTCATAATTACCCAAAATAATTATACCACATTTTATATATTTTGCAAATAGATATATAAAATTTTTAGTAGGGAAATATTCATATTATGTATTGACATTTATAAAACTTTGTGGTATCATTTCATAGTGGTCTTGATTTGGTCCGGTAGTTCAGTTGGTTAGAATGCCAGCCTGTCACGCTGGAGGTCGTGGGTTCGAGCCCCATCCGGATCGCCACTTATGCTGCCTTAGCTCAGTAGGTAGAGCGCATCCTTGGTAAGGATGAGGTCGGCAGTTCGACTCTGCTAGGTAGCTCCAAAAAAATCCTGTCATAAGACAGGATTTTTTTACATCATAGGAAAATACAACAAAATGTTATATTTCCTATGATACAAAAAACAAGTTTAAATTGCCCATGCAAAATTTTCGGCTATGCCGAAATGCACTTGGGCAAACAAAGCGTTATTACTCCGACCGCCGCCTGCGGCGAGCGGCGTAGCCGCTTTGTTCTATATTACTTCGTATAAGTCAATTCATAATGCTCGCCATCAGAAATTTTGGTGCTATCCACTCCGGTCTGCATATATCCGCCATTTTTACTTAGCGACCAATAGCTTCGGTTTATATCATAGTCAGCCGTAATGCCATTAACCACCTTTACATAAAGTCCATAAGGCCCTTTTTCGCCCGAAATGAGTCCGTGTTCCAATAATGCATCTCCCAGAGTTTCTTTATCTGTATTAATCGTAAATGTAACCGTTTTATCTCCTGCAACAACATCTACCGTTACAACCTTTACTCCATTTCCCAGTTCGGCATCTTCAGTATATGTCGCAGTCTCCCACAACGCCTTTTTTGCCGTTGTATTACTACAAGCCGTCATAAACACACACAATACACAAACTATCAAACTTATAATTTTTTTCACTTATATCACCGCCATTTTTAATTCGCTATATATCCTATACCCTAGCAACGCCGGTTTCGCGCGCAACTCTAACTACAGCATCAGCCACAACCTGTGCTACCCTTTTATCAAGTGCCGGGACAATAATATTTTCCTCCGTTATTTCATCTTCAGGAATAAGCGACGCAAGTGCAAAAGATGTTGCAACCTTCATTTCTTCGTTTATACATTTTGCTCTGCAGTCAAGAGCACCACGGAAAATACCCGGAAAAGCAAGAACATTATTTATCTGATTGGGAAAATCCGAACGCCCTGTGCCTACAACTCTGGCACCAGCCGCCTTTGCAGCATCGGGCATAATCTCGGGTGTAGGATTTGCCATTGGGAACACAACAGCATCCGCTGCCATCGATTTTACCATTTCAGGCGACACAATATCGGGTGCCGAAACACCGATAAATACATCTGCGCCAACCATGGCATCTGCAAGAGTTCCCTTTTTGTGTTCAAGATTTGTCACTTTTGCAATTTCTTCTTGTGCCGGATTGTTATTTGCGTCACCCTGATTGATAATGCCAAAGCGGTCACAAAATGTCAGATTTTTAACACCAATATTCAAAAGGTGCTTTCCAATAGCAATTCCTGCAGACCCTGCTCCGTTTATTACCACCTTTACTTTGTCAATTTCATTTTTAACAAGCTTTAATGCATTAATAAGCGCCGCAGCAACAACAATTGCTGTACCGTGCTGGTCATCATGGAAAACCGGAATATCACAGATTTCCTTGAGTTTTTCCTCAATTTCAAAGCAACGTGGGGCAGAAATATCTTCAAGATTGATACCGCCAAAGCTCCCCGACAGAAGATATATTGTACGCACAATCTCATCTACATCTTTAGACTTTATGCAAAGAGGAAACGCATCAACATCAGCAAACGCCTTAAAAAGTGCACACTTGCCTTCCATAACGGGCATACCGGCTTCAGGACCGATATCACCCAGACCAAGAACAGCTGTACCATCGGTAACAACTGCAACAAGATTTGAACGCCTTGTAAGGTCATATGACTTATTTATATCTTTGTTTATTTCAAGGCATGGCTCTGCAACACCGGGTGTATACGCAAGAGAAAGATCCTCTCTGGTCGCTATTGGTGCTCTTGTAACAACCTCTATTTTTCCATTCCACTCATAGTGTTTTTTTAATGATTCCTGTCTGATATCCACTTTATTAATACCTCCATTAAAATTTGCACTTAATAATGTCACGTTTTTCACAAGCCGTGACAGTTCGATGAACTTTCACAAACTATTTCCTTAGTTTTCTGCAATACTGTGTGCAAAGCTTGTCTGTACATTCAGAACAACGAAGTGCCATATTGCTGTTCTCCCAAAATCTTTCAGGATATATTAACACACACGCCTCCCAGACAACCCATATCACAAATGCAAATACAACAAGTGACCATGAATAAAAACTGTTTAATGCTATAATCGGAAAAAACATCATCAAATGATCCCAATTAAATATTCTACAGGTTGTACAGCATTTGTTGTGCATTATGAGCCTGAAAGGACACCAAATAAGAACGCATATTAAATCGCACACATAAAAAAACGTTGCTGTTAATATCATCATTCCTGTATCCAAAATTCCGCTCAGGTACAAAACACTAATCAAACCCGTCAACACAACCCATATTAACATTACTTTGTATGCCGCCTGTGTTGTATCTTTTATGTATTGCTTCAGTTTTTTATAGTTAATCTTCTCTTTTATTGGTTTAAAAAGCGACTCAAACACTTTTTGCGAACCAATTGAGATATGTGATTTTACAGGAATAAGTTGCATCACCATATCAAGCATCCACAACATCCACAGAAGATGTAAAGGCGTAAACTCCCGAAAAAAATTCCAACCCTCTGCAACTTCAAACACTTTTCTGTCAAATATATATATCAAGATTGCAATAATAAATACTGCCATTCTTCCTATAAGTCTTAAAAAATATATTCCTCTTGTTTTTGACATACGTCCGTTGTTATTTTCCATTGGTGATAATTCCTCGACCTAATATATTTCGTTTTGGTTGAAAATTTTTGACAACTGCATCTTATTTTTATTCTATTATACCATATTCTGCAAGAAAATCAACATTATTAAGACAAAAAAAGCGCCTACGCCGATCGCCGTAGGCGGCGGTCGGAGCATTTGCGCTTTGTTTACCCATATGCATTTCGGCAAAGCCGAAAAATTTGCATAGGCAATCTAAATTTTGTTTTTGTATAATAGGAAATTACGCAGGTTTCCTATTATACAAAAAACACCTTAAACATCTCCCTAAACTAGTCACTTGTATCTAATTATACCACTCTGAAAGTCTTATTCCTATATATTTCTCTTTTAAAACACAATGAAAAACAGTACTTTTAAAGGAGATTTTACTTTATGCTTTTAAGAAGCTTCTGTCCCTCTTCTATTATAAATTCAGCAACGCCTGCCTTGAATCTTGAGCTTCTTGCCTCGTATCCGCCTTCGTCGTACGAATCCTGCATCGGGAAATAGCCCTGAGAACCGTTTGACAAACAGCAGGGAATAATCATATCAAAGCCTTCGGTTGCCTTTAGTCCCTTGCCAACACCTGAGAAGGGTTCCCCTGGGATACCGATAATTGCAACAGGGCCAATTGCCATCGCAGAAAGACGCATATCAAATGCATCAGGGCCGTTTTCAAGACGTACCATACGTGCAGCCTCAGCAACAACTGTTGTAAGCATCATACCTTCATAGGGCAATTCATTATCCTTGCCGGCATTATGTAAATCATTTATACGATGAGCCTCAGGGATATCCTTGGGGTCAGGTCTGTTTGACGGAACATTAACCACCTTCTGCTTACTGCAAAGACAATCAACATCAACATAGTTAACCTTGTCATATGCCTGAAGCACGCCGCCTGTAACAACACGAGCAATATACTCTGCGTGATTGTATCCTCTTGAAACATCGTCAAAGTCCATAAACATATTGTTAAGGTCACCGGCTTTTGGATGAACGTTAACGTGGTTTATGTCGCCCTGAGCACCGTTAAAGAAAATGCACTTTGTATTGTCAAGAATCTTTTCAACATTTGTTCTCAAAAGTCCGGGCCAGTCAGCAGAAATCTTGCAGCCGCCAACAACGTCGGGATGGTTTGCAAAGTTAACAAAAACAACTGTTTCTGCACCCTCACGGTCAAATCTCAGCACATTTACACTATCATCAATATCACCAACAGGACGTACAATGTCGGGATTGTTAACGCCGGGGTTTGTCTTGATGCTGCCGTCCTTCATAACATAACGGCGGATAAATGCAACATTTGGTGCAGTACCCTTGCCAAAGCCCATCTTTGCATCCTTTAAATCTTCTACTGCAAACTTTGCAACATCTGCAATTCTGCGTTCCACAAAGGTTGTATATTCCTTTGTAAGCTCCTTATCTGAATCTAACATAAGTTCCGCAGCAGTATGGCTGTGAGTTGCGTGAATGATGATATTCTCCTCAGGAACACCTGATGCATCACTTGCAGCCTTTCTGAATACGGCTGAGAGATTCTGCTCGATACCGCAATGGTCAACTGTAATAAGAAGCGTCTTTACCTCTCCGCTTTGAATGGCAATTGCATTTACCTGAAGATCGTCTAAGATTGCCTCGGCAAATCTTGGCTTATAATATCCTCTGATTGCAATACCCATTGGGGGATTGATGTTTGCACGGCTGAAGCCGACTTTTAAATTGTTCATTTTAATTTCCATAGCCTTTCTGCCCACAAATAGTAATTAAAAATCTACACGCATCTCATTGTGGGCAGATAAGGCGTGTAGTGGAAATTACGCACATCGCCGTTTTGTGCCTTTCAGGCCCAAAAGCTCGGCTGTGCAATAAATTCCACCGGTGGTTTAACGTGATTTTTCACGTTAAAACCTCCAAATATATAATGTTTATATTTTTCTTTAATTGGACTTTTTATTTTTGAGTGAAGTTATAACCACATTCATTGCAATAATTATTGCTATACACGCAATCAATGCAAATACAAATGACAACGTATAATCTCCTGCTATGTCATAGGGCAGATTTAAAACAGGTGAACACAGAGAAAATCCTACCGTGGACGCTGTGCTTACAAGCGAAAGTGTTTTCACAAAGCTTTTTTTCCCGAAAAGACCAAGCGTTATTATGGGAAGCATAACCGTTTCAATCGGCGTACCGAGAGCGGAAAGCAGACAATGTAAAATTGCAAATACCTTTCCTGTGGGTGATAAGTTTATTATGAGTAAAAGTAATTTTGATACAGCTGAGGATATAAGGCAGATATTCAATGCTGTTCTTATCCCAAAACGGTCATACAACATCCCTGCAAGTATCTTAGCAACAGCAAGACCGACAGAGAATATACTGAGGACAGAGGCAACAAACGATGGTTCAAAACCGATGTCTGCAAAGTGTGGGGGGACTATGTTGTTAATCGTTGTAAGCGAAAAAAGAGCAAGACAAAATAAAGTAACGTAAAATTGAGGAAGCCTTAAAATCTCTTTAAAATCTAATCCTTCATCCTCGTTTTCAATGGCATCCGTTTCTTTTTTGGGTTTCATAAGATTATCTTTTGCTTTTTCACGATAGAAAACTGTAAAGATTAACGTTGTAATTAACAAAAGTAAAGCTGTAAGGAGATACGCATTCCTGAATGCGAAGGGGTTGCCGTCTTGGTATATTATTGGTGTCAGAATATAAACTGCAATAGCAGAACCGATTGCGTTTGAGGCAAGAACTGTTCCCAAAACCGTTCCCTGATTTTTATCAAACCAGGTATTAACCACCAGGCTGACCATTGTGGTGGAAGACCATGAAACACCAATACCAAGGAATATCCCTGCAAGATAAAAGCCTGCAAGTGTGGTTGCAAATGCATTAAGAAGGGTTGATATGATGTAACAAAACATTCCTGCCAGAAACAGCTTTTTTGTACCGAATTTATGTACAAGAGTATAAAAAAACAACGTAACAACCGAAACAGTTACATATCTGCAAGTATCATTGACTGTATAGGCACTGCGTGAAAAACCAAATGCGTCGGTAACGGGTGCCACATATATATTTTTTGCCGACGAACAAAAACCAAGACCTATACAGAGTACCAGCGCGCACATCCCGGCAATAACCCATTTATATTTTTCTTTCTTTGTCTTTGATGATAGGTGTTTCAAAATTATCACTTCCGTAAAGTCCTTATACGCTTCAAATTATATTCTTCTGAAAACCATTTGTACATTGACAAATAATAACCCTATGTGTTAAAATCATAACCAGAGGTGAATTCTATGCGTTATAAGTTGTATTCAGTGGGGCAGCTTCCAATCCTAAAAATTAATAATATCGGCTATTCTGCAGATATTAAGGATACTACCTTCGGGCCAATGAAAAGAGGTTGTTATCTTATTTGTTATGTTTTATCGGGAAAAGGCTACTATAATGGTTCATCTCTCGGCAAGGGGGAAGGTTTTCTTGTAATGCCTGATATAACAGAACATATACGTCCCGATATAGATGACCCCTGGGAGCTTTTGTGGTTTATAAGCATAGACCCTAAAATGGCTGAATTATTCAAATACTATAATTATAATGAAAACTATATTTTCAGGCACAAGTGCCCTGACGAGCTTTTTGAAATTAAAGCGCTGACAATTGCCGAAAACAGAAGAATTATAAATGATGCAAAAATGCTTGAATTATTTCTTTCTGTTTTCAAATGTCATATCAATACAGAACCAGATATTTCCCCGAATAAAACTGCCGCACAAAAATATATCGACTTTTCGGTGAACTATATAAAAGCTAATATCGGGCAAAACCTGACAGTTTCAAAGCTTACCAAGCTTTTAGGCATCAGTCAGCCATATCTATACAAAATATTTAAAGAAGCCTTTGATAAATCTCCAAAAAGCTTTATAATGGATTATAGAATTAAACTTGCAAAAGAAATGCTTGCAGAAACCGATTTCTCTGTCACCCAAATTGCATATTCGGTCGGCTTTTCAGACAGCTTTTCTTTTTCTAAGTGTTTTTCACAAAAAGTTGGGATATCACCAACCGAATACAGGATATTCAACAACAAAAATCTTTAAAATTATTTAAGCCGTGGTTTCTCTCCACGGCTTAATTTACTGTAAATTACACATCCACTTTTCGCTGACAAACTCACCCTCAAACAAAACTTTATTTACCTTGCGGATGTTATTTAAATCTTCAAGAGGAGATGCATCCAACAATACCAAATCGGCGATTTTGCCACATTCAATTGTACCAATCATATCGTTTTCAACTATTTTTGCTGCATTGCTTGTAGCACATTGCAGTGCTTCATATTTTGAAAGGCCTGCTTTTTCAAGCAACAATAATTCATCACACAAATCACCTAAGGTATCTGTTCCTGCACCGATTAAGATACCTTTTTGGTGAGCTTTTTTTATACTTTCAAGCTGCGGGAATACAACTTCGTCACATATGATGTCTGCAAGGTCAATATTGCCGTTTTTTCTTTCCTTTTCGGCAACCGCCCCTATTCCACTTGCTGTCGGAACATAATATACGCCTCGTTCCTTCATTATATCAAGTGCCTCATCATTGAGTTTTGCACCGTGTTCAATTCCGTCAACTCCGCCAACAAGAGAATTCATAACAGGCAACGCACCCATTGCGTGTACAGTTACCTTTTTATTGTGGCTGTGTGCCGCATCACAGGCTGATTTTATTTCATCCGTGCTAAGCTCTGACCACGCAGGATGTTCGTGCTCGGGCATTCCTCCGATACCGCCGCTTGCCATAACCTTTATAAAATCAGCGCCAAGCTTAATTTCATTCCTTACCGCCTTGATAACTTCGTCACATCCGTCAACTTCAACTGCGCCTTTATAACGATGTGTTTCGTGTCCACCTGTTGCAGCAATGCCCATACCGCAAACATACAGTCTTGGTCCACGGATGATTTTTTGTTCGATTGCATCCTTTAATGCAGATGCAGTACGCCCCACAGAACATAAATCTCTTAAAGTAGTAACACCCTGAGACAGTTCATACCACGCATTTCGGGCAGCAAATAAAACCCTGTGAAAATCCGAACTGTTTTCGATTGCAGGAGCACCCTGACGGAATGAATTTTTAGTTCTTGAAACATTTCGTCTGTTTATATGTACGTGAAGATTTATAAGTCCGGGAATAAGGTATTTACCCTCAGCGTCAATTATCTCATCACCGGTCAGGTTTGGGCTTATCCTTGCAATAATTCCATTCTTTATCTCCACGTCTGCAACATAAGGCTCATTGCCAGTACAGTCAATGATATTGCAATTCTTTATAATCATAAAGACACCTCTCTCCTTTCTTAATATTACAAAACAAAAGTTATAACTTAGTTACTTTTTTTAGCTTTGCGGTGCATATAAAAATGTTATATATCTGCCTCCATTGTAATATGAATAACCCCTTCTTCTAAAAACTCATCCGAAGTTATATAGAAACCTAGTTTTTCATAAAATTCTACTGCCTGTTTTTGCGCATGAAGGCTTATTTTTTTGCATTGAAAATGCTTTTC
>JAZNBG010000030.1:0-73869 GCA_045586925.1 Clostridia bacterium | reverse complement strand
GCAGCAATGCGTTTGACATACATTCGGTGGCAATAGCAAAGAGGTCACACCTGTTCCCATTCCGAACACAGTAGTTAAGCTCTTTAGCGCTGATGATACTTGGTGGGCAACTGCCTGGGAAAGTAAGACGCTGCCGGAATTATTAAAAGACATCCGTAAGGGTGTCTTTTTTGCGTATCATCAGCACTAACTCGCATGATGGTTGAAACGCTTTGCGTTTCTTCCTGATCAGGGATTTGCTCTCGCAAACCCCAATCCTACGCTACCGATATGCCACCGGCATATCGGCTTAACGCTCCGGCTTTAGCGCTGAAACCGATAAAGATATTAAATTGAGCAGCTGCCCGGGAAAGTAAGACGCTGCCGGAATTTGCAAAAGGATATCCATTTGGATATCCTTTTTTGTTTTGCAAATTCCTTGACAGCGTCTTTTGGTTGAAATCCTTGCGGATTTCTTCCTGTTTACAAAATGTTCTCACATTTTGCAATCCTTCGTTAAAAACAGTCCACCGGACTGTTTTCTTAACACTCCGGCACTGCCGGAATTATTAAAAGACATCCGCAAGAGTGTCTTTTTGTGTGATGTTAAACTTCTTCTGAATTTTCCAAATCTTCTCCGTTGGGATATTCTTTCTCGCACATATCAAGATACATTTCTTCGACGTCTTGTTGTACTTTTTGTAGATTTTCAACTGTTTCTGTTATTTCATTAAATAGTTTGTGGTAGAGTTTTTCGTAATTTGGCATATCAAATCACCTTTCATATATTATTAACTCATAATTCTTATTTAAGTATAGGACAAAAAGTCCTAAAGTCAATAAAATTTAAAAGAATATTATATAATTTTATTGGTGATAATATGACTATGAATTTGAGAATACGAGATTTAAGGGAAGATAATGATTTGTCGCAGAAAAGTATTGCAGATTATTTAATGTGTGACCAATCCTTGTACTCCAAATATGAAAGAGGAGAGAGGGAAATACCACTTAAATTAGTTGTAAAACTTGCGGTATTTTATAAGACCAGTGTTGATTATATTGTTGGTCTTACTGATGTTTCAACACCATATGAAAAGGAAAATTAATATTAAAAGGATATCCAATCGGATATCCTTTTGTGCTATATTTCAGGTTTTTCAACCGCTTTCATTTCGCAAGGTTCAAGAATGTGTTGAACCTTATGTGTGCCATAGTCAATGGTTGCAAAGATTTTGCTGTCGTAACTGGTGTTTTGCAGATAGACCTTGTCATTTTCGTAAACCGTAAAGCGAAGCTGATCGCTGCCGTAGACTTTGATGTCTGCCAGGCGGTGACTGGCTGTCATAATTTCGCGGACAAGACATTGATACATGGGGAAGCCTGCGCCTGACGGGTATTCAAGATTTGTCATTAAAACGGCATAGCCTTTACCTAACTTGTTTTCTATCAATGAAGCAGGATTATTTTCCGAGTCATTATCTCTGATTGATGTAACCATAAAGGCTGATTTGTGACCTGTTGTCAATTCTGATTTGGCATAGTTGATATAGCCTTCTGCAAAATACGGGTCAATAATATCTGTTGCAGGATACATATATTCAGGAACAATACTTTCGGTAAATCTACTGCCTGAGTCAGAACGTATTACATTTTTTGAATCCAACTTGCAACCGAACAAATCACTGACATCGCCATTGTTTATTAGTGAAACAGAGCCATCTCTGTTGTTATTTGTGTTAAGGTGTGCAGCGGTCATAAATAAACGTCCGCCATGTTCCACAAAGGTTTTTAAGTTGTTATAAATTTCATCGGTCATGGTGTTCCAACCCACAAAAATCAAGTAATCGTACTTGCAGAAAATATCAGCACCAACTGTTGCGGGTATAACATCAAATGTACCGTAAGCAGGAGCACCTGAAAGGTTAATTTCACCAAAGTTATGTACATCTGTCCAGGGCCTTGAATTTTTGACGGAATCAATAATGCGCCAGGTAAATTCTGCATCACCATAACCATATTCCGGCTGCATATGCCCTCTCCATAATGAGCCGCCTGTGTGACGGTAACTGAAACCGTCAAGATTGCCACGGACAAAAGCTACTTTTACAATAGGTCCGCTCTTTGGGCGTATGTCGTTCTGTGCAAATTTTGAAAGGTCTTCCATAACTTTTCGGTAGTTCTGACTGATTGAATGGTTATAATCGCCGTGGTCGTGGTGAGTGCGAACACATTCGTCGCCGCTTTCAAGAACAAAAACACTTGAACCGTTCATATAACAATAGTCATAGCCAAGTTTAAAACGTTTTCTCTTAAGTTCGTCAAAATTGCGGACACCACCATACCATTCGTGAGCAAAATAGCATCCCCACTGTGGGAAGTTATATGCGGTTTTTGTGCCACGGGTGAAATACGTCGCATATTCAAGGTCGCCGGGCCACATTTCGGACGTGGGGAAACCTATTCCACATTCGCCCTCATATGAAACCATTGAGGTTGATTCAATAACTGTTGCAGGTATAAGTCCGTTAACGTTGACTGATTTTACGTCATTTGTAACCACGTTTACAAAATTGTCCTTTGCTTCCTGCATATTCTCCCATGGTTTGGTTGGTGCACCTGCGTAACCTGCCCCCTTGCAGGATAAAACAGAACCCCTTTCTGCAAGTTTGTGAGCCATATAGTATTCGCCGGCAATTTTTTTCATCTCGGCACAGGTTTCATCATCAAATGGAATGGGCATTCTGTCGCCGCCACCAACAATTGAAAAGTAAACCTTGTTGTCTGCAAGATATTTTGCAAGCTTAAGACCATATTCCCTGCCGGGTCTTACGTCAAATGCCTCCGGGGTGCCAAGCATACCCATAAAGTTCAATTCAACATAGTTCATTCCTTTTGAAATGCATTTGTTATAAATCTCATCAAAGGCGGTCTCGGCAGAGAAATGATATTCGCCGATTCGGACACCATTTTTTATAATGTCGCGTTCTATCATATATATCAAAACCTTTCGTAAACTGTTATCTCCGTTATATCATTCTTTGAAAACAAAATCAAGGCAAAAAAATATATGGGTTGTAAAATACCACAACCCATATCAAAATTTACATATTATCATCGGATTCCTTTGCCATATAAGTGGGCGAAATTCCGTATTTTTTCTTAAATGCCCGGCTGAAATACAGAGGATCGTCATACCCAACCGATGTAGCAATGTCGCTGATTGTGTTATAGTTACCGCTGTCAATAATGGCTTTGGCATGGGACATACGTTTGGCTATGATATATTCCTGAGGAGTTACTGAGAAACGTGCAGTAAAAATTTTGCGAAAGTATGTATCGGAGATTCCGCACAAAAGATGCAGAGAATCTGTTTTAAGATAACTGTCAAAGATATGATCGCTGAGATAGTCTATGGCGGCATCTATAAGGTGGAGCTTTTTCTTATCGGAATATTCCATATTTTCCATATAAGATATATATGAAAGAAGATCGTAGAACATAGACTGACATTTGTATTTTTCTGACGGATTACCAAAATTCCATAGTGCCGGGAAATGAGAAAAAATATATTCAGCCTCGGCAAAGTTTTTCATAGAAAATTTTAAAGGTCTGGCATCGGGAATATCTGCGCTGAATTCTATTACTGAACACCAACTTTCTTCAATATCCGGCACACTAAAGTAATACTTACATCCCCTGGGCAAAAAAACCATAGTGTATGTATTGGATGTCATAATACTGCCATCCTCAAAGGTATATTGAGCACTTCCCTGCAATCTGTATAGAAAAGTATGCTGTGGCCTTGATAAAAGTAAAGGATTCTTGTTTGAAATACCTCGGGATGCGCTGATGATAGAAAAATTTTCTATGTTATCAAACATTATAAATCACCTGTTCGTTTTTTTATATATCTATCATGCCTATATTAACATAACCTGTCATTAAAAGCAATAGGGTTGAAATAAATCTGTTCGGAAAAGTCCATATTGTTCGGTTTATTCTATGTACTTATGACAATATTTTGATAAAATGTAGAAGAAGGATAAACTTGCGAAAGGGGTTTTACCATGAAGGTATTATCAAGAAAAAATGTTGATATTCTTTCGGGAAATCTTGTGAAAAACATAATGCTTTACGCATTTCCTGTTATGATGGCGCAAATTCTTCAGGGTCTGTACAATGCTGCAGATGTTATAATTGTAGGACGGTTTGCCGGGCAGGAAGCCTTATCTGGCGTAGGTTCTGCAGGTTCGCTTACTGCACTGCTGTACACGTTTTTGTTGGGTCTTAGCTCGGGCGCCAGTGTTGTTATGGGCAGGGCTCTGGGCGCAAGGGATGGCAAAGCTGTACATAAGACACTTCATACTGCTATGCTTATAAGTGTGATTGCCGGATTGATTGTATCGATTGGAGGACAGTTCATTTCAAAGTTGGCACTAAAAATGATTGACGTGCCCGGAAATGTTATGCCCCATGCGCTTGCGTATACAAAAATAATTATGCTCGGCAAGGTTCCGGCTTTTATATACAGTTTTGGTGCAGGAATTGCACATGCTAACGGTGATTCCAGAACACCGCTGTTCATATCTGCTTCAACGGGAATTTTGAATGTACTTCTTAACCTTCTGTTTGTCTGTGTATTCCATATGGATGCTGCGGGGGTTGCGTGGGCGACTACGATTGCGCAGTTTGTAAATGCGATATGTATTATCTTTGTGTTGCGAAGAGGATATGGCGACAATTGCAGATTATATTTCAAAAAGTTGAAAATTTATAAGGAACAATTTGTTAATATGCTGAGGATAGGTATACCTGTTGGCATACAAAGTTCCGTTCTTAACTTTGCAAACGTGACCATCCAGGCTGCAGTCAACAGTTTTGGCTCGACAGCCATCATTGCAGGTGGAACAGCAGCTTCTAATATAGAAGTATTTTTTAATTTGTTACAAGCAAGCTTTGCCAGCGCAACTTCGGTCTTTATAAGCCAGAATGTGGGTGCAAAACAGTATAACAGGATACGTTCTATCTTGTTTACCAGCCTGGGATTTGAACTAGTTATTTGGGCGATTGAAGTTCTTTTGATACTCTTTGGAGCCGAGGCTCTTATCGGAATATATATTCCAAAGGATGCGGAGGCAATCAGGATAGGGGTTACAAGACTTTTTGTTGTTGGTCTTACATATGGGGTTGCGGGATTAAGAGATGTTTTTGCCAGCGCGCTGAGGGCGCTTGGGTATTCCACATCGGTTATGTTCATAAGCTTGCTCGGTATATGCGGAATAAGAATTTTATGGGTTAATACGGTATTCCCGCTAATCGGAACATATGAGTCGCTGATTGTATCATTCCCGGTTTCTATTATTGTGACCTGTTTGATAAATGCCGTTATGTTTGCGGTTGTATATCATTCCATAATGAAAAAGAACAATCTCACCTGATTATACATAAATACAAAAATTTCGGTTAGGAAAATCTGTTTAAGATATTCCTAACCGTTTTTTTATATAATAGGAAATTGTGTAATTTCCTATTATACAAAAACAAAATCTAGATTGCCCATGCAAAATTTTCGGCTTTGCCAAAATGCACTTGGGCAAACAAAGCGCAAATGCTCCGACTGCCGCCTGCGGCGAGCGGTGTAGCCGCTTTGTTCTAATTTAAATGTAGATATTACAGACAGTCTTATCCCAGCATTACATCAAGCAGCATCATTGTTGCAAAGCCTGCTATAATTCCGGTGGTGGAAAGATAGGGTTGTTCTGTCTGATTTCTTTGACATTCCGGAATTAGTTCATGTACAGCCACCAAAATCATTGCTCCAGCGGCAAATGAAAGGGCATAGGGTAAAATCTTTTCTACATAGACAACAAGTAAAGCTCCCATTACACCAGCCAAAGGCTCGACCATTCCCGATGCTTGGCCGTAGAAAAAACTCTTTTTTCTTGAAAAACCTTCCCGACGCAGTGGCAGTGAAACAGCAGCCCCTTCGGGGAAGTTTTGTAGACCTATACCGATTGCAATTGTAATTGCACCCATCAGACTTTCGGCATTAAAACCTACATTTTGCAGAACACCAAATGCTACACCAACAGCCAATCCTTCGGGGATATTATGAAGGGTTATGGAAAGAATCAACATAATAATTCTGTTGAGTCCCGGGGAGTTGTTTACCTTTCTCCTTGCAAACGAAACAGCTTTATCGGATGCCCACATAAAAACTGCACCAAACAAAAATCCGGTTGTAGCAACAAAATATGCAGGAAGAGCAGATGTTTCTTCTGCTCTTTCAATAGCAGGTTGCAGGAGCGACCAGAAGCTTGCTGCAATCATGACTCCTGAGGCAAAGCCCATCATAATATTCAGTATTTTGGGATTGGGAGATTTAAAAAAAGCAACTGTTGCAGCACCCAAAGCGGTTATTAACCACGTGCCCAGAGTGGCAAACAGCGCCATTAAAACAAAATTATTCATAGAGCACCTCCAGTATTCAGTATATTTTATAAATTTAAAATTGTGAAATAGGTCAAAACATAAAATTTTGTGTTTAATCAGAATGGGTATTGTACATTCCAATCCCTAAAAGGGAGGTGTAAAATGTAAGAAAAATATAAAGAAAATAGTGATAAAGGCTCAAAGGAACTAACAGATGCCTGAGCAAAACGGACATTATAATTAAAGGAGCTGTAGAAAAAATGCTACAGCTCCCACTTTTTTGATAACTGAAAGTATTTTACATTGTTTCTACAACTTCTGCTTCTTTTAAGATAACAGCTTTATCTTTATTTGCAGCGGTTAAAACAAATTGCATAGCAATTGTAACGAGAATCATCATAGCTGCAAATATCAAAAAAGCAAGCTTGTAATCGCCGAAAATATCATAAAAACCATTGCCGATAGGAGCGCCAATAGCATAACCTGCATAGTTTGCAGATACGAAGATACCAATAAATCTGCTAAAGTCCTTGTTGCCGAAAAGCTCTGTTACAATTAAAGAGAGCATAACGGTTTCTAAGGGGAGCGCAAAGGAGCTTAAAATGCTTCTTATAAATGCAATAACGTGTCCTGTTGGCGTATTTGTAAGTATAATAAGACCGAATACTGACAAAAACGAACAAGTGTAGCATATATTCATAGTAATACGCAATCCCAATCTGTCGTACAAATATCCTACACCGAATTTTGAAAACGTAAGCATGATGCTTCCGGTGCTTGTGATGAGAGCTACAAGGTTCATATTTATTCCAAGATCGTACATATGGGGAACGGCAATCTGACTGAGTCCGTGAAGAGCCATACCTGTTAAAGCTACACACAATAATGATATGTAAAAATATGGTTTTTTAACTGCTGAGCTATAATCCATTCCAATCCAACCGGTTCCGCGTGCTTTTTTGTTTTTTGCTTCAACAACAGTTTTAGATTTATCGCCTTTTTCCGGATTTTCGCGGTAGAAAAATATTACAAGGAGCATAACAATCAGCAAAATGAGTGTAACTAAAAGGTAAGATGTTCTGTATCCGAACGGATTATTTTCCTGAAAAATTATAGGTGTTAATACCTGTACGGCGATAGCACCGCCTATGCCATTTGCAGAAAGGATTGCACCTGTTACTGTACCTTTGTTTTTTGCACACCATTTGTTTACGATGGTACTTACCATAGTTGTACTTGTCCATGAAAGTCCCACGCCAAGCAAAACACTGGCAAAATAGAATAAATATAATCTGCTTGCGTATGCTCTGATAAGGGCAAAAGCTATCAAGCATATAAAACCGGCGCAAATAAGCTTCTTTGTGCCGAATTTATACACAAGCCTGCCGAAGTAAAGATTTATAATTGTTGTAGTTATAAATCGTATCGTATCGGTAATAGAAAATGCACTTCTGGGTATATTAAGAGCTTCGGTTATTGCTGTAAGGTAGAGAGCGCCGCCGCTTGAACAAAGTCCAAGACTGATTGCAACTATCAAAAATGAAATACCGATAATTACCCAGCTATAATCAAATTTCGTTTCTTTGAACATCTTTTTCATTGTAATTCACTCCCAATTTAATTTCGTATTCAATTATAGCACAAAAAAGCAAAATGTATATAAAAAAAGCGAAACAATATGGAGTTTATGAAACTAAATTTTTGTAATCTGTTGATGTTATTTTTTTTATGTGTTATAATGATTTCATCAAAAATGAAATCAACTGATTACACAAGGGAGCCTTTGATACCGGGCATCCATATTATTTAGTCGTTATATAATAAGCAAAAAATTCTAATTCAAAGGATGATAAATAAATGAAGGAAGAAATTTACACTATACCAATCAATGAGGCATTGGAACAGAAAGGCTTTTGTCCCTTTTGCTATCTTAAGGACAAACTTGAACAAGATGCGGTAAGTTATATCCTTGGCCCTGCGATGATGGAGCCTGAATTCAGAATGTTTACCAATGAAAGGGGCTTTTGCCAAAAGCATATGCGTGATCTTCAGGCTCAGCACAATGCGTTGTCATTGACACTTGTTCTTGAAACGCATATGGACAGTATAAAGTCTGTAATGGAAAATGTTTTGAAATCTGAAAAGAAATCATTTTTCAAAAAGGAGAAGGGCAAAAACGAGATTTTTGCGGAGGAACTAAATAAAATGTCATCCTCTTGTGCGGCGTGTGAACGGATAGAGCACACTTTTTCGGGGTATCTTAACACCTTCATTTTTATGTTGAAAAGGGAAAAGGATTTTGTGGACAGAGTACTTGCAACCGACGGGTTTTGTATGGAACATTTTGCCCGATTAGCTCAGGTGGCGGATAAACGGTTATCAGAGACGGAGTATGAAACACGTTTTATTCCAATAATCCAGCACCAGAAGGAACGCCTTGAAAAACAGCACGAACACATAAAAAAGTTTGCGGAGAGTTTTGACTATCGCAATGCCGGAAAAAAACTTGAAGTCCCGCGAGATACATTGATTAAAAGTGGTTATCTGCTTAACGGGGTATTTGAACCAAAGGAATAAGAAAGGATGAAGAACTAATGAAGACAGTTATTGCAATAGATTCGTTAAAGGGAAGCCTGACATCAATAGAGGCAGGAAATGCAATTATGGAGGGTATCATACGTGCCGACCCTGATGCAGAGGTAATTGTTCGTCCTCTTGCTGACGGTGGTGAGGGTACAACCGAAACGCTGGTTTCAGGACTGGGAGGCAGACTTGAGAGAATTACTGTCACAGGACCTCAGGGAAAGCCGACAGTTGCTGAATACGGCGTTATTGAGGAAAGCAAAACTGCAATAATGGAAATGGCAACAGCATCAGGGATAACCCTTGTTTCTGACAGTGAGCGTAATCCTCTTAACACCACCACATACGGCGTGGGTGAAATGATTTCAGATGCAATTGAAAAGGGTTGTCGCAATTTTATAATTGGTATCGGTGGAAGTGCAACAAACGATGGCGGATTGGGAATGCTTTCGGCGCTGGGGTTTGGGTTTTTGGATAAAGAGGGCAATGCTGTTGAAATTTACGGCAGAGGGCTTGAAAATGTGACAGAAATCACTACTGACGGAGTTCTTTCCCAATTAAGTGAATGCAGTTTTAACATAGCTTGTGATGTTACAAACCCCCTTTGCGGGGATAAGGGTTGCAGTGCGGTTTACGGCCCGCAGAAGGGTGCAACACCTGAAATTGTTGCTGAAATGGACGGTTGGCTGAAGAACTATGCAGAACTTGCAAAACAGACCCTTGAAAATGTTGACCCAGACTATCCCGGAGCAGGAGCGGCAGGAGGATTGGGATTTGCGTTTATGGCATTTTTAGGTGGAAAGCTGGAGCCGGGAATTGATTTGATTTTAAATAAGACCAACCTTGAGGAATATATAAAAGATGCAGATGTTGTGGTAACGGGCGAGGGCAGACTTGATTTTCAAACTGCAATGGGCAAGGCACCTGTTGGCGTTGCAAAGCTTGTAAAGAAGTATAATAAAACTGTAATTGCCTTTGCGGGTGCAGTTACCCGTGATGCAACCGAATGTAATAAAAACGGCATTGATGCATTCTTCCCGATTTTGCGTGAAATTTGTACGCTTGATAAGGCAATGGAAAAGGAGTATGCAGCAGAAAATCTTTCGGCAACGGCAGAGCAGGTGTTTAGAATTATTAGCAAGTCATAGGAAGTCTAATTAAACAATTCCTAAATTTATGTAATTTTGTGTAAATGCGGGTGATAAAAATGGAGTTTAAATTAAAAAACTTTATAACACAGTTAGAGGTTTCAAGGATTGCAAACATTCACTATTTTGAATTTGTCAGCAAATACCATACAGTAGACGATTATCACAACTTTTGTGAGCTTTTGTATGTTGATAACGGCTCGGTTATGGTAAAAAGCGAGAATTATTCGGGCACAGTTACAAACAATCAGCTTATAATTCACCGCCCAAACGAGGTGCACTCCTTGAGTTGTTATGAAGATGTGGCACCTAATGTTATTATTATAGGATTTGAGTGTCATTGTGATGAAATAGAGCCTTTTTCGGCAAGACCGGTTACTTTGTCTGCCGACCATAAAAAGATGCTTGCTGAAATTATGAAGGAGGGTATGAATACTTATGAGCCCCCCTATGATGCAATCACAATGGATATGACCAAACGAAAAAATCCGATATTTGGTTCTGACCAGATGCTTAAAATCAAGCTGGAAGCATTTTTGATTACTTTGGTGCGTGATTTTATAAGTCTTGATAATAAACTCAGCGCCGAGGAGACCGAGGATGGAAAAACCTCAATTGTACATCAGTATATATGCGAGCATTATATGGAAAAAATTCAGTTAGAAAATTTGTGCTTTTTGTTCGGAACAAACAAAACCACACTATGCCGTAATTTTAAAAGAATTTACGGCCAAACAGTTACAGGATATATTAATATGCTGAAGGAGAAGGAGGCAAAGCGGCTTCTTCGTGAAAATGTACTTTCCATTACTGAAATTTCGGAAAAATTGGGTTTTAATTCAATTCACTACTTTTGCAGATTTTTTAAAAAGTCAACGGGACAAAGTCCGAAGGAGTACATAAAGTCGATACGCTCCAAACTTAATATATAAACAGCAATGTGTAAGGCAGACTTTGTGTGTGCATTTTGGATGGTTTTTTTGACCCGACTTGACACGAGAGCAAGCGTGAGTGTTAAAATTTTAATTTATGATAAAAGAGGTACAGACTATGTTTTTAAATCAACCATTACCTAAAATATATACAAGAAATGATAAAGAATGCTATTTGGATACTATAAGAGAAAAACTTATATATGTGACGCCAGAAGAAACTATTCGTCAAAAAATTATTTCATATTTGCTGAATGAATTAAAAGTTCCAAAAGAAATGATTTCTGTCGAAGAAAATTTAGGTCATTATGGTTTGAAGAGCAAGAAAAGAGCGGATATAATTATTCATAAATACGACAAAGAGAATAATTTGCGTATACCAATAGCTGTTATTGAGTGTAAGGCAAATGGTGTGATTTTAGGTGAAAAAGCGAGCAATCAGGTTTTGGACTATGCAGATGAATTGCTTTGTGATTATGTGATGTTAACAGATGGTTCAATGACATTGTGTTATAAGTATAATCCTGATGAAAATGTTTACAATCAAATAACTCAAATGCCAATGTATGCAGAATTGATTGATGGTAAATATGAACTAGTAACGGAACAAAAATTTCCTGACCGTACACCATTTGATGAAATTGAAAAAAGTTTGGGTAATTATATTGGTTACGAGATTGGTGAAAATACATCATTAGAAAAGTCAATTCCTATATTGAATTTATGGGAATGTCTGTTAGATAAAAGAGATAAGATGCCAATAAAAAAATATCATTATTTCAATTTAATTGAAGATTATGGCGTTAGATTATTATCATATGGCAATGCAGCAGGTGGGGTTTTTGCCGGACCATATCGTTCTTTCTTAATTGATGTAAATGGAAATACAGAATTTGTATCAATTGGACTTTCTACTTATATATCAAACTCAAAACCTGATGTGATAAAAACTAGTTTGAATGTGGCTATTGATAATGAAAAAACAACTCACCATTCGTTACAGTTGGTAATAGATGACAATATGGCAGTAATAGGTGAAAAGTGTATTTTTAATCACCATGGAAGAATTGGGATAAGTAATATTGGGAGTGGACGTGTAAGTGAGTTGAGAAGTATTGTAGAACAAAAATATCCCCAAATAATAAAAGGCAGACAGTTTTATTTGGGAACATTAACACATAATAAATTATGGAATATTACTGATGAAGATATTGTCAATCTGATTGAAAATCTTGTTACATACGCATTATTGCGAGATGAATATAGAAAATATGTGAAAAAACAGATAAAAAAATGAAGTTATAGTTAGATAGGAGTCAGTTTGTGAAAAATTTAATACAATAGTTTGCCGATAATAAATATTTACATATCGGGCAGGAAAATCTAACATTCCTGCGGGTTTTAATGGATTTTGTTCAGAAAAACAAGAACATAAAATAGTAGGTCCTATTATTCACTGTTCGCCTGACTTGACAAAAGTCGAACTGTGTCGAATATTAGGAAAAGAGGAGAATTAATATGTTTGATATTTCAAAGGTAGATGGGAATTTTACGATTGAAACAAAAATAGATAAAAAAGATATTAAGTTTTATAAAATTGATGAGGCTCCATTTAAAGTTTATGGAGTTTTCAAAGAAAACGGTAAATATAGGCGAATGCCTGAAGGTGTTGCCAAAAGTGTAAGCGAAGGTGTTTATTATCTGCATGCAAATACCGCAGGCGGTAGAGTGAAGTTTGTTACAGACAGCCCATACATAGCCATCCATGCTAAAATGGATGGTTTAGGAAAAATGCCTCATTTTGCACTAACAGGTTCTATAGGTTTTGATTTGTATATTGATAATTATTATGCAAAAACATTTGTTCCGCCGTTTGACATTAAAGATGGATATGAAAGCATCTTTGAACTTGAGAAAAAAGAACGACGGGAAATAACAATTAATTTCCCGCTGTATTCGAATGTTTGCGAATTGTTTATTGGTTTGCAGGACACTGCTTATGTATCAGAAGCTGAAGTATATAAAAATGATAAACCGATTGTATATTACGGATCATCAATAACACAGGGTGGATGTGCATCAAGACCGGGAATGAGCTATCAAGCGATTGTTTCGAGAACTTTTAATTACGATTACATAAATCTTGGCTTTTCAGGAAATGCAAAGGCAGAAGATGAGATGATTGAATATATCAAGAATTTGGATATGTCAATTTTTGTTTATGATTATGACCATAATGCTCCCACCGTTGAGCATCTTGAAAAGACTCACGAAAAAATGTTTAAGGCAATAAGAGAAAAGTATCCGCTTTTGCCCGTGATAATGATGTCTCGTCCAAAACATTTTTTAACCGAAGAGGAAAAGACAAGACGAAGCATAATTGAAACAACATATCGTAATGCGATTTTATCAGGTGATAAAAATGTATATTTTATTGACGGAGAGGCACTGACTGAACTTTGTAAAGATTCGGGAACTGTAGATAATTGCCATCCAACAGATTTTGGGTTTGCGTCTATGGCCAAAGCATTGACAGAAGTTATTGGTCGCTATAACCTCTAATCTATTTGCAAAAAGTTCTGATATGTTTCGCTTGTGACAATTTTCAAAAATTAAATGAATAGTTTGCCGATAATAAATATTTACATATCGGCCAGGAAAATCTAATATTCCTGCGGGTTCTGATGAAAAGCAATGTAGAAAAAACAGTGAAAAATAGTAGGTCCATATTATGCTTTAGCATAACAAGGTTCTCGGGTACCCAACAGAAATCTGTGATTTCGTGTTGGGTGATGGTTCTTATTATTCACTGTTCGCCTGACTTGACACGAGTAGGAAAATGAACATTTAAATATATAAAAAGAAAAGGTGACATAATGGATTTTAGTAAGCTTAAAAACTACATGGACGAGCTTGTAAAAAAATATAATACTCCCGGAGTGGATTGTATGGTTTATAAGGATCACGAGGTGATTTTTAGATACTTTACGGGCATGAGTGATATTGAAAACAATAAAAAGATGGAAGGTGATGAACTGTACCTTATTTTTTCTATGACAAAAATGCTTACTTGTACTGCGGCATTACAGCTTTTTGAAAGAGGTAAGTATTTGATGAGCGATCCAGTGTCAAAATATTTGCCTGAATTTGAAAAAATGAAAATTTCGTCTGATGAAATAAATATGGAAGATGCTGCAAAAATCACAACCGGTGCTGGTTTTGGCGAAAATGTTAAAACTGACTGGGCGGGATATGCAAAAAAACAAATTACAATTAAAGATTTATTTACAATGGGTGCAGGTCTTGACTATGAACTAAATGATGATGCTATAACCAGCGCGATTAATGAGGGGAAAACAAGCACAAGGGAACTTGTAGGTGCAATGTCTGAAAAAAGTCTGGGCTTTGAGCCGGGAACAAGATTCAGATATAGCCTTTGCCATGATGTGCTTGGTGCATTGATAGAAGTGTGGTCCGGTGACAAACTTGGGGAATATATGAGAAAAAATATTTTTGAGCCGCTTAATATGAAGAATACATTTTTTGGTGTTCCCAAGGATGAAGTTAAGCTTTCTAAAATGGCTGCAAGATATATTTTTGACGAAAACAGAAAGCCCAAAAGATTACCGTTGGAGTGTGCGTTCAATCTGACTGAAGAGTATGAAAGCGGCGGTGCCGGTCTTACATCTTGCGCGGAAGACTACGCGGCATTTCTTGATGCAATGGCTTGCGGTGGAGTAGGCAAGAATGGCAAAAGAATTTTGTCTTCAAAAACAGTTGAACTTATGGGAACAAATCATCTTAGAGGAAAACAATGTGATGATTTTTATAAGTTAAGACCGGGATACGGTTATGGATTAGGAGTTCGTACTCATATTGATAAAGCGGTAAGCGGATCACTTAGTCCCATCGGAGAATTCGGATGGGATGGTGCTGCCGGTGCATTTTCAATGGTTGACACAAAAAACAGAATTTCACTTACATATTTCCAGCACATACATAAGTGGGATATCAATATTCAAAAGGAAATGCGAAATGCTTTATATGAGTGCATTGGTTGATAACGCATGGGGACAGTTCCATTGTGTTTTTACTTGTGTCAAGTTTATATTTTTTATGAGGTGATGATTTTGGATAGAGCAAAAATAATTGAAAAATGGTATAAGGCGTTAAAATTCGACTCTCGGTATGACGCAGAATTTTACAATGCTTTGAGAGAAATTAAAATAGAAGATTTTAAAATAGATAAATACGATACAAAAGAAAAGAACGGAAAGAAAAATTTCCTATCGTATTTATATATGTGTGAGGAATTGTCAAAGCAATATAAACAAAAAGGTATATCAGAAGAAATTCTATATGATACTCTGTCTGACATAGGCAGATGGCTGGATATATGGAGCGAACTAGAGGAAGGACTTTATCTGGGCGAAATAAATTGGCTTAAACGTCATCTCAGTATGAAACTTTTTAAGCTTGGCAGATTGCAATTTGCTTTTGGTAAGGCAAGTTGCGATCTTGCCGAAAAAAACATTAAAAAAGGGGATAATGTAATTGAGGTACACATCCCGGCAGATGGGCCTCTTTTAAGGACGGAATGTGAAAAATCTTTTGATATGGCAAAAAAATTCTTTAAAGAGTTTTATCCTGATTATAAATATAAATATTTTACCTGCCATTCATGGCTTATGGACAGCAGTTTGAAAAATCTGTTAAAAAATGACAGTAATATGCTGATGTTTCAGGATTTATTCGAAGTGTTCGAGCCTGAGGAGTCATACTCAATACTTAAATATGTGTTTAAATGGAATACAACAAAAGAAAATCTTAATTCGTGCGTCGATGCTTCAAGTTTTGCGAGAAAGGTTAAGGAAAGGATAAATGATGGCGGAAAGTTCTATGAAGCGCTGGGGGTTATTGAAGCAAACTAACAGCTCAAAGGGAAATTATTATTGACACGAGCATGAGTTTTATTGCATCATTTAATTGACAAGATTAGCAAATTATTATATAATAATTAAAGCTATGTTGCTTTTTAAATTAAACTATTATTAAATAAATATACAGGGGGTTATAATTATGCAACTGATTAATATGTTTCACGACCAAATTGAAGATGCTGTAAAAAGAAAGGTGCCATTTATTATACCTATTGGTACTATTGAATATCATGCTCATCATGCATCTTGCGGAACGGATACCATGGTAGTAAACGGATGCCTTCGTGAACTTGAGAAGGAAAAAGAAGTGGTGATTTGTCCGCCTATCTGGTATGGTGTTGCGTCATATGCTGTGTGTGCTCCAAAGCCTGACCATATACACGTTGACGAAGATACATATGCACAATATTTATATTGTGTTCTTAAATCGATGATTGCCGGCGGTATAAAAAATATCTATCTTGTTCCACATCATCAGACAGAAGGCGCAGGTCTTATGCCTATGACTATCGCGTGTCACAAGGCTGCAAAGAAGGTTACAATGGAATATATGGAAGAAACTCTTGGTAAAGGTTGGTGGGGCAGCGATTCTTATGCTGATTATTATGAAAACCTTGGCGGCGGAGAAGACCCATTCTCATACATTAAGGTTATTCCTCTTATCGGTGCTGATGCACAGATAAAATGCGGTGGTTTTGACCATGCAGGCAAATGGGAAACCAGCTTAATGATGGGAACTTATCCCGAAAATGTTGATTTAAGCCGTTGTGCTCAGAATACCGAATGGTTTGCAGAAAGTGCAAAAGAAGCATCTGAAGAAACCGGAAAACATATGGTTGAGTGCACACTTGAATGGCTTCGTGAAGCAATAAACTAATATAATAAAAACATCCGCCTAAAATTTTGCTTTAGGTGGATGTTTTTTGGTTTTTGAACTGTTTTATTACTCAGAATAGCCAAGTGTTGTATAGAATGCAAGATTTGCCTGAGTGTTGTCAAGTCTGCCGTACTGCAGAACAATAGGGGTATTGCTTGAAACCTTCATAGCATACTGTGTTTCAAAAGGAACTTTGAAACCACACATATGGTCGATATTGTTCATTCTGAAGCACTTAACTCTCTTTGCGCCAACTTCCCAAACAATGCCTGTGTGGGGCTCTTTATCTGTGAAATAAATGCTTACATCTATTTTTGCATCCGTATCAGAATCGTTAACGATGATAACTGATTCGTGGCCCTTTGCCACGCCTTCGCCTTCCTGAGGAAGTTCACAGTCAGGAATTATCCATTCTTTTTTACCAATAGCCATTTTTCTTTTCTCCAATCAATTAGATTTATATAAGGAGCTGTCGCAAAATGCGGCAGCTCCTTTGGGGTGGACGCAAAATAGTGCAGATTGGACAAACTGAGACCCGAAGCTGTATGCGGATACTGCGAGAGGCGAAGTTTGTTCAAAACGCAAAGCATCTGCAATTGAAATTTGTTGCATAACAAATTTCTACCTTGGTTTTTTTAGCCTTTATATTCTTTGAAAATGGCTGCATTAAGCCTTTTGCACGCTTTGCGTGGTCTGTGCATTTTGCTACTGCCCCTAAATTAGAAACCGAGTTCGATGATACCTTTCTTAAGGTAATCTGTCATCTTGTGGCAACCATCCTTAGTGATAGCAGCACCGATTTCCCATCTGCAGCCGAAGCCGTCGCCCATAATGAATGTATCAACCTGGAATGTCATATTTTCTTCCAGTTTGTAAGTTGAGTCTGTTTCCATCCAGGGTGGCTCAACCTCGATCATACCTGTTCCGTGACAAGGTCCGTAAACATAGCTGTCTTTGAAACCGTTTTCAACATACATATTATAGAAATTCTTAGCAACGCTATCTGCCATAACGCCTGCTTTGAGCTGGTCGATTGTCCAGTCGTGAGCTTCCTTACAGAATTCAACAACTCTTCTTCTTTCGCCTTCGAGCTTACCCATAGCGATGGGAAGACCGATAGCAGGTGAATAACCGTCAATCTTAGCAGAAAGGTTAAGCTGAACGATATCGTTCTTGCCGATTGTTCTGTAGCCTGAACGTGAAATTGCGTGGCTTGTTGACTTTTCGCTGAATACGTACATAGGAAGACCTTCGTATTCTGCACCTTCTTCATAGATAACCTTCTGTGCGATACCAACCATCTGAAGTTCGGTTACGCCTGGCTTGAGGTTGCGAATAACTTCGTCTGTTGCAATGTCAACGATTCTGAAGCCTTCCTGAATACAAGCAAGCTCGTTAGCTGACTTAATCTTTCTCAGGTTAACCATAATGTCGTTGCACTTAACGATTTCTGCCTCGGGATAGCTGTCCTTAAGACCTTCATAGATGGGGAGTGTGCACTCTACATAGCTACCAAGACCGATTTTGATTTTGCTGCCTGTAACACCGATAGCTTTGAATACATCGTTAAATGTATCAGCGTGAAGCTCGGGGTAAGAGGGGTCAGCTGATTCTCTGAATTCTCTCAGGCAGAAAACCTTTTCAATCTTACCGACATCTTTTGCAAAGATGATACATTCAGGACCAACCATCAATGCTGCTTCTCCTGTTGCAGAGATAGCAACACCTGCACGTTCAAACAGAGGCCAGAAACCGCTGAAATATCTAGCGTTTGCGTAGTCTGATTCTGTTGAACATACAACCATTACATCCAGACCTTTTTCTGCAACGAGCTTTGCTGCTCTTGCAATTCTTTCTTTGTACTCATAATCGGGAATACAAATTCTTGACATAAAAACATCTCCTGTCTTTAATATAATTTTCGGGGAAACGACCCCATTTAATTTTTCTTACATTAAATATAACATAAAATTTGCTTTTTGTCTTTGAACTATTTTCCCTAAAATTTGCACAATCGTAAATTTATTTAAAATGGGGATGATAAAATTGTATCACCCCCATTTTAAATTATTTTATAATTATGAACTTATCCTCTGCAAAGTCAATTTTTATGTTATCGCCGGATTTAATTTCACCGCTGAGCATTTTTTCGGCAATCATATCCTCGATGTCGCTTTGTATTGCACGGCGAAGCGGTCTTGCACCAAAGCTAGGGTCAAAGCCTGTGTCTGCAATACGGTCAACTGCGGCATCGGTGAACTCTGCGGTAATGTCGTTTGCTGCAATTCTTTCTTTAAGAATGTCAAGCATTTTTGCAGCGATTGCCTTTATGTCATCCTTTACAAGCTGACGGAAAACTATAATGTCATCAATTCTGTTTAAAAATTCAGGACGGAAGGCCCGTTTAAGTTCGCCTAAGACATCGGATTTAATCTTAGTGTAATCTTTTTCGGTATCCTCAGCCAGTGCTGCAAAGCCAAGGGATTTGTTTTCGGTTATCAGTCTTGCACCGAGATTTGATGTCATAATTATAACGGTGTTGCGGAAGTCAACGCGTCTGCCTTGAGAATCGGTAAGGATACCGTCTTCAAGAATTTGCAGTAAAATGTTAAATACATCGGGGTGAGCCTTTTCGATTTCGTCAAAAAGGACTACAGAGTATGGTTTTCTGCGTACCTTTTCGGTAAGCTGACCGCCCTCGTCGTAGCCAACATAACCGGGAGGCGAGCCAACTAAGCGAGATACGGCGTGTTTTTCCATATATTCTGACATATCAACACGTATAAGAGCATCCTCGTCGCCAAACATTGCTTCAGCAAGTGCTTTTGAAAGCTCGGTTTTTCCCACTCCTGTAGGACCAAGGAAGATAAAGGAGCCTATAGGCCGTTTGGGGTCTTTAAGTCCGACACGGCCTCTGCGGATTGCTTTTGAAACTGCGGTCACAGCCTCATTCTGACCGATAACACGTCGATGCAGTTCTTCTTCAAGACGGAGAAGTCTTTCGCTCTCACCTTCTTCAATAGCTTTTACAGGAACACCCGTCCAGGATGAAACGATTTCTGCAATTTCATTGGGGGTGACTTCGGCATTTTCACCTCGGCTTTCCTTTTCCCAGCTTTCCTTTTGGGTTTTAAGGCTTTCTGTCAGCACCTTTTCTTCGTCACGGAGCTTTGCTGCCTTTTCGTATTCCTGCGATGCGATTGCCGCCTCTTTTTCCTTACGAAGACCTTCAATCTTGTCTTCTAGTTCCTTTACGTCCGGTGGAGCGGTAAGGGTTTTGATACGAATTCTGGACGCCGCCTCGTCTATAAGGTCAATGGCTTTATCGGGAAGAAATCTGTCAGGAATATACCTGATAGACATTTTTACTGCCGCATCAAGGGCGCTGTCGGTGATTTTTACACGGTGGTGTGCCTCGTATTTGTCACGGATGCCTTTAAGGATTTCGATACTTTCTTCATAGCTTGGTTCATCAAGGACAATAGACTGGAAACGACGTTCCAAGGCAGAGTCTTTTTCGATATACTTACGATATTCCTCTAAGGTTGTTGCACCTATAATCTGTATTTCTCCACGTGAAAGGGCGGGCTTTAAGATGTTTGCTGCATCAATTGCGCCTTCTGCTGCACCTGCGCCAATAATGGTATGGATTTCGTCAATAAACAGAATTATGTTTCCTGCCTTGTGGATTTCATCCATAACGCCTTTAAGACGTTCTTCAAATTCGCCACGGTATTTTGCCCCTGCTACCATTGAAGAAAGGTCAAGGGTTATAACCTTTTTGTCCTTTAAGATTTCGGGAACAAGACCCTGAACAATCTTTTGCGCAAGACCTTCGGCAACGGCGGTTTTACCAACACCGGGTTCACCGATAAGACAGGGATTGTTTTTTGTTCTGCGGCTGAGGATTTGAATAACTCTTTCTATTACTTTATCACGACCGATAATAGGGTCAAGCTTTAGTTCCCGCGCCATTTTGGTAAGGTCACGACCGAATTTGTCAAGGGTAGGAGTCTTGGCACCGGAAGCCTTTTTTGAAGTTGGAGTTACACTATCTGCGGCAGGACCTTCGTCGTAGATTTCGCCAAAATTGTTGTCATTCATCAGCTTTATAATATCTGAATATAGTTTTTGAGGGTTAACATCAAGGTCAGCAATTATACGGATGGCAAGACTTTCGTTTTCACGAAGAAGAGCAATAAGGATATGTTCTGTGCCTATATAGTTGTGATTAAGCCTTCTTGCCTCGGCACTGCTGTGCTCCAAAACACTTTTGGTGCGGGGTGTAAAGCCGATTCCTGTATTGTTTATGGGAAGGTCGGTACCTACAAAAAATTCTATTTTGCTGATGATTTTGCTGTCGGTTATACCGTTTTCTGCAAGAACCTTTGCAGCAACGCCGCCGCCCTCTTTGACAAGACCCAGCAGCAGGTGCTCGGTTCCTATATAATTGTGTCCCATATCCATGGCACATTGTCCTGCTAAATTTATTGCACTTTTTGCACGTTCAGTAAGTTTTTGTTCAAACATATGGTATCAATCCTTTCTTTTATTTTAATCGGGGCATTAATGTGAAAGAATTACGTTAATGCCTCGTTTATAAGCTCTGCACGCTTAAGGTCACGTTCCAGAGCGGTAGTAAGGTTGTGATTTTTAACAATGGTTGCAGGCAGGGTATCATAAAAGGTTTTGGTTAATGTTTCCATGTTAACACTTTTAATTATACCCAGATTTATGCCCCATCTTACATCGGATAAAAGATTTGCGGTTTCTGCCGATGAAAGAATTCGTGCATTTGTAAGAATCCCGTACGAACGCATAATTCTGTCTTCAAAATGGAATTTATCCTGAGTGTACAAACTTTGTCCCAAGCTGCGTTCTTTTTCAATTATGTCATTGACAATGTGGGTCAGTTTTTCGATTATTTCTTCTTCGGTGGAGCCAAGCGTTACCTGATTTGAAATTTGATATATGTTACCATGAGCTTTGCTGCCCTCACCATAAAGCCCTCTGACGGTGACACCAAGCTTTGAAAGCGAGCGGATAATTCCGTCAATTCTGCCCATTGCCGACAGTGCAGGAAGATGCAACATTACCGATGCCCGCATTCCCGTGCCTACATTTGTGGGGCAGCAGGTAAGGTAGCCAAAATCCTTATGATAACCATAATCAATATTTTTTTCAAGGTCGTCATCAAGGCGGTTTGCGGCTTCAAGGCAAGATTTAAGCTCAAACCCCGGTGCCATTGCCTGAATACGGATGTGGTCTTCTTCGTTAAGCATTATACATTCGGTACAGCTTTCGTTGGTAAGAATTCCGCATCGTTTTTTGTTTTCAATCATTTCGGGGCTTGTGAGATGACATTCGCAAAGTGCCTGCCGCTCAAAGCGTGACATTGCTGAGAAGTCAATAAATTTCATATTAGGCAGTGCCGCTTTAACTTTGTCTAAAACCTTTGTTTGTTGTTCGGGTGTCATTGCGTTACCAAAGGGAAGGTCAGCAATGTTTCGTGCAAGACGAACACGTGAGGAAAGCACTATATCACCTGACGGGCCGTATTTTGTGTACCACATATTAATTTCCATAGCCTTTCTGCCCACAAATAGTAATTAAAAAACACTCAAGCCTTATTGCGGGCAGATAAGGCGTGTAGTGGAAATTATGCACATCGCCGTTTCGCACCCTATATGGTGAGAAAAATTTCGGCGGTGCAATTAAATCTGCCGGAGGATTAACGTGATTTTTCACGTTATATCTCCCCTTTCTGTTGATTTGATTTAAGCTCGTTTATTTTGTCGCGAAGCGTTGCAGCTTCTTCAAAGTTCTGCTCCATAACCGCACGGTTAAGCTTTGTTTGCAGTTGCTCGATTTGGTCGGCTGTTTTAATGCTTTTGCCCGACCGTTCAGGGATTTTACCTGTATGACGTGTACTGCCGTGGATTTGCTTTAGAGGGCGAAGCAACAAATCCTGAAATACAGTATAGCAATGGCTGCAGCCGGGTTTTCCTGATTTAATGAATTGACCTTCGGTAGTTCCGCATAAATCACACTTTTTTGAGGGTGTAGCAGAAACTTTTGGCTGACTTTCCCAAAATCCGCCAAGCAAACTGTCAAACTCTGTATCAAAGCCTGATTTAAAGCTGAAAAAATCCTGATTTTCTTCGGCACATTCGCGGCATAGATACATTTCGGTTTTGTGTCCGTTAATTATCTGTGTTATATGTGTAGTTGCAGTGCGTTGGTTGCATTTTTGACATTTCATAAAGAACCCACCCTTTCTAAACAAGATTTACCAATATATTTTTTAACATTTTTGCTCTTACTATATCACGTTCTGGGCGGCTGATAATAATTGAATTATCACTGAGCGCCGACATAATGATTTTTGCCTCTTTATGAGTAATAAGCTCAGCAGAGTAAAGCTCCTGAATTATAGCATTGGCATTAGACGCCGAAATGCTGCCGCCTATTGCGTTGACTATGTGCAGTATAAGCTGTTCGTTTTCAGGAGCGGTTTTTGTAATTCTGATATATCCGCCACCACCTCTGCGGCTTTCAACGCTGTAGCCCCGTTCGGGCGAAAACCGTGTGGAAATAACATAGTTTATCTGTGACGGAACACAGTTAAAGCGATTTGCCAGCTCATTTCGCTGAAGTTCAATTTCACGGCTTTCCTCAAGCATTTCCTTTATGAATTCTTCTATTATATTACTTAGCTTCATTTTTTATCACCTCTAAGTGCTTTTTGACTTTGACTTTCTTTGTCTTTGACTTTATTATAGCAGAAAAATTTCTCTTGTCAATAGGTTTTTGCAAAAAAAGTCAGGGAAAGTCAAATTTTTTTAAAAAATTTTGTCAAATACTTGCAATTAATAATAAATTGGTATATAATGAATTGGTTTGAAAAAAGAATAAAAAGAAAGGATGATTGTTTGTGATTTACGGTGTAGCATTACTTTCAGGTTGTATGTTTGTAGGCTCATTTATCGGAAACATTCTCGGGCTCCTTACGGGGGTTAATTCAGATGTTGGCGGTGTTGGATTTGCAATGCTTTTGCTTCTTATAGTGACAAATTCAAAAAAGATAACATCGATTTTGCCAAAAGATTATGAAAAGGGTATAGATTTCTGGAGTAAAATGTTTATTCCGGTAATTATTGCAATGTCTATGTCACAGAATGTTGTAGCCGCTCTTTCTCAGGGATGGCTTGCAATTGCGGCAGGACTTGGAGTTGTTGTAGTAGCATTTGCATTTGTACCCATTCTCAACAAGCTTGCACCCAATAAAGAGAATAAGGAGGATGCAGAATAATGAAAGCAATACTTGATATTATAACAGATATATTTGTAAGCAACGGATTTGTTATGTCCTTTCTTATTGTAGGAATTGTGGCAATGTTTTCAAACTTTGTTTCAACAAAGATAACAAAGGGCAGAATACATAATTCCGCAATCGCTATTTTCTTAGGTCTTGTTCTTGCCTATGTAGGCGGAAGAATTGCTATGGCATACGGCGTGGAAAATGGTTGGATTACAGATGTAAGTGCAGCGAAAAAGGGTCTTGCTAATATTCCTGTATTTGCTGGAATCGGTGTTCTTGGTGGTTCATCACTTCGTGACTTTGCGATAGTTTCTACCGCTTTCGGTGCAAAAATGTCTGAAATTAAAAAATGCGGACTTATCGGCGCAATATCACTTTTGATAGGTATTGTTGTTACCTTTATAGTGGGCGTATTGATTTCTGTTGCATTTGGTTACACTGACGCAGTTAGTGCTTCAACTATTGCGGCAGGAACAGTTACCTTTGTTGTTGGTCCTGTTACCGGCGAAGCTCTTGGTGCCACAGATACAGTTATCACAATTTCTATTGCGGCAGGTGTTGTTAAGTCGATTGCAGTAATGATGCTCACTCCCGTTATGGCAAAAAGGATTGGCCTTACCACACCCCGTGCGGCAATGATTTTCGGTGGACTTATGGGAACAACCAGTGGTACTTCTGCAGGTCTTGCTGCAACAGATGCAAAGCTTGTGCCCTACGGCGCAATGACCGCTACATTCTATACAGGTCTTGGCTGCCTTTTGTGCCCCACAGTTCTCTATTATCTGACAACATTATTCCTGCACTAAAGCAGAACAATCTACAACTACATATAAAGGCGATTTGTGCGAACAACAAATCGCCTTTATTCTTTTTAATGGTATTGCATTTGTTGCAATTTTGAGATATAATATAATATTGAATTCAATAGAATTGGAACGGTGCTTATATAATGACAAAAGAGAAAACACAGAATTCATATCTATATGGATTAAATAAAGGTCTTCCCATAGCACTGGGGTATCTTTCGGTATCCTTTGGTTTTGGAATTACCGCCGTGGGAATGGGTATTGACCCTATTGGAACAATACTGATTTCGTTGACAAACCTGACATCTGCCGGACAGGTGGCGGGGATTGGAATTATTGCGGCTTGCGGCACTATAATTGAGATGATTCTTGCACAGCTTGTTATAAATATGCGGTATTGCCTTATGGGGCTTGCTCTTACTCAAAAGCTGGATGACAGCTTTACCACCCTTCACCGTATGATTACATCATTTGCAATAACTGACGAGGTTTTTGCGGTTGCGGCTGCAGAACGAGGGCTTATCGGCAGTCGGTTTATGTATGGACTGATAACCCTGCCGCCTGTTGGATGGACATTGGGTACGACTTTGGGCGTGTATGCAGGGCAGATTTTGCCCAGCGATGTTTGTGCGGCTTTGGGGCTTGCTATATACAGTATGTTTATTGCGATAATTGTTCCTCCGTCAAAAGCGGACAAAGGTGTGTTGTGTGCTGTGCTGATTGCATCTGCAATGAGTTGTGCTTTTTATTATATTCCTTTGTTTGACAAGCTCTCTCAGGGATTTGCAATTATAATCTGTGCAGTTGCTGCGTCATTGATAATGGCATATGCTGCACCAAAATCGGGCGAGGAGGATTAACGTGATAAACACGTTATCAATAATTAAATGCCCGTGCGATATTTTTGCCGGAGCGAAACGCACATGGGCAAACATCCATTATACGCCTTATCTGCTCACGATATGGTGTAATATGTTTTCACGTTATGATTTGTGGGCAGAAAGGCTATGGATATTTATATGGACAAAATGTTTTTTGCATATCTCGCGGCAATGGCGATGGTGACATACTTTATCCGTATGATTCCCTTCACCCTGATGCGAAGCAAAATAAAATCACCTTTCATACAAAGTTTCTTATTTTACGTACCCTATTCAGTGCTTGGCGCAATGACCTTTCCGTACATATTTTATGCTACAGGAGATACAATCACCGCAGCAGTGGGAACGGCAGTTGCTTTTATTCTGGCGTATTTTGGACGATCGTTGCTGACAGTTGCTATTTGTGCCTGTACTGTGGCATTCGTTACAGGACTGGTGTTTTAAATGCGATTTTTTTGCATAGGAAAGACTTAAGAAAGATAAAATAAGGTATTGAAAGAAAAGGAGTGGCAAAATTGAAAACAGAGAAAATAGAGATTTCTAAAGGTGTATCCTTGCGTTTTCTTGAAACAGATAAATTCAAGACAAATGTGATGAGTGTGTATTTCCGACTTCCCCTTAACAGAAAAACAGTGACAAAGGTGGCACTTTTGCCTAGGGTTTTAAAGCGGGGAAGTGAAAAGTATCCCACAATGAGTGCACTTTCAAAAAGGGCTCAGGAGCTTTACGGGGCAACACTTTCGGCAGACAACGGCAAAAGGGGCGACACTATGCTGCTGAGGGTATCGGTGCAGTTTGTCAGCGACAGCTTCATTTCCGAAAGCATTATTGGTGACGTTTGCGAACTGCTTAAGGAATTTGTTCTATGCCCGGTGACAAAGGACGGGTCGTTTGACAAATCTTTCGTTCAGCAGGAAAAAGAAAATACAAAGAACTATATTGCGGGTCTTATAAATGACAAAAAGGAATATGCGGCTGTACGTTGTAACGAGATTATGTTTAAGGATGATCCTTATGGTATAATTTCACACGGCTATATAGAAGACCTTGATGAAATAGACGAAAAGAACCTTTATGAATTTTATAAGGAAATGATTAAAAATGCCGGAATTGACATTTATGTCAGCGGCAGCTTTGACAAAACTATTGTGATAAATGAGATTGAGAAGAATTTCAAAGCGGCATTTGGCGACCGTGCTGCAGTGCAAAGCAAAACCCTTCTTGCATCAATAGAAGAAAATATAGAAGTAAAGAACGTAGTTGAAGAAATGCCCGTTTCACAAAGCAAGCTGGCTATGGGCTTTAATTGCGGAATTGACCCAAGATCTGATGAAAGCTACGCACTTGCTCTTTGCTCCTGTCTGTATGGCGGCAGTGCAATTTCAAAGCTCTTTAATAACGTGCGAGAAAAGCTGAGCCTTGCATACTATGTTTTTTCGGCGGTTGACCGTCACAAGGGATGTATGAAGGTAAATGCAGGAATTGAAGCGTCAAAGTACGACGAGGCATACAATGAAATTATGCTGCAGCTTGATATGATGAAAAAGGGCGAATTTACCGACGAGGAAATTGACTTTGCTAAAAAGACCTTTAAAAATTCGGCAGGCAGCATCAAGGACAGCTTAGCTGCAACCGAGGATTTTTATATGGGACGTGCATTGCTTGGCATAGAGGAATCTGTTGATGAATACCTTGAGAAAATTAATAAAGTTACCCGTGAGGATATAATAGCCGCGGCAGGCAAAATACAGCTTGATACAATCTACTTTTTAAAGGGGGTACAAGGCAATGAAATTTGAGTTGACAGAAAATAAGGCTCTTAAAGAAAGTATACTTTCGGGCGTTCACGAAAGCGGTTTAAGAGTGTATATTATTCCTAAAGCGGGTTTCAGTAAATACTATGCCATTTATGGTACAGAGTATGGCTCAATTGATGATGTGTTAAAACTCCCCGAGGGCGAAATCAGGCTCCCTGACGGAATTGCACATTTCCTTGAACACAAGCTGTTTGAAGAAGAGGACGGTAAGGATGCTTTTGAAAAGTTTGCGGCAACCGGCGGCAGCAGTAATGCATTCACCAGCTTTGATATGACGGCGTACCTGTTTTCCTGCACCGAGAATTTTTATGAAAATCTGGATATTCTTCTTGAATTTGTGAACAATCCTTATTTCACCGACGAGAATGTTGCAAAGGAACAGGGAATTATCGGTCAGGAAATCAAAATGTATGATGATGACCCCAACTGGCGTCTTTTCTTTAATATGCTTCAGGGAATGTATCACAACAATCCCGTAAAGACTGATATTGCAGGCACAGTTGAAAGCATCAGCCAGATAACACCCGACCTTTTGTATAAGTGTACAAAAGCATTTTATAACCCTTCCAATATGATTTTGGTTATGGTGGGCGATATTGACCCCGAAAAGGCGGTTTCTTATATTGACAAATATGTCAGTCCTGAAAAAGATATGGGTAAGATTGAAAAACGTAAAGTTGATGAGCCTGACGATGTAGTGAATAAAATTGTTCGTCAAAAGCTAAGTGTTTCAAAGCCTCAGTTCCTTATTGGCTTTAAGGAAAAAGAGGAAGGCATCAGGGGCAGAGACCTTCAGATAAAACAGATAAAAACTCAGATTTTAATGGAAGTTTTGTTTGGTAAAAGCAGTGAATTTTTTACAGAGCTTTACAGTGATGGGCTTATTGATGCAACATTTGGCTATGAAACCGAACTTGAGGTTGGCTATGGATTTTCGTCAATCAGTGGCGAGAGTGCCAAACCTGAGATGGTTTACGAAAAAACCCTTAAATACGTGGAAGAAATCTCAGCAAAGCCACTTGATAAAGATTCGGTTGCTGTTGCCAAGCGTGTGCTTATCGGCAAGAATTTAAGACGCTTTAACAGCGTAGAACGTCTGGGTAACGACTTTATCCGTTGTTTTATGAGCGGAATTAACCCTCTTGAATATAGTGACCTTGTTGAAAAGATTACAATGACGGAACTTGAAGAAAGACTCAAGGAGCATTTTGACGGCGAGGCTTGTGTGCTTTCTGTAATCGAACCTTTGGATGGTGACGGCAAATGATAAACAATATTTCATTCCCTAATCTCGGTTTGGAATTTGAAATAAACCGCATCGCATTTACCATTTTCGGAGTGCCCGTATATTTTTACGGGCTTCTGATTGGCTTGGGCTTGCTGTTGGCTTTTATGTATGCGATTTATGAAACTAAGCGAGTTAATCTCGCTCAGGATGATTTACTTAATATGCTGCTGATTGCTCTGCCTTCCGCAATTATCTGTGCAAGGATTTACTATGTGATATTTCAATGGGATTATTACAAAAATAATCTGTCAGAAATATTCAATATCCGTGGCGGCGGAATTGCTATATATGGTGCGGTGATAGGTGCGGCGTTGGTGGTGTATACATATTGCCGTATTAAAAAACTCAGCATAGGTAAATGTCTTGATGTCCTTGCAATAGGCTTGCTTATCGGTCAGGCGGTTGGCAGATGGGGGAACTTTGTAAATGGCGAGGCATTTGGTGCAACAACAGAGCTTCCGTGGGCGATGACTATTGCACAGGATGGCAGAAAAGTTGCCGAAATGGTTCACCCTACATTTTTTTACGAATCCTTATGGAATATGCTGGGCGTTGTTATACTGTGGCTGTACCGCAAACAAAAAAAATTTGAAGGTGAGCTCTTCTGCGGTTATATGATATGGTACGGCATCGGCAGAATGATGATTGAGGGCTTGCGTGCAGATTCGCTGATGATGGGTCCTTTCCGTGTTTCACAGCTTCTTTCGGTTTGTCTGATTGTAGCGGGAATCATTATTGTAATTTTAAAAAGAAAATCTGAAAAAACTCTTGACAAATAGTTTTTTTTGAGTTACAATAGCTGGGGTGTAAAGCTAAAGTGCTTTACAGTATAACTCAAAAGGAGATGAAATTATGGAAAAAAATGTTGAAATTTCTCTTCTTTTAAGTTTTTACAAAAATATGCTTACCGAAAGACAGGCAGACACCGTTGAATTGTACTACAACGAGGATTTATCTTTGTCTGAGGTTGGTGCAGAGCTTGGGATAAGCCGTCAGGGCGTACGAGATAACCTTAAACGTGCCGAGGCAATTCTTTATGATGTCGAGTCAAAGCTGGGCTTAGCGTCAAGGTTCATTGAAATCAAGTCAAAGCTTGGCGAGATTGACGATATCATCTCTGAAATCGAAAAATCTCCCGAGGCAAGATTGCTTCCGGTTAGCATAAAAAAACAGATAAATCAAATTCTTACAATCGTTGCAGGAATTAACGATCTTGAGGAATAGCGATACATAATTTGTGAAGGAGTGAGGCTTATGGCATTTGAAAGTCTGGCAGACAAACTGCAAAGCACATTCAAAAAGCTTCGCGGCAAGGGTAAGGTTTCATCTAGCGATTTAAAAGAAGCAATGCGTGAGGTTAAACTTGCACTCCTTGAGGCTGATGTCAATTTCAGGGTTGTCAAAAATTTTATAAACAGCGTATCCGAACGTGCATCAGGGGCCGAGGTTATGGAATCTCTTACTCCCGCACAGCAGGTTATAAAAATTGTTAACGAAGAGCTTATAGCGCTTATGGGCTCCGAGGAACAAAAAATCAAAATCTCATCCAAGCCCCCGACGGTTATTATGATGACAGGTCTTCAGGGTGCAGGTAAAACAACTACTGCTGCAAAGCTTGGCGGTTTGTTAAAAAAGCAGGGCAAGCGTCCCTTGCTTTGTGCCTGCGACGTTTACCGTCCGGCGGCAATCAGGCAGCTTCAGGTTGTTGGTTCTCAGCTTGACCTTCCTGTTTTTGCTATCGAGGGTAACACAAATCCGGTTGAGATTGCCGAAAAGGCTCTGGAGCACGCAAGGCTTCATTCAAACGATATTTTGATTGTTGATACCGCAGGACGTCTTCATATTGATGAAGAACTGATGGACGAGCTTAAAAACATCAAGGCAAAGATTAATCCCACAGAAATTCTTTTGGTGGTTGACGCAATGACAGGTCAGGATGCGGTGAATGTTGCCGAGGCTTTCAATAATGATTTAGAGATTGACGGCGTTGTGCTTACCAAGCTTGATGGCGACACCCGTGGCGGTGCGGCGATTTCGGTCCGTGCTGTTACAAACAAGCCAATCAAGTTCTGCGGTATGGGCGAAAAGCTTACAGACCTGGAGGTTTTTCATCCTCAGAGAATGGCATCAAGAATTTTGGGTATGGGCGATATGCTTAGTCTTATCGAAAAGGCAGAGCAGGCTCTTGATGAAAAAAAGGCAATGGAGCTGGAGCAGAAGATGCGCAGCAACACCTTTACTTATAGTGATTTTCTTGACCAGATGGAACAGATGAAAAAAATGGGTCCCCTTGATCAGCTTTTGGGTATGATTCCCGGTATGAATACTGCACAGCTTAAGGATGTGCAGATTGACGAGAAAAAGATGCTCCATACCGAGGCAATAATTAAGTCGATGACAATAGGCGAGAGAGAAAACCGCGACAAGCTCATTCCCAAACGGCGTGAGAGAATCGCAAAGGGCAGCGGCACTACCGTTGCGGAGGTAAATGCTCTAATCAAGCAGTTTGAACAAATGCAAAAGATGATGAAGATGATGTCCGGCGGCAAGTTTGAAAAGCAAATGAAGCGTATGGGCAAAATGGGCAAGATGGGAAAAATGAAGTTCCCCTTTTAACTAAAGAAAATTATTAAATTTTATATATTTTTTGGAGGTAATTTATTATGGCAGTAAAAATTCGTTTAAGAAGAATGGGTTCTAAGAAGGCTCCTTTCTACAGAGTAGTAGTAGCAGATTCAAGATACCCCAGAGACGGCAGATTTATCGAACAGGTTGGAACATACAATCCTATGACTAAGCCTGCAGCAGTTGATTTTGATGCTGAAAAGGTTGCAAAGTGGATTGGTAACGGTGCTCAGCCTACAGATACAGTTAAGCGTCTTCTTAAAGAAAAGGGAATCATCTAATTTTCGGGAGAGAGAAATGGTTGGACATACTCTGCAAATGTGGAGTATGTTCTGCCTGACTGCACTCACCCTAAGAGTAAGTACATTTTCGTGTGTAAAATAGGTGAACCCGGATTTTGGAGGAAAAGAAATGAAAGAGCTTTTGGAATTTATTGCAAAATCAATGGTTTCAGAGCCTGATGCAGTTTCAATTGAAGAAAATGTTCAGGAAAACTCTGTTGTTTTGACCTTGCACGTTGCCGAAGGCGATATGGGTAAGGTTATCGGCAAGCAGGGCAGAATAGCCAAGGCTATCCGTACTGTTGTTAAGGCTGCTGCAAGCCACGAAAACAAAAAAGTTACGGTTGATATTGTGTAACAATGAACGGCAGACTGTATCATTTTGGTACAGTCTTTGCTTGCTTTTACGGATAAATTTTATTTGAGGAATTTTATATGAAAACTAATCTTGAAATAGGACAAATAGTGAATACCCACGGTCTTAGGGGTGACCTTAAGGTTATGCCCTGGTGCGACGACCCTGAAATTTTTGACGAGCTGGCGTATGTTATTATAGATGGCGAAGAATATGATATTGAAAAATCCAGAATGCAGAAAAATATGGTTCTGCTGAAACTTGCCGGCATAGACGATATCAATGACGCCGAAAAATATCGTAATAAGGTGATGACCGTTCCCCGTGAGGAACTGGGCGAGCTGCCCGAGGGGACTTACTATATCTGCGACCTTCTTGGATGTAATGTCACAACAGATGAAGGCAGGGATTTAGGTGAAATTTGCGATATAATCAAGACTGGCAGTAACGATGTATACGTTGTTAAAGACAGCAGTGGCAATCAGGTGTTGATTCCTGTAATCGACGAGGTTGTTTTGTCTGTTGATGTTGATGAAAAGAAGATTGTTATTAAGCCTTTAAAAGGATTGATTGATTAATGGCTGAATTACGAGTTGATATATTAACCCTTTTCCCTGAAATGTTTGATGCGGTTTTAAATAATTCCATAATCGGCAGAGCGGTGGAGAATGGCATTTTAGAAATTAACTGTGTGCAGATAAGGGATTTTGCCTTTAACAAGCACAGACAGGTTGATGATTACCCTTACGGCGGCGGTCAGGGGATGGTTATGCAGGCAGAACCCATTTACCTTGCGTATATGAGTGTTTGCGAAGGCCTTGACTATAAGCCTTTGACTATTTATATGTCACCTCAGGGAAGAACCTTCAGACAGTCAACCGCCAAAAGACTGGCAAAGAAAAAGCATATAGTTATTCTTTGCGGTCATTACGAGGGGGTTGACCAGAGAATACTTGACGAAATAGTGGACGCAGAAATTTCAATGGGTGACTTTGTACTGACAGGCGGCGAGATTGCTGCTATGGCGGTGGTTGACGCAACGGCACGGATGATTCCCGGGGTGCTTGCCTGCGAGGAGGCCTTTGCAGATGAGTCGCATTTTTCAGGGCTTTTGGAATATCCTCAGTATACCCGCCCGGCAGAGTGGCACGGGAAATTGGTGCCCGAAGTGCTGATGAACGGCAATCACAAGCTGATACAGGAATGGAAACGAAAGGCAGCTATTGAAAATACTTACCGCAAGCGTCGGGGAATGCTATCAAAGGCAAACCTTGATAAGGCTGATTTGAAAATATTGCAACAGATTAAAGAACAACAGTGAGTATTTTGCTGAAAATTTTAATAATTTGTTGTTTTTTGAAAAATATTATGTTATAATAAATTGTTAAGATTGATTTGGACAGACAAGGAGCTTTATATGGACATTTTTTTTCTTACACTTAAACAGATGCTGATGATGTTCATCTTTATTCTTGCAGGATTTTTGCTGAGAAAAAAGATGATATTATCGGATAATGCAGATACAATAATGGCAAGAATGGAAACTTATATTTTCACTCCTGCACTTTCACTGTTTACTATGATTACAAAGTGTAATGTAAAGACCTTTGCAGAAAATTACACTCTTATATTGTGGGGTCTGGGAATTGTATTGGCTGCAATTGCACTGTCTTATCCGTTATCTGCATTGTTTGTAAGAAAATCTTATCAAACCTCTGAGAAGATGTACCAAAGAAACATATATAAATATGCGATGACCTTTGGTAATTACGGGTTTATGGGAAATTTTATTATTCTTGGTGTATGGGGCAATGAAATGTTTTATAAATATTCTATGTTTCATATGTTGATTGCGATTATCTGTAGCAGCTGGGGTCTATACATACTTATCCCTAAGGAACAGAACGCAGGTATTATGGCAAATCTTAAAAAAGGTCTGTTGACTCCACCTATACTGGCTCTTGTTGCAGGTATAATTATTGGTTTGGTTGGAATTAGCAAATACATTCCTGACTTTGTGATTACAGCTTTGGATAATGCAGGTAAGTGTCAGGGACCTGTTGCAATGCTGCTTGCCGGATTTGTAATTGGCGGATATGATTTGAAAAAGTTGTTGTTTAATAAAAAGGTATATTTAGCTTCGATGTTGCGACTTATTATTATACCTGCTGTTATAATGATAGCACTCAAGCTGTTTGGCGCAAACGATGAAATCAGGACTCTTGCATTAATTTGTTTTGCGACACCGCTTGGTCTTAATACTATAGTTTATCCTGCAGCCTACGGAGGAGAAACTCAGACAGGTGCATCCATGACAATGATTTCGACCACACTTTCGCTGATTACAATACCACTGATGTATCTGGTGTTTATTGAAATGTTATAGAAAAGTATTGATATTACAACGATTAAATCGTTTTAGATAGTATAAGAAAACGGAGGAAAATCTGATGAAATGTTTGGAATGCGGAGCAGATATTTACGAGGGTATAAAAAAGTGCCCTTACTGCAAAACCTTGACGCAAAGTGCTGTTGAGGACGAAAAATTCAAAAACTTTGACTTCAAGTATACAATTACATCCGTCGAACAGGTAAAAAAGCTTCATGATACAATCAGGGAAACTGAAAAGGCTACAAAAAAGAATGCTATTGAAAAATTCTTAGCCGACCGCCGCGCAGCAAAGCGTGCAGCACGCCGTGCCGCAAGAAGGAGTGCAAGGGTTGATGCTGTAACTCCAAAGCCCACAACAAAGGATGCCGGCGGTGTAAAGCTTTTTGCTGGCTTAAAAAAGAAGGAAAAAGCACCAAAAGCTTCAAAAGCACCAAGGCAGTTCAAATTTAAGAAACCAAATTTCAAGGGAATGAGTGGTCTTGGTAAAAAGACTGCAGTTATCGGTGCGGCTGCATTGTGTCTGATTGCGCTTATCTGGGTTGTTGTTGCTGTTGCAGGGGCACTTGCTGACGGAAACGAAACGGTTGCATCATATACCTATGCAAAGGATAATTCAATGTATATGGTATATAAGGGCAAAAATCTTCTTATTTCTGAAAATGTAATAAACGAGAATTATATCAGAAAACTGGACGAAAACGGCGAGTTGGTTTCTGCAGAGCGTGCCGCAAAGAATGCAGCAATTGTAAAATCAACCAAGGACGGCAAGACTACATTCTTCTTCGAGGATTATGACCCCGAAACAAACAGCGGCAGACTTTGTCTGATTAAGAATGGCAAGATTAAAAAGGTAACACAGATTGCCGAGGCGGTACATAACTCCATTGTTATGTCCAAAGACGGTGAAAAGCTGCTTTATTTGCAGACTACCGATAAAAACGGTGATATGGGAGTGTTGTATTACTGGGAAAAGGGTATAGAAGAGCCGTTTAAAATTGCTACTGATATAGATCACGGAACTTTTGAATTTGCTGCGAACGGCGAATATGCAATCTTTTTGCAGAATCTGAACCGTGTTGAAATGCGTGGTGACCTTTATGCCAAGAGCCTTGAAAAGCTTAAGGATGAAAAGGTTAAGATTGACACAGATGTTTGCAAGCTGTTTGGCACAAGTCAGGATGGCGATTCGCATCTTTATGCAAAGGATTATAATGCCGAGGATGGCTCGTTTGATATTTATGCAATCAATAAAAAGAACCGATCAATCCGCCTTGGCGAAAGAACAAAGAAAAACCCCTTTATCCAGAAAAAGAAAAACAGCATCTATGTATTGGGTATGGCTGATGATGGTACAAACAACCTGTACAATGTGGATGTTAATTCCGGCAAAAAGGAAAAGATTGCATCGGGCGTAAGCAACATTCTTATGTTGTCCAAGGACGAGAAGACGGTTATTTACGACAAGGTATACTCAGGCAAGCTGGCAGACTATTATGCATACACAAGGGGCAAACAACCACTTAAGATTGCAGGCAATGTTGTTGTTGACTATAACGTGGTTGCAAATAAACCGCAGATGTCTGCAAGCCTTGATGGAAGCAAAGTTCTTTACATTTCAGAGTTCGAGGCATTTAAAGGCGGTGGAACTCTTACATTGTGCGAATATAAAAAAGGAAGAATGGTATCTGAACAGCAGATTTCTGAGGATGTTTATGCTTGCTTCCGTGCAGATGACGATAGATTTATATTCCTGAAGGACTACAGCCCTTCACGCAAGGTTTGTGATGTGTATATACTGGAGAACGGCGAAATGTCACTCCTTAAAGAAGAAGTATCTCCCGAGATGTTTGGAGTATCAAAAACCGGAGATAATATATATTATATTTCAAATTATAATGTCGAGGGTGCTTATGGTACTCTTGAAAGGATGGATATGGAAGGAAATGCTTTGGAGCTTGCTTCAGAGGTGTTCGATTTTGATATGACCCCGGTTGATGACGTTTTATTCCATAAAAATCTAAACGGTGACGACGGCAGTTTTGATATGTATCTTATCAAAAACGGCAGAAGTGACTGGGTCGAGATAAACAAGGGTGTTGACGAAATACTTGCATATTAAGCCATGGTGAGTTAAACACCATATGGTTTAAGGAGGAAACACCTTGAGAATAGGAATTTTTGGGGGAACATTTAATCCCCCGCACATCGGGCATATGCTGCTTGCCCGCGAGGCTATGGAAAAGGCAAATCTTGACAGATTGATTTTTATGCCCTGTGCAAATCCACCGCATAAGCCAAATTTGATTATTCCTGACGGCGAGCACAGACTCAATATGGTTAAACTCTCGGTTGAGGGTTGTCCTGATTTTGAGGTTTCAGATATGGAGGTTGATGCAGGAGGAAAAAGCTATACAGCAAAAACTCTTGAACGCCTGCAGGTAGAATATCCAAACGATCGACTTTGTTTTATTGTGGGTGCAGATTCCCTTTGCGAGATGGAAAGCTGGTTTTGCCCCGGCGAGATTTTCAAGCGTGCCGAAATTGTGGCAGCTATGCGTGGCGGAATAAAAGAGAATCAGCTTAATATGGCAATAGATTTTTTTGCACAGAAGTATAATGCACAGATTACAAAGGTGCAGATGAATGTTATTGAAATGTCATCTTCGGATATAAGAAACCGTATAAATACAGGAAAAAGTATTAAATATATGGTTTGTGATAGTGTAATTGATTATATCGAAAAAAACCGAATTTACGAAGGATGCAATTAGGATTTATGCAAAAGGCAGATAAAATAAAAGAATATGCAAAAACTGTTTTAAGCGAGAAGCGTTTTGTCCACACCGTAAATGTTGCGGAGGAGGCAAAGCGCCTTGCCGCCGTATGGGGTGCAGATTTAGATGGGGCATATCTTGCAGGTGTTATCCACGACATAGCAAAAGAAATCCCTAAAAGTCAAGTGTTTGACACTTTGGCAGAATACGGCTATACTCCGGATGAAACAGAAAAACAAAATCCGGAGCTTCTGCATGGTAAGCTGGCAGCATATATAGCAAAGGAAAAGTTTGGCATTGATGATGAGGATATCTTATCTGCCGTAGCTTATCATACCACTGGTCGGCCGGAGATGTCATTACTTGAAAAGATTATTTATGTTGCGGATTTTACAGAGCCTGGAAGAGTTTATCCCGAGGCAAATGAAATTCGTGAGCTTGCAGACAAAAATATTGATAAAGCGGTGCTCTGTCAGGCTGATATGGTTATAAAGTTTATTATTGACAGAGGTAGGCCATTGCACATTGATACCGTAAATACAAGAAATTACTTTTTACTGAAATTAAAAGAGGAACTGAAGAATGAGGGTAAAATCGCCACTTAGACTGATTATTGCAATACTTGTTTTACTTACATTAATATATATAGGGTTTCAAGGTGCTGTTTCAATTATCACAGGTCAACCGATAAAGTTTGGATTCAGCTCGGGGGCTGTGCATAGCAACAAGGTGCAGGATTTTGTTGTTGCAGGTGTCGATGACGACGGCTACCGCACAGATTTGATACTGTTTTGCAGATATAATATGTCGGATAATTCCATAAATGTTTTGCAAATTCCCCGTGATACCAAGGTTGAAACCGACAGATACGATAAAAAGATTAATTCGGCATATGGCAGTCCTGAAAAGGAACAGACCTTGTTTGACGAGATTGAAGGGCTGATTGGAATTCGACCCGAAAAGTCGGTGATAGTCAGCTTTAAGGCGTTTCGCGAAATAATAGATGCCATCGGCGGTGTAGAAATTGATGTTCCCATAAGAATGTACTATCATGACCCTGTGCAAAATCTTACCATCGATTTGTTTCCCGGCTTGCAGTTGCTTAACGGAAGACGTGCCGAGATGTTTATGAGGTTTCGACAGAATGATGACGGTTCGGGCTATCCCAACGGCGACATTGACCGTGTGGCGGCACAAAAGGGCTTTTATCAGGCGGCGGCAGACAAGCTGCTCAGTGGCAGCACAATACTTAAAGCACCTAAACTTATTGGTGTTTTAACCGACAATGTAAAAACAGATTTCACAGTAAGTGAAATGGTGAACTACCTTGGCAGACTCCCCCAATTCAGTATGGATAATGTTAAAATTCATACTCTTCCCGGTGAGGGTGCCTATGACAGCAATGGTATTTCTTATTTTTTCCACGACGAAGCTGCTACAAAGGATTTGATAAAAGAACATTTTACCCCCCAAAAGGGAACAGTTGTTGATGAATACAATGGCTCGTTTAAAAATCGTTTTATCAAGGTAAGAATTATAGATGCAACGGGGCTTGATTTAGAAAATGCTGATATTTTGACTGCGGTTAAAGAAACTATTGAAGACTATGGCTTTAAGGTGGTGGCGACCGAAAAAGCCGACAGAATTGTGGACGCCTCGGTGTTGATTAACCACAACGAAAAGCGTGCAGCGGTTGAAATACAGAAGGTTTACGAAAGGATTCCCATTGCAGAAACTATTGAAAAATATATCCTTGATGATAAAGAAAAAATGGCAGATGTTACAATTAAAATGGGTACAGATTTCACGTTTTAACGTATAGGAGAAATAATAATGAGTTGTGAAAATAATTATGTAAATGTGGCTGTTAAAGCTATTGACAGCAAAAAGGGTAAAGAAATAACAGTTCTTAATCTCAGCGAACTTACAACCCTGACGGGCTATTTTGTTATTGCCACTGGTGGCTCCAACAAGAACGTTCAGGCAATCTGCGACGAGGTTGAGGAGAAGATGCGTGAAGAAGGCGCAAAGCTTTGGAACAAAGAAGGCTATGATAGTGGCGAGTGGATTCTTTTAAACTACGACGATGTTATGGTTCATATTTTCCAGAGTGAAACACGTGAGTTTTACAAGCTGGAACACATCTGGAGGGATGCTATCTCTGTGGATATAGATGATTTAATTCAGGAAGACTAATAAAACCGAAAGGATTGATTATAAATGAAATATGATTTTAAAGCAATTGAAGGAAAGTGGCAAAAGTACTGGGATGAAAACAAGACTTTTGAGGCGTCAAATACCGATAAATCAAAACCCAAGTTTTATGGTCTTGTAGAATTCCCCTATCCGTCAGGACACGGTCTTCACGTAGGTCATCCTCGTGGCTATACCGCTATAGACATTATCACAAGAAAGAAGCGTTTAGAGGGATATAATGTTTTGTTCCCTATGGGTTGGGATGCATTTGGTCTGCCTACAGAGAACTTTGCTATTAAGAACAATATTCATCCTGCAATCGTTACAAAGAACAATATCGAAAACTTCAAAAGACAGCTTAAAATGCTGGGCTTTGGCTTTGACTGGTCAAGAGAGATAAACACAACTGACCCCAATTACTATAAATGGACACAGTGGATTTTCCTTAAACTGTTTGAATAGGGCCTTGCATATAAGACAAAGATGCCGATTAACTTCTGTACAGGCTGTAAGGTAGGTCTTGCAAACGAAGAGGTTGTAAACGGCGTTTGTGAGCGTTGTGGCAGTGAAGTTGTACAAAAGGAAAAAAGCCAGTGGATGCTCAAAATCACCGAGTATGCACAGCGTCTTATCGATGACCTTAGTGACCTTGATTATATCGAAAGAGTAAAGGTTCAGCAGACAAACTGGATTGGACGCAGCGAGGGCGCAGAGGTAGATTTTAAAATCAAGGATACTGATGATAAAATCCGTGTTTATACAACACGTCCCGATACACTTTTTGGTGCTACATATATGGTACTTGCACCCGAACATCCTTATGTTGAAAAATATAGGGATAGAATAGAAAATTATGCCGAGGTTGAGGCTTATAAGGCTGAGGCGGCAAAAAAGAGCGACTTTGAAAGAGCCGAGCTTGACAAGAACAAAACAGGTGTTATGCTGAAAGGCTTAACTGCAATTGACCCCGTAAACAATGCCGAAATTCCTATCTGGATTTCGGACTATGTGCTTGTTACATACGGAACAGGCGCAATTATGGCTGTTCCTGCTCACGACACACGTGACTGGGAATTTGCAAAGAAATTTGATATGCCAATCATTGAGGTTGTTGCAGGCGGCGAGGACGTACAAAAAGAAGCCTTTACCGATGTTGAAACAGGCGTAATGGTAAATTCGGGATTCCTTACAGGTATGCAGGTTGAAGATGCAAAGAAGGCTATTATTGACTATCTTGAAAAAGAGGGAATCGGTACACGCAAGGTTAATTACAAACTGCGTGACTGGGTATTCTCACGTCAGCGTTACTGGGGTGAGCCAATTCCGCTTGTTAACTGTCCTCATTGCGGTTGGGTGCCTGTTCCTGAGAGCGAACTTCCCTTACAGCTTCCCGATACAAAGAACTTTGAACCGGGTGAGTCGGGCGAATCTCCGCTGATTAAAATTCGTGATTGGGTTGAAACTACTTGTCCCAAGTGCGGCGGCAAGGCAGAACGTGAGACCGATACTATGCCTCAGTGGGCAGGTTCATCATGGTATTTCTTAAGATATATTGACCCCAATAATTCAGACTTTCTTGCAGGAATGGAAGAGCTTAAATACTGGCTTCCTATCGACTGGTATAATGGCGGTATGGAACACACAACACTTCACCTTCTTTATTCAAGATTCTGGCACAAGTTCCTTTATGATATAGGCGTTGTTCCTACAAAAGAGCCTTATCAAAAGAGAACTTCACATGGTATGATTTTGGGCGAAAACGGTGAAAAGATGTCAAAATCAAGGGGCAATGTAATTAACCCTGATGACGTTGTTAATGAATATGGTGCTGACACATTCAGAACTTACGAGATGTTTATCGGTGCTTTTGACCAGGCAACTCCGTGGTCTATGAATGGCGTTAAGGGTTGCTATAAGTTCCTTGAAAGAGTATGGAATTTGCAGAATATCCTCGTTGAAGGTGACAGCTATTCAAAAGAGCTTGAAACTGCACTCCACAAGACCATTAAAAAGGTAACAGACGACTACGACAGAATGAAATTCAACACCGGTATTGCAGCGCTTATGGCGTTTATCAACGATGTAATGAAGGTTGAGAAGATTAACAAGGCAGAGTTCAAGACATTTATTACATTGCTTAACCCTGTTGCACCTCATATCACAGAAGAACTGTGGAAGGTTGCAGGCTTTGAGGGTGCGTTGTCTGACACCGAGTGGCCCAAGTATGACGAAGCAAAAACTGTTGATGATGAAATTGAAGTTGTTGTTCAGATTAACGGTAAAATCCGTGATAAGATGATGATTTCGGCAGACCTTAATCCTCAGCAGATGCAGGAGGCGGCATTAGCAAATGACAGAATCAAAGCGCTTACCGAGGGCAAGCAGATTGTAAAAGTTATTGCTGTTCCTAAAAAGCTTATTAATATTGTGGTGAAATAGCTATGAGTGCAAAACAGGAATTTATTGAAATTTATCAGAAATATATCAAACGAGAGGGAGCTGAAAAGCTCCTTGCTCATCTTATGTCATCTTCCTGCGATTTCTTTACTGCACCAGCAAGCACACGCTTTCATGGTGCATACGAGGGCGGACTTGTGGAGCACAGTTTGAATGTTTATGAATGTCTTCGGGACTATATGGACAGAGAGCGCGTGAAGGAACTTTATGGTTTAGAGGCAAGTGATGAAACAATTGCAATTGTTGCACTTCTTCACGACCTTTGCAAGACTAACTTTTACAAACCGGGCTTTCGCAATGTGAAGGATGACAATGGCGTGTGGCAAAAGGTTCCCACATACGAAATTGATGACAAACTCCCATACGGTCACGGCGAAAAGTCGGTGTATATAATATCGGGATTTATGCGGTTGACTCGCGAGGAGGCATTTGCTATAAGATATCATATGGGTTTTTCAGGCTCTGAGGAGCCAAGAAATGTGGGTGCGGCTTTTGAAATGTTCCCATTGGCGTTTGCACTGTCAACCGCCGATATGGAGGCTACGTATTTCCTTGAAGGCAAGGAGTGATATTAAATGAAAGACGGATTTATCAAGGTTGCTGCGGCAACGCCTGAAATTACCGTAAACAGCACTAAGAAGAACAGCGAAAATATAATCAAGCAGATAAAAGAAGCAGCATCACATGGTGCTAAAATTGTTGTGTTCCCCGAGCTTTGTATAACGGGATATACCATCGGCGATTTGGTTTTTCAAAGCACTACGGTGAAACGTGCAGCACTTGCACTTGGTGAAATTCTTGATGCTACCAAAACTTTGGATGTTCTATTTGCGGTGGGTTTGCCAATTCTGGCAGATGACAAGCTGTATAATGTGGCGGCTGTTTGCAAGAGCGGCAAGGTTCTGGGTTTTGTGCCCAAGACCAACCTTCCCAATTATGGCGAATATCACGAGGAAAGATTTTTCAATAAACCATCAAAGACTATAATGGTAGAATTTAATGGCGAAAAAATTCCCTGCGGAACAAAGTTAATCTTTTGTGCAAATGGGTTGGAAAATTTACGTATCTCCTGTGAAATTTGTGAGGATATGTGGGTAGCAATTCCGCCGTCTTCACATCACGCTTTGAATGGCGCAAGTGTTATACTCAATTTATCGGCAAGTGGCGAAACAGCAGGAAAATCATCTGTTCGAAAAACTCATCTTTCGTCACTTTCGCTAAGGACGATGACGGCGTATATTTACGCCGATGCAGGCGAGGGCGAGTCTACAACCGATTTGGTCTTTGGCGGCAACAATATGATTTATGAATGCGGCAAAAAGCTTGCAGAGGCAAAGCTTTTTGAAAATGGCATAGTCTATAGCGTACTTGACGTTGAAAAGGTGAGTATAATGCGTCGCAAAATGACCACCTTTGTTCCCGAACACGATGACGAATATAACAGAATTTATTTTGATATAGAAATTACAGAAACAAAACCTGAAAAGGTAAATCCTCATCCGTTTGTCCCAAAGGATGATGTAAGGTTGACCGAGCGCTGCGAAAGCATTCTTGAAATGCAGTGTGCCGGACTTCGCAAAAGGATTAAGCACATCGGTTTAAAAACCGTGACATTAGGTGTTTCGGGCGGTCTTGACAGTACCTTGGCACTGCTTGTAGCAGCCAAAACCTTTGACAGATTAGAGCTTGACCGCAAGGGTATTATTGCGGTAACAATGCCATGCTTTGGCACAACGGACAGAACATATAACAACTCCAAAAGGCTTGCGGATGCAATGGGCGTAACCTTGCGTGAGGTATCTATTGCTAAATCTGTCACCCAACACCTTGAGGATATCGGTGCATCTGTCGATGACCACGACGTAACCTATGAAAATGCTCAGGCACGTGAGAGAACACAGGTGCTTATGGATATTTCCAACAAGACCGGTGGAATTGTTGTGGGTACGGGAGATTTATCAGAGCTTGCGCTTGGTTTTGCTACCTACAACGGCGACCATATGTCTATGTATGGGGTGAATGCGTCTGTCCCTAAAACTCTGATGCGATCGCTGGTAAAGTATGTTGCAGATACGAGCGGCGGCGAGCTGAAAGAAATCCTTTATGATGTACTTGATACGCCTGTCAGCCCTGAGCTTCTGCCACCTGATGAGGGAGCAATTAAGCAGAAGACCGAGGACATTGTGGGACCATACGAAATTCACGATTTTGTTATTTATAATTATATAAGATTTGGTTTTAGTAAAAACAAAATACAAAGGCTTGCCGAGGCGGCATTTGAGGGAGTGTATACAAAGGAAACCATTGAAAAATGGCATAACTTGTTTTACAGGAGATTTTTCAATAATCAGTTTAAACGTTCGGCAATTCCGGATGGCCCTAAGGTGGGGACGGTTTCACTCTCACCACGAGGTGACTGGATGATGCCGTCAGATGCAGTTTTTGAAGAATAGTATATCGGGCGGATAACATCCGCCCGTTTTTGTAGGAGAAGATAGATGCTTCATATTAAAGAAACAATCATTGTTGAAGGCAAATTCGACAAAGAACAGCTTAAAAAGGTTACAGATGCCCCCATAATATGTACAGGGGGATTTAGCCTTTATACCAACAAAAATATAATCAGTTCAATACGTCGTATGGCTGAAAAAACGGGAATTATTATCCTTACCGACTCTGACAGTGCAGGTTTTCGTATACGTAATTACATCAGGCAATGTGTTGGCAGTAGGGGTGTGGTGAAGCACGCATATATTCCATCAGTCAAGGGAAAGGAACGCCGCAAGGAAACTGCCGGAAAGGAAGGTCTGTTGGGCGTTGAAGGTATGACAGAGGAGCTTCTTTCTGAAATACTGACAAGCGTTACAGATGTAAGCATACCTAAGCCCCGAAACCTTCAGGAAATTATAACCAAGACAATGTTTTATGAAGATGGTTTCAACGGCAAGGATGACAGTCAGCAAAAAAGAATTGCTCTGGCAAAAGAACTGGGACTTCCGACAAGAATTTCTGCTAATGCATTGATTGAGGTGCTGAATACAGCATTTTCCTATGAAGAATATCGGGCAGCAGCAGATAAAATAAACAAAAATTGTTAATACTGAAATTAATCTCACAAATCAAAGACGGATTTGTGAGATTTTTAACAATATTTCGCTTTTATACTTGCTTTTTGTTGTATTATATGCTAAAATTTAAAAGTTGAAAAATGCCGCAGAAGATGCGGTTGAAAGATAGGAGAAAAACGATGGAAAACAAAAACAATTTTAAACCGTATGTTCCGGCAGATAAGGTTACACCCGAATTGACATTTACGTCAATTATTATGGGTATCATTCTTGCTGTTGTGTTCGGCGCGGCAAATGCATATCTGGGCTTACGCGTGGGTATGACAGTTTCAGCATCAATTCCGGCAGCAGTTATTGCTATGGGCGTAATCCGTGTGATTATGCGCAAAAATTCAATTTTAGAGAGCAATATCGTACAGACGGTTGGGTCTGCGGGTGAGTCACTTGCCGCAGGTGCAATTTTCACTCTTCCGGCGCTCTTTTTGTGGGCAGCCGAGGGAACGATGGAAAAGCCCGGCCTTGTTGAAATAACTTTGATTTCTCTCCTTGGCGGACTTTTGGGTGTATTTTTTATGGTGCCCCTGCGTAATGCTCTTATTGTTAAAGAACATGGCGTGTTGCCATATCCTGAAGGTACTGCATGTGCCGAGGTTCTTCTTGCCGGCGAACAGGGCGGTGCTAATGCATCGACAGTTTTTGCAGGTATGGGCTTTGCAGCAGCTTTTAAATTTATCATTGATGGTCTTAAAGCTGTACCCGGTGAAATCGGACTTCGTGTAAAGGGCTATGCCGGCGAAATCGGCACACAGATTTATCCGGCTGTAATGAGCGTGGGTTACATCTGCGGCCCCAGAATTTCTTCGTATATGTTTGCCGGCGGCGTTCTCAGTTGGCTGGTGCTTATTCCTTTGATTGTTCTTTTCGGAAGAGATATTATCCTTTACCCCGGAACTGAAACAATCGGTGCAATCTTTGATGCAAACGGTCCAAGCGGTATCTGGAGCTCGTATATCCGTTATATCGGCGCAGGTGCTTTGGCAGCAGGCGGTATTATCAGCCTTATTAAGTCACTTCCTTTGATTGTCAACACCTTTGTGGGTGCAATGAAGGGTATGAAAGGCTCGGCAGTTGTTTCAGGTGAGCGTACCGCAAAAGATATCAGTATGAAGATAGTTCTTATCGCTATAGCTGTGCTGACACTTCTTGTATGGCTTGTTCCTGCAGTTCCTGTTACATTGATTGGTGCGGTTGTTATTGTGGTGTTTGGATTTTTCTTTGCCACAGTTTCATCGCGAATGGTTGGCTTGGTAGGAAGCAGCAATAACCCCGTATCCGGTATGGCAATTGCAACTCTTCTTATTGCAACTTTGATACTGAAACTTACAGGTGACAGCGGTGCTCATGGTATGCGTGCGGCAATTGCAATAGGTTCAATAATCTGTATTGTTGCGGCTATTTCGGGTGATACATCTCAGGATTTAAAGACGGGATTTCTTCTTGGCGCAACACCAAAAAAACAGCAGGTTGGTGAAATCATCGGTGTTGTAGCTGCGGCATTTGCTATCGGCGGCACACTGTATCTTCTTGACAGTGCGTGGGGCTTTGGCTCTGACGAGCTTGCGGCTCCTCAGGCAACACTTATGAAAATGATTATCGAAGGCGTTATGAATGCAAATCTTCCCTGGGGTCTGGTTCTTGTGGGTGTGTTTATTGCAATTGTTGTTGAGATTGTGGGAATTCCCGTACTGCCTTTTGCAATCGGTGTATATCTCCCTGTGCATCTTAATGCTTGTATTATGGTTGGCGGTCTGGTGCGCCTTGCTCTCGATAAGCTTAAAAAGTCTGAAGAAGAAAAGTCCGCTATAATCAGCGATGGTATTCTTTTCTGTTCGGGAATGATTGCCGGTGAGGGAATTGTGGGTATTCTGCTTGCCCTCCTTGCGGTATTTGGAATTGACAAGGTTCTGGACATTTCAGGAATTTTAAATCTTCCTGTATCTGTTTCAAACATAGCAAGCCTTGCCGTGTTTGCACTTGTTATTCTTTCTGTACTCAAGTTCTCTGTATGGAAAAAACGCAGTGTGAAATAATATGAAGAAAAAAGAAAAGATTTCAGAAAACTATCTTGAAAAAATTCCTGCCCGCAAAGCAGGGCTTGAGTGGACAGTTGATGATAATGGCAATGTAACACTCAATATTCCCAATGCCGGTATATTTAATAAAATTGCACAAAAACTATTTAAAAAGCCACCGGTAACGTATGTTCACCTGGATGAACATGGTAGCTTTGTATGGCAGCTTGCAGACGGAGAGAGGGACATTATTTCTCTAGGCGAGGATGTTAAGGAAAAATTCGGCGATGCAGCCGAGCCTTTATATCCACGTCTTGCAAAGTTTTTTCAAATACTTGATAGTTATGGATTTATAGAATTCAAATAAAATGAAAAGGAACGATAAAAAATCGTTCCTTTTTATGTGCAGTTAATCTTTTGGAAAATGTTTCTTTTCTTTTGTAATGCCGCATATATAGTTCATATCAACATTATAGTATTTTGCAAGAATTATCACACTTTCCAGAGGTATTCGAATTTTTCTTGTTTCGTAGTCTGAATATGTGCGCTGTCCTACATTAAGAATTTCAGCTATTTCTGATTGACTTTTGTCGTTGTCTTCACGAAGCGCTCGGATTCTTTCGGTTATATCCATAGAATCACCCCTTCCTGAGAAAATTATAATATAGAGTTTATACCACTATTGACTTTTAGAGCTATATACTCTATAATACTATCTTGAAAATGAAAATCTATGAAGGCGGGAAACTAAAGTGATTGTAGATGTAACCGGTGTTGAATTAACCCCCGGGAATTGTGGGGCTAATTGTCTTGGAAATGGAGAGCATTTAGACAAAGAGGGGAATAGTATAGAGTGTTGTTGCGATGAATGTAGCTATTTAATGTGTTGTTTGCCTGAACACTGCGAGGATAAATGTGAAAAATGCACCTACACAGAATGTCCAAATAATATTAGTTATGGGAACGATAAAAAATCGTTCCTTTTTTATTGACAAGATTTGACGAAAGGTATATAATTATTAGATAAAATATTTATATGTTTCAATAATCGTAAATTCGGAGAAGATATATATGATATGTAATAACGTTTTAGATGCCATTGGCGAGACACCGATTATAAGATTAAATCACATTGGCGACCCTAATTCTGCACAGATTCTTGTTAAGTTTGAGGGCCTTAATGTGGGTGGGTCGATTAAAACCAGGACGGCTTACAATATGATTTGTGATGCCGAGGCAAAGGGTATCATTAATGAGAATACTGTTATCGTAGAGCCAACAAGCGGCAATCAAGGCATTGGTCTTGCTCTTGTCGGTGCGGTGCGTGGTTATAAAACTAAGATAATTATGCCTGATTCGGTCAGCGAGGAACGCCGCAAGCTGGTTGAGCATTACGGCGCCGAGGTTATTCTTATTCATGATGCAGGCAACATTGGCGAATGTATTGAAAAGTGTCTTGAAACTGCACTTAAAATGCAGGAGGAAGATAATAATGTCTTTGTTCCACAGCAGTTTGAAAATCCCGCAAATGTGCAAGTTCAAAGAGAGCACACAGGGGTTGAAATACTAAAGCAGGTTGGCGGACCTATTCATGGATTTTGTTCAGGGATAGGCACGGGCGGTACAATTACCGGCATAGGCGAAACCTTGAAGGAGGCTAACCCTGACATAGAGATATGGGCAGTTGAGCCGGAACACGCGGCAATCCTTTCGGGCGGCTCAATTGGTACGCATTTGCAGATGGGTATTGGTGACGGGGTTATTCCCAAAAATCTGAACCAGAATATCTACAACGATATTTGTGTTATAAATGACGAAGAAGCAATTACAACGGCAAAAGAGCTTGCATCCAAAGAGGGCATTATGTGCGGTATTTCCAGCGGTACAAATGTTGCAGCGGCTGTTAAGCTGGCAAAAAAACTTGGCAAGGGTAAGACGGTGGTTACAGTTTTACCTGATACGGCTGAAAGATATTTTTCTACACCGTTGTTTGAATAAATTTTCAGGAGGAGATAATAATGAGCAGTAATGTAAGACCCGATACTATGGAACGTATCACAACAAAAGAATTGGCAGACAAGTTTATCCAGGAACAAATTGCAGAGGTTCGTGCACAGGTTGGCGACAAAAAGGTTCTTCTGGCACTTTCAGGCGGTGTTGACAGCTCGGTTGTTGCAGCACTTCTTATTAAGGCAATCGGCAAACAGCTTGTTTGTGTTCATGTTAACCACGGACTTATGAGAAAAGGCGAAAGCGAACAGGTCATTGAAGTGTTTAAAAACGGACTTGATGCAAACCTTATATATATTGACGCAACCGACAGATTTTTGGATTTGCTTAAAGATGTTGCCGAGCCTGAGAAAAAGAGAAAGATTATCGGTGGCGAATTCATCAAGGTGTTTGACGAAGAAGCTGCAAAGCTTGAAGGTATAAAATTCCTGGCTCAGGGTACAATTTATCCCGACATTCTCGAAAGTGATGGAGTAAAGGCTCATCACAATGTTGGCGGTCTTCCTGAGGATATGGTAATGGAACTTGTAGAGCCTGTAAAACTTCTTTACAAAGATGAAGTTCGTGTTGTGGGCAAGGCTTTGGGTCTTCCTGCATCAATGGTTGACCGTCAGCCATTCCCAGGTCCCGGTCTTGGCGTAAGATGCCTTGGTGCAATTACTCGTGACAGACTTAATGCACTTCGTGAGGCTGATGCTATCCTGCGTGAAGAGTTTGATAACTGCGGTCTTGCAAAAACGGTATGGCAGTATTTTATTGCTGTTCCCGATTTCAAGAGTGTTGGCGTAAAAGACGGAAAGCGTTACGAAGGATGGGCTGCAATTATCCGTGCGGTTAATACCACAGACGCTATGACTGCAACTATCGAGGAAATCCCATATGATATCCTTCACAAGATTACAGACCGCATCACACACGAGGTTGATGGCATTAACCGTGTAATGATGGATATTACGCCTAAACCTGTGGGTACAATAGAATTTGAGTAAAATTAATTTCCGCCGGAGAATAAAATCTTCGGCGGTATTTTTCGGTTTGCCTCCAATTGTAAAGTGAAATGCAATACTTGTTGGCTCTTTGTGTTTAACCTTTATTGTTCCACATTTGATATGAGAATTATTTATTTCAAAACTGTATGAAATTATAAATTTCACTAGATACAAAATATTTTACCTAAAAGTCTTGACAAATAAACTTTTATGTGATAAGATTAAGTCTAGTTTTAAACGCTGAGATGCGGAGTAGTAAGCAAAATTATTTGCCTTGAGAGAGATGTCGGTTGGTGCGAGACATTGGAAAAGCTTTGCTGAACTCACCGCGGAGCGGCTGCCGTGAACCTGCAGTAGGGGCAGACGGGAACTCCCGTGACAGAGTTAAGATGTGTTTGCATCTAAGGTGCGTCCGATATGGATGAAGAAGAGTGGTACCGCGGAAACAATGAGATTTAGCGTTTTCGTCTCTTTGAATCAACGAAGAGACGAGAGCGTTTTTTTGTTGGTGAAAATCCCATTTTACTATTTATATTTTGGAAGGAGTTTTCAAAAAATGAGAATAATCAATGTTACAGACATTACCCTTAAAAAACTTTCAGAGGACCGCGAAATTTCGCTACTCTTTCGTGAAAAATCAGCAATTGCAAATTGTGCAGACGCACTTGGAGTAAATGCAATTGAATTGCCCGCAGTGAAAAATATCCGAGAGGATACAATTATCTATAAAACAATTGCACAAAATGTTCAGAATGCAGTACTTGCTATTCCTGTTGGTTTTAACAAGGAAGATGTTGTGTCGGTATGGGACTGCATTAAGGATGCGAAAAAACCTCGCCTGCAGATTGAACTTCCTGTTTCAACATTGCAGATGGAATATACATATCATGTAAAGCAGGCAGTTATGCTTGAAAAAATTGTGGAGCTTACGAAAGAGGCAAAAACATATTGTGATGATGTGGAATTTTCTGCTCTTGATGCAACAAGGGCTGATATTGACTTTCTTATTTCTGCTGTAAAGGAAGCTGAATCAAACGGTGCAAAGCTTATAACTCTTTGCGACAGTGCAGGTGCGTCAATACCTGAAGAGATTGCCGAATTGGTTGCAAAGGTTAAGAATGAGGTAAGTATTCCTGTATATGTTCAGGTTTCTGATCGTATCAATATGGGTGTTGCATCGGCATTTGCAGCAATCTCAAAAGGTGCAGATGGAATTAAATGTGCTATGGCGGGCAAAGAAGTTCTGTTAACCGGTGAGATTTCTGATGCAATAAGCATTTGCGGTTCACAGATTGATGCCGGGATTGAACTCAATACCACAAAAATTCACGCAAGCATTGACGATATGCTGTCTAATATAAACCACGAAAGCTACGAAAGTGAAAAAACTGTAAGTGACAAGAAAAAGATTTTACTTGATTCCGATTCTTCGGTGGCTCAGGTTACTCAGGCGGCTGCAGTTCTTGGATATGAGCTTTCTGATTCGGATATTGGCAATGTATATAAAGCACTTATGCAAGTATGTGAAAAGAAAGGTGCTGTTGGTTCAAAAGAGTTTGAAGCATTGATTGCAAGCTCTGCTATGCAGGCGCCTTCAACATACCATTTTGAAACCTATACAACAACAAGCAGCAATGTGGCAAGCTCGATGTCACAGGTTACACTTAAATGTAATGATGAAATTATTTGCGGCGTCAGCAACGGAGAAGGCCCTATTGACTCTGCATTCCGTGCAATTGAACAGTGCATAGGTCATCACTATGAGCTTGACGATTTTCAGGTTCAGTCTGTAACCGAAGGAAAGGAAGCATTAGGCTCTGCACTTGTAAGACTTCGCAATAACGGAAAGCTTTATTCGGGCAATGGAACATCAACTGATATCGTTGCAGCAAGTATAAGAGCGTATATAAATGCACTTAACAAAATCGTATTTGAGGAGGCATAATATGAAGATAGTATTTTCAACAAAGAATGTAAGTCGTGCTTCTTTTCTTGATACGTGCCGTTATGCCTTTGATTATGGATTTGAAGGGTTTGAAATATATGATGCAATTAAGGAAAGAAGCTTCCATCACGACAGTATATTAAGACGTGACCGTATAGCCGACGCAAAAAGAAAGCTTGTAAACAGAAACCTTGCTGTTTCTGCGCTTCGTATGCCCGAAAGTGTTGACAACGAAAATACAACTTCGGATTTAGTGGTTAAGTATGTGGATATGGCTGCAGCTTCCGGAATTTCAAATGTGATTGTACACATTGATAAAATACTATCCTTTGATGTATTGGACCAAAAGCTTTCTGACGCAATAAAGAAGGCTGAAAATGCAGATGTCAGCATTTTGATTGAAACGGTTGGTGCTTTGGCGAACACAGAAAAAGTAATTGACATAATTAATCATTTTTCTTCCGCTGCGATTGGTGCTTCGTGGAATGTCAGAGGAACATATTTTGATGCCGGAGAATCATCAGAAGCTACAATTAAAACTCTGGGTGCATATATTAAGTATGTTCGTCTTGGCGATATGAAGGATGGAAAGACGGTCTTAATTGGCGAAGGCGAGCTTGATGTTGCAAAGCTTATAGGTGCGCTGTCATCTCTTAATTATGAAGGCTATATTTGCGCAGCATGGAATGAGGAAATTAACGATGCAGATATAGTTCTTACTCATTTTGCTAACTATATTTCAAAGATAAACCGCGAGAAAAAATCTTTCGACAAGGCGTACTACAACAGAGATAAGACAGGCACATTTGTATGGAAAAAATATGATGTTATTGATGCAACATTTTCTGATGTGCTTGACAAAATGGTAGAAAAATACCCTGATCAGTATGCATTTAAATATCCTACACTTGACTACACAAGAACATATGAGCAATTCAGACGTGATGTTGATGAATGTGCCGCAGCTCTTATTTCTTCAGGTGTAAAAGCAGGGGACCACGTAGCAATATGGGCAACAAATGTTCCGCAGTGGTTTATCACATTCTGGGCAACAACAAAAATCGGTGCGGTTTTAGTTACAGTCAATACAGCATACAAAATTCACGAAATCGAATATTTGCTCAAACAGTCTGATACACATACTCTTGTTATGATTGAGTATTGTAAGGACATTAACTATAAGGAAATTATTCAGGAACTTTGCCCTGAACTTGCCTCACTTGAACCCGGTAAACCTTTATACTCTAAAAATCTTCCGTTCCTCAGAAATGTTGTTACGGTAGGATTTTCAATGCAAGGTTGCCTTACTTGGGAGCAGATGCTTTCACGTTCTGCACTTGTTCCGCGAGAAGAAGTCAGAAGACGTGCATCCTTGGTGAAACCTGATGATGTTTGTAATATGCAGTACACATCGGGTACAACCGGATTCCCGAAAGGTGTTATGCTTACTCATCGAAATATCGTCAACAACGGTAAAACTATTGGCGACAGAATGGATTTGTCAACAGCAGACCGTATGATGATTCAGGTTCCGATGTTCCATTGCTTTGGTATGGTGCTTTCAATGACTTCTATGATGACACATGGCGGCACACTTTGTCCCATACCGTATTTTTCACCAAAATCATCGCTTGCTTGTGTAAACGATGAAAAAATTACCTGTTTTAACGGCGTTCCGACAATGTTTATTGCAATGTTTAATCACGCTGACTTTGCAAAAACAGATTTCTCGTATATGCGAACAGGCATTATGGCGGGTGCAAACTGTCCGGCTGACCTTATGCGCCGTGCGGCAGATGAGATGAATATGAAAGAAATTATTTCGGTATATGGTCAGACAGAAGCGTCGCCGGGTTGTACTATGGGTGAAGTAAACGAAGATCTTGACCACAGAGTTGAAACTGTCGGTAGCGCGTTCCCCGGTGTGGAATGTAAAATCATTGATCCTGAAACAGGAGCAGAACTTCCCGATGGTGAAAGCGGTGAATTTGTAGCACGTGGTTTTAACATTATGAAAGGCTACTACAAAATGCCTGAAGCTACTGGACAGGCTATTGATAGCGACGGATGGCTTCATTCAGGCGATATTTGTATGAGAACGCCTGATGGATATTACAAAGTAACAGGAAGATTAAAGGATATGATTATCCGTGGCGGTGAAAACCTGTATCCAAGAGAAATTGAAGAATTCTACCTTACAAATCCGAAGGTTCGTGATGTTCAGGTGGTTGGTGTTCCTGATGAAAGATACGGCGAAGAATGTTGTGCGTGGATTATTCTTCATAAGGGCGAAGCTGCAGATGAAGACGAAATGAAGGAATTTGGTTATGCTTCAATAGCAAGACACAAGGTGCCAAGATACTTTATGTTCGTAGATGAATTTCCGATGAATGCGGCGGGTAAAATCCTGAAGTATAAAATGCGTGACGAGTCAATTGAAAAGCTGGGATTGAAAAAATAAGAAAATTTTTCAGCCTATGGTTGAATGTTATATTCAGGGGGATTGTATGAAAGCAAACACAAGAAAAATGTCTATGACAGCAATGCTTGCGGCGCTCTGCTGTGTTGCTACAATGATTATTAAAATTCCGTCACCGTTTAAGGGCTACCTTAATCTGGGTGATTGCGTGGTGCTGCTTTCGGGGTGGTTGCTGTCGCCTGTATACGGGTTTTTGGCAGCGGGACTCGGCTCGGCGCTGGCAGACCTCTTTTCAGGATATGTGGTGTATGCTCCGGCTACCTTTGTTATCAAGGGAATAATGGCACTTGCAGCATATTACATATATAAGTGGGTGAGTAGTAAAATCGGTAACACTCCGGCAAGAATTATCGGAGGCTTGATTGCCGAGGTAATAATGGTTTTTGGCTATTACATCTTTGAAGGGTTTCTGTATGGATTTGTTGCGTCTGCGGTCAACATCCCGGCAAATGCTGTTCAGGGTACAGTTGGATTGATACTGGGGATAATTCTTATAAAATACTTAAAAAGAACAAATTAGTTTTATTAACCTCGCGGAGATTTTTCTGCGAGGTTTTCTTTTTGTTGCATAATACCTCAATTTATGATAAGATATTTTTAAGGAAGAAATTTGGTACGAGGTGTCGTTTATGAAAACGGTTTTTGTGATTAATCCCAAAGCGGGTCAGGGCAAGGGTATAGAAAAACTGACTGAGTCAATCAAATGTGTGGCACAACGATTGACAGCCGATGTGGAAATATATGTAACAAAAGCCATAGGCGATGCCGAGAGATATGTGCGTGAGCATTGCAAAAATTATGGAGCGGCAAGATTTATTGCTTGCGGTGGTGACGGAACACTGGGCGAGGTTCTTAACGGTGCGATGGAGCATCCTGATAACCAAATTGGCGTTATGCCCTTTGGTACAGGGAATGATTTTTGCAGAAATTTTGGCAGTGCAGAGGATTTTCTTGATGTGGGGGAACAGATTACCGCAGGTTGTACGAAATGCGATGCCATAAGGTATACTACGACGAAAGAGGGCATAAGATACACCAAATACTGTGCAAATATGTTTAACATAGGATTTGATTGCAATGTGGTTGATATGACCACCAGAATGAAGCAAAAGCCCTTTGTTTCGGGGCCATTTGCATACTTTATATCAATTTTTGCAATTCTGATAAAGAAGAAGGGTGCAAATCTGGCAATTGAGCTTGACGGAAAGGAAAAACACAGCGGGCCGCTGCTTCTTACCGCAATATCAAACGGCAAGTTTTGCGGCGGTGGACTAATGAGCAATCCGTTGGGTGTTATAAACGATGGGTTTATGGATATAAATATCGTATACAATATTTCTCGACTGAATTTTTTAACCAAGCTGCCCTTTTATATGAAGGGAACACATATTAAATTGAAAAATATCGAGAAAGTTATCTTTTGGACAAAGTGCAAAAGAATTACTGTAACACCCCTTGACGGAACAATGCGTCTTTGTACCGATGGTGAAATTGATGATGCCGGAAGGACAGATTTCGAAATTATTCCTCAGGCATTTGAGTTTGTTGTTCCCAAGGTGCACACTAAAGCGAAAGAAAAGGAACTTTTGAGCGCGGGTGTTTGATTTGTTTGTATGCAAAGGAGGCAGAAATGGGAAAAGTTAAGACTTTGCTTGAGAAAAACAGATATATAAAGCAGTATCTTAATGACCCAAAGCTAAGAGTAAGACTTTCACTGTTTGGGTCGGTAACAATAAATATTTTGTATGCGGTTATGCAGTTGATTTCGGGAATATACTTTCACGAGTTATGGTTTTATGCATTGGCGGCGTATTATATTTTGCTTATTGTCATGCGGTTGTTTTTGCTCCGTGACACGGCAAAGGTGGATGTTCCCGGTGAAAACCGACTGAAAGAATTTGGCAGATACAGATTTTGCGGAATTTTAATGCTTATGATGAATCAGGCGCTTGCGGTAATAGTTTTTTATGTAGTACGGCAAAACAGAGGCTTTGAGTATCATTATATCCATACAATCGGCATGGCAACGTATACCTTCACCGCAATGGTTGTGGCTATGATTAATGTGGTCAGGTACCGTCGGTTTGAAAGCCCTCTGATGTCGGCGGCAAAGGCAATAAGCCTTGTTTCGGCGGTTGTGTCGCTGTTTACGCTTGAAACGGCAATGATTAGCGCATTCGGACAGAACGATGATCCGTCGTTCCGCTTAATTATGACGGCATCAACAGGCGGAGCAGTTTGCATATTTGTTCTGTTTGTTGCTGTTTATATGATTTTTCGTTCAAGTCGCGAAATTAAAAGACTAAGGTATACAAAATGAAAAAACACGGATAATAAGAAATCATAACTACTGTTGCATTTGCTGGTGGTTATGATTTCTTTAGTTTATTAGTGTTGACTTTAAATGGGAAATTTGCTATACTTAGGTTGGTTATTTTGATTATAATACTGTGAAATACGGAGATAGGATATATGAATATTATTATTGTTGGCGCAGGCAAGGTCGGCGAAAAGCTGGTTGAACGCCTTAGTCGTGAAGAAAATCATAATATTACCGTTGTGGATGTAAAGCATAATGTTCTTCAGGACACGGTTAACACTTATGATGTAATGGGTGTTTCGGGTAGCGGTGCCAGCCTTGAGGTTTTAAGTGAGGCAGGAATTGAGGAAACCGACATTCTTATTGCGGTTACCGGCTCTGATGAACTTAATCTGCTTACGTGCCTTATCGCAAGAAAAATAAATAGTAATTGCAGTACCATTGCCCGAGTACGAAACCCGGAATATAACAAAGAAATTCACCTTATCAAGGAAGAATTGGGTCTTGATATGGTAATTAATCCTGAGCTTACTGCTGCCACTGAAATGGCAAGAGCTCTTAGATTTCCTTCTGCAATTCAGATTGATACCTTTGCAAAGGGCAGAGTTGAAATCCTGAAATTTAAAATCCAGAAAGATTCGCCTCTGTGCAATCTTAAAGTGGTTGATATCAGCAGTAAGCTGAACTGTGACATCTTGATTTGTGGTGTAGAGCGTAATGATGATGCATTTATTCCAGGTGGTAATTTTCTGCTTAAAGAGGGAGATTTTATCAGTATTGTTGCCACGATTAGGGATGCAGCCCATTTTATTAAGAAAATCGGGATTAAAACAAATAAGGTTAAAGATTGTATGATAGTGGGCGGCGGAACAACTGCGGTATATCTTGCTCACAACCTTATTAAATCGGGTATTGATGTCAAGATTATTGAGCAAAATCCCCAACGTGCAGAATTTTTGTGCAGCCTCATTCCAAAGGCTTCTATTATTAATGCTGACGGAACGGAAAATCGTCTTCTTCTTGAAGAAGGGATTGAAAATGCAGAATCGTTTGTTGCACTAACCAACATTGACGAAGAAAATGTAATGCTGTCGCTGTATGCTAAGACAAAAACCGGCGGCAAGGTGATTACAAAAATAAACCGTATTGGCTATGACGAAGTTATACGCAACCTTGGCCTTGATACAATTATTTATCCCAAGGACATTACGGCGGAATACATTGTGCGTTTTGTGCGTGCCAAAAACAATTCTATTGGCAGCAATATTGAAACAATGCATTATGTGCTTGACGGCAAGGCAGAAGCACTGGAGTTCAGAATTGTTGAAGGTTCGCCTATTTCGAACAAGAAAATTGAAAGTTTGTCCTTGAAACCTGAAATTCTGATTGCAAGCATAAACCGTCAGGGAACAATCATTACTCCCCGCGGTAAGGATGTTATTTTGCCGGGCGATACGGTTATTATCGTAACTACACATAAAGGCTTTAAGGATATAAGCGATATTCTCGAACAAGTATAAGGAAAAGAATTATGAACTACAGAATAATTACTTATGTATTGGGCTGCGTGCTGAATATAGAGGCAGCGGCTATGGTGCTTCCGTTTTTATGTTCGTTGATATATGACGAGCAGATCAAGTGGGTTTTCCCTGTTTGCATTGCGATATGTTTGATTGTGGGATTGCCCCTTATTGTTTCAAAACCCAAAGATAAGAATATGTTTGCCAAGGAGGGGTTCGTGGCGGTTGCACTTAGTTGGATTACAATGAGTATTTTTGGTGCATTGCCATTTATACTCTCGGGCAGTATTCCAAGCTTTATTGATGCTTTTTTTGAAACAGCATCGGGTTTTACGACAACAGGTGCGTCAATTCTGACGGATGTTGATGCTTTGCCAAAGTCTTTGGCTTTTTGGCGCAGTTTTACACACTGGATTGGTGGTATGGGTGTTCTGGTGTTTCTTGTTGCACTGTTGCCTATGTCCGGTGGCAGCAATTTGCATCTTATCAGGGCAGAAAGTCCGGGACATTCGGTTGGCAAGCTGGTGCCAAGGGTGAGGAGTACCGCAAAAATCCTATACGGAATTTATCTGGGCTTTACGGCCATTGAAATTGTTCTTCTGATGATAGGAGGTCTTGATTGGTTTGAGGCTTCAACCCTGACATTTGGTACGGTTGGCACAGGTGGTTTTGGAATTACTAATGCAGGCATCTCAGGATATTCTTCTTATATTCAGATTGTAATTACTATATTTATGATCCTTTGCGGTATAGATTTTTCGTTTTATTATCTGCTCCTTATGCGCAAGATAAAAACTGCCTTAAAAATGGAGGAGGTATGGATATATCTGGGGATTGTTGCGGCATCTGTGGCTATTATTTTCTTTAATATCCAAGGCTCTTTCACAAGTCAGGGACAGGCTCTCAGGCACAGTGCTTTTCAGGTGTCGTCAATTATAACTACAACGGGATATTCAACGGTGGATTTTAATTTATGGCCGCAGCTTTCAAAAACAATTCTTGTGCTGCTGATGTTCTGCGGAGCCTGTGCAGGAAGTACCGGCGGCGGAATAAAGGTATCAAGAATAGTAATTCTGTTTAAGAGTATTGTAAAAGAAATAAAGGTTCTGGCACATCCGAAATCCACAATTAAGGTTAAGCTTAACGGCAAACCACTTGAACATGAAACGCTGCGTGGAGTTAATGTGTTTTTTGTAGCATATATGCTTATATTTGCGGCGATACTGGTTTTAATCAGTTTTGACAATCTTGATTTCACATCGAATTTTACTGCTATTGTGGCAACACTCAGCAATATTGGTCCCGGTCTTGAGGCTGTGGGTCCAATGGCAAATTTTTCGGTGTATTCACCTTTTTCTACCTTTATATTATCATTGGCGATGATAATAGGCAGATTGGAAATATTCCCGATGTTAGTGTTATTTTCACGTCATACTTGGAAAAGATGATTACAAAAAGCGTAGGTCTTAAGCGGATTTACGCTTTTTTCATATATTCAGCCAGTTTTCTTTGAAATTTTTGGAAATTTTCTGTTTTTTTCTTTGAAATGTGTTGACATTTTTTTGTTTTTGAGTTAAAATAGAGTTAATATAAAAGCTGAAAAAGTATGGTTTAAGAAAGGAGAGGACGTAAATGGCAAAGTATTATTCTGAAAATATAGCCAAAAGCCCACGTATTGACCGCCTGAAGGATGCATTGTTTGCAAAGGCTCCTGAAATCGAGGTGGAACGTGCGGTTTTACTTACCGAATCCTATAAAAATACGGAAGGTATGCCTACGATTACCCGTCGTGCAAAAGCCTTCAGACATATTGCGGAAAATCTTCCTATAGTAATACACGAGGACGAACTTGTTGTTGGTAGTGCAACAAAGTCGCAGCGCAGCTGTCAGATTTTCCCTGAATTTTCATTCCAGTGGATTGAGGATGAGTTTGACACTATTGAAACAAGAGCGGCAGACCCGTTTGTTTTGACAGAAGATTCTAAAAAGGCTCTTAAGGAAGTTTTTGCATACTGGAAGGGCAAGACAACAAGTGAGCTTGCTACATCCTATATGCGCCCCGAGACCATTGATGCAATCAGTCATAACATCTTTACTCCCGGAAACTATTTTTACAATGGTATCGGTCATGTTACTGTTGACTATGATTTGGTTTTGAGAGTTGGTTATGACGGTATTATCAAAAAGGCTAAGGCGGCTTTGTCTGCAATTGACCCCAAAGACGGCGATGCAGTAAAGAAAAGAGTTTTCCTTGATGCTGTTATTGAAAGCTGTGAGGCGGCAATTACTTTTGCACAAAGATACTCGCGTCTGGCTTATGAAATGGCAGAAAAGTGTACAGACCCCACAAGACGCGAGGAACTTAAAACAATCGGTAAAAACTGCAGCCGTGTTCCTCAGTTTGGTGCAGAAAGCTTCCATGAGGCTTGCCAGAGCTTCTGGTTTATACAGATGCTTGTACAGACAGAATCAAACGGTCACTCAATTTCTCCCGGTCGTTTTGATATCTATATGTATCCTTATTACAAAAAGGATTTGAAAAACGGAAAGATTACACGTGAGTTTGCTCAGGAGCTTATGGACTGTGTGTGGATTAAACTCAACAGCTTTACAAAGGTGCGTGATGATGCGTCGGCTCAGGGCTTTGCGGGATACAGCCTTTTCCAGAACCTTATCGCCGGCGGTCAGGACAAAAACGGCGTTGATACAACCAACGATTTGTCATTTATGTGTATTAATGCATCAATGCATATTATGCTTCCTCAGCCGTCACTTTCTGTTCGTGTATGGAATAAAACTCCTCACGAATTTATGATCAGAGCAGGCGAACTTACCCGTACAGGTATCGGTCTTCCTGCATACTACAACGACGAGGTTATTATTCCTGCACTTGTAAGCCGTGGCTTGACTTTGGAAGATGCAAGACAGTACAACATTATTGGTTGTGTTGAACCTCAGAAGATGGGTAAAACAGATGGCTGGCATGATGCTGCATTCTTTAATATGTGCCGTCCTATAGAGCTTGTGTTCTCCAACGGTGAGGATTGTGGCAAGCAGATAAGTATTAAAACAGGTGACATTAAAGAGATGAACACCTTCTGCGAATTCTATGATGCATACAAGGCACAGACCGAATATATGATTGAACTTATGGTTGATGCCGACAATGCAATTGACCTCGCACATATGGAACGTGCACCGCTTCCGTTCCTTTCAAGTATGATTGAAGATTGTATCGGCAGAGGCAAGAGCGTTCAGGAGGGCGGTGCGGTTTATAACTTTACCGGTCCTCAGGGCTTTGGTGTTGCAAATATGGCAGATGCCCTGTACGCAATCAAGAAGCTTGTTTTTGAACAGCGACAGTTCAGTCTTGCAGAGCTTAAAGAAGCACTTGAAAATAACTTTGGTGCAGACAGCAGCTCAAATGATGCACAAAAGGTTACCATTGAGGTTGTGAAGGGCCTTGCTGAAAAGGGCGTAAATGTAACAGAGGAGCAGATTGCCGAGATTTATAAAAATGTGGTTGCAGGCGGTGTTTCAAAGGGTGGCAGCAATAAGTACCAGAAGATTCTGGAGCTTATCAATGAAGTTCCCAAGTTCGGTAACGATGATTGCGAGATTGACGCTTTTGCCCGTGATGTTGCCTATACATATACTAAACCTATTGAAAAGTACAAGAACCCACGTGGTGGTTCTTATCAGGCAGGTCTTTATCCGGTATCCGCAAATGTACCTCTTGGTGCACAGACTGGTGCAACACCTGACGGACGTCTTGCAAAAACTCCTATTGCCGATGGTGTATCACCTGCAGCCGGCAGAGATGTAAACGGTCCTACAGCGGCAGCTAATTCTGTTGCAAAGCTTGACCATTATATTGCATCAAATGGAACTCTCTTTAATATGAAATTCCATCCCTCCGCTTTAGAGGGAGCAGCAGGACTCGAGAGCTTTGTTGCGTTGATAAGAGGATACTTTGACCAGAAGGGAAGTCATGTACAGTTCAACGTAGTAAGCCGTGAAACACTTATCGAGGCACAGAAGAACCCCGAAAAATACAAGGGCTTGGTTGTTCGTGTTGCCGGCTACAGTGCACTGTTTACAACACTTTCAAAGTCTTTGCAGGATGATATTATAAATCGAACAGAACAGAAAGGCTTCTAATACCGGCTAAATTTCCGCATCTTGCACAATTGACCTCATTTGTGTACACATAGTACACGTCAATCGGTCAATTGCACAATCTGCAAAAATTTATCACGGTCTTACGGCATATCGCACAATCTGAACAATTTTCCTCCGTTTTGGTAACGGAGAAAGGACACATAAATGAACAACGATTACTTAAACACAACGGGAAGGATATTTGATATCCAGCGATTTTCTGTTCATGACGGGCCAGGCGTGCGTACAATAATCTTTCTTAAGGGTTGCTTTTTAAGATGCAAATGGTGTTGCAACCCCGAATCCCAGAAACGAGAGATTGAAACAATGCTCGTTGACGGTAAGGAAAAGGTTATGGGACGTGACGTTACCGTGGCAGAGCTTATGACAGATATCGAAAAGGACAGAATATATTATCGTCGCAGCGGCGGCGGAGTCACCTTGTCAGGCGGCGAATCTCTGGCGCAGCCCGATTTTGCAGCGGCAATTCTTCGGGCGTGCAAGGAAAAGGGGATTAACACCGCTCTTGAATCCACAGCTTGCGCAGGGTATGACAAAATTCAAAAGCTTCTTCCTTACCTTGATTTATATCTTATGGATATAAAACACATAAACAGTCAAAAGCACAAGCAGTTTACAACTCAGCCCAACGAGCTTATTTTAGAGAATGCAAAGCGTCTTGCGGCTGATGCTAAAAAGCTTATAATCCGTGTGCCGGTTATCCCTACCTTTAATGATACCGAGCAGGAGATACGTGACATTGCGGAATTTACCAAAAGCCTTAAGACTGTTGAAGAGCTTCACCTTTTGCCATATCACAGACTGGGTGAGGATAAGTACAAGGGTCTTGGAAGAACCTATGAAATGCACGGAATTGATTTGATTCCTGCAGAGCATATTCAAAAACTCAAAAAAGTAGTGGAAGAAACAGGACTTACCTGTAAGATAGGAGGTTAACGGATGGCAGACAATATTATGGATTTTTCTGACAGAATGAGAATTATTCAGGAACTTGTTCCCGGCAAGCAGATTACACTTGCTCATATCATTGCAAATCCTGACAGAATTCTCTATAAAAAACTGGGGTTGGATCCTGCAATTGATTATTCAAAGGCGGCCATAGGGATAGTAACTATGTCACCTGCAGAAACTGCAATCATTGCGGCAGACATTGCTATGAAGGCGTCCGGTGCAGAAATCGGTTTTGTTGACCGTTTCAGCGGAACACTTATCGTAACAGGAACAGTTTCGGAGGTTGAGGCGGCACTTAAAGCGCTTTGTGACTATTCACAGGAAACCTTAGGCTTTACTGTTTGCCCCATCACAAGAACATAATATGAAAAAGATGATACTTGTGGGCAGAAGCGAGTGCGGTAAAACCACACTTACCCAAGCTCTTAAAGGCGAAAAGATTGGTTATCACAAAACCCAGTACATAAACTATCATGATATTTTGATTGATACCCCCGGCGAATATGCTGAAAATAAAATCTTGGGCAGAGCATTGGCACTCTACTCCTATGAGGCAGACGTAGTTGGACTGCTCCTCAGCGCAAGAGAACAGTATTCACTGTATCCGCCTTGCTGTACGGCGCAGGTAAACCGCGAGGTTATTGGGATTGTCACCCAGATTGACCAGCCCGATGCAGAGCCGCAAAAGGCGGCGTCGTGGCTTGAACTTGCGGGTTGCAAAAAGATTTTCTTTGTTGCTTCAACCACTGGCGAGGGTATCCAGGAACTGATAGATTATCTGGCAGAAGACAGAAAACCACAAAAATTTAGATAAAAACAACAAAAACAAACAAAAAATCACAAAAAACTATTGACACTAGCATATATTAGTGGTAATATTAAAGTAAGGCAGAATGCCAAAATTTTAACAAGTAAATTAATAAATCTTACATATAAAAGGAGAGTCATTATTATGATGTCAGAATACGAAATCAAAAAACAAATCTGTGACATTGGTAAAAGAATTTATGACAGAAGAATGGTTGCTGCAAATGATGGTAACATCTCAGTAAAAATCTCTGATAATGAATTCCTCTGCACACCTACAGGCGTAAGTAAGGGTTTTATGACACCCGAATATATCTGTAAGGTTGATGCTGATGGCAACGTTATTCAGGCAAACAAGGGATTTAAGCCTTCTTCTGAAATCAAGATGCATATGAGAGTTTATAAGAAGCGTCCCGACGTTAAGGCGGTTGTTCATGCTCATCCTATCTATGCAACAAGCTATGCTATTGCAGGTAAAGCGTTGACACAGCCCATTATGCCTGAAGCTGTTATCGCTCTCGGCTGTGTTCCCCTTGCAAAGTACGGAACACCTTCAACAATGGAAATTCCCGATGCAGTGGAAGAATACCTTCCCTATTTTGATGCAGTTCTTCTTGAAAACCATGGTGCTCTTGCATATTCTGATTCACTTCTTGCGGCTTATCACAAGATGGAATCACTTGAATTCTATGCAGAATTGCTCTATCTCTCATCTCAGATAGGCACACCTCAGGAATTCTCAAAAGAACAGATTGAAAGACTTTATGAAATCAGAAGACAGATGGGTCTGCCAGGAAAGCATCCTGCAAATCTTTGCCCCAACGCAAAGGAAGGTAAAGCAAGCTGCCACGGTTGCGGCGGTGCTTGCACTTGTGGCAAGGAAAGTGCCGGCGACGATGCGGAACTGGTTGCAATGATTACTAAGAAGGTTATGGAGCAGCTTAACAAATAATACGGGAGGTGTCATTTATGAATGACGAAAAGCTTACTCGTATAGTAGAAGCTGTAACAAAGCAGCTTACCGAAAGCAAGGCAGAGGAAAAGCCTTTTGGTCTAAAGCAGGCACGCAAGCTGATTGCGATGGTAGAGGCAAAGGCTAAAACAATGGGTCTTAATATTGTTGCGGCTGTTTCCAACGAAGCAGGCAGACCTATCGCAATTGAATGTATGGATAACTCATACATTGCAAGCTATGATGTGGCACTTAATAAGGCGTATACGGTGGTTGCTCTCAAGATGTCCACAAAAAAACTGAGCACGTTGGCAAAGCCTGACGGCCCGTTATACGGAATTCAGCACACAAACGGCGGACAGATTGTTATTTTCGGCGGTGGTGATCCGCTGATTTATCACGGTAAGATCGTTGGCGGGCTTGGTGTAAGCGGCGGCTCTGAGGAACAGGATACTGCTCTTTCGGCTTATGGTGCATCTTGTCTTGACGAGATTATGAATGAAAATTAAGCTATTAATTCTTTAGAAAGGAGATTACATAAAATGAACAATATGGAAATTGAACAGATTGTGAAACAGGTTCTTGCAGGAATGCAGGGAACAGGCAATGCATCAGCTCCTAAGGCTGCAGGCCCCGTTCCTGAAAAAGCTCGTGTTGCAATGCTGACAGGTATCGAGAAAATCGAACTTCAGGAATATAAAATCCCTGAAATCGGCGATGATGATATTCTTGTAAAGGTTGAAGGCTGCGGTATCTGCGGTACAGATGCTCACGAATTCAAGCGCGACCCATTTGGTCTTATTCCTGTAGTTCTCGGTCACGAGGGTACAGGCGAAATCGTTAAGATGGGTAAGAATGTTAAAAAAGACAGCGCAGGCAAGCCACTTAACATTGGTGACAAGGTTGTTACCTGTGTTATTCTTAAGGATGATCCTGAAATCACAATGTATGACTTAAATAAGCAGAACGTAGGAGGAGCAGATGTTTACGGACTTGTTCCTGACGACGACGTTCACTTCAACGGTTGGTTTGCAGATTATATGGTTATCAGAGGAGGCTCAACAATATTCAATGTGTCAGATCTTGACCTTGATTCAAGAATCCTCATCGAGCCTTGTGCAGTTCTTATTCACGCAGTAGAACGTGCAAAGACAACAGGCATCCTTAGATTCAACAGCAGAGTTGTTGTTCAGGGCTGTGGACCTATCGGTCTTATCTGTATTGCAGTTCTCAGAACAATGGGTGTTGAACACATCACTGCAGTAGATGGCGAACAGAAGAGACTTGATTTTGCTCTTCGTATGGGCGCTGATCACACTGTTAACTTCAAAGACCACAAGGGAATTGAAGAACTTGCTGCTGCAGTAAACGAAAGCTTTGGCGGACATCCCGCTGACTTTGGATTCCAGTGTACAGGCTCACCTGTTGCACACAGCAATATTTACAAGTTTATCAGAAGCGGTGGCGGTCTTTGCGAGCTTGGCTTCTTTATCAACGGCGGCGACGCAACAATTAACCCCCACTTTGACCTTTGCTCCAAGGAAATCACACTTGTTGGCTCTTGGGTATACACTCTCAGAGATTATGCAACAACATTTGACTTCTTGAAGCGCGCAATCGCAATCGGTCTTCCCATTAAAGAACTTATTACACACAAGTTCCCAATGGAGAAGATTAACGAGGCATTTGTTACCAACGTAAAGATGGAAGGCCTTAAGATTGCAGTAATCAATGAATAATAATTAACAACTTATATAAATTTTTAGGAGGAAATTTAAAATGGCACAGGAAGCATTAGGTATGATCGAAACAAGAGGTCTTGTTGCAGCAATCGAAGCAGCAGACGCAATGGTAAAAGCAGCAGAGGTAGTTCTCATCGGCACAGAAAAGATTGGTTCAGGTCTTGTTAGTGTTATGGTTCGTGGTGATGTTGGTGCAGTTAAGGCTGCAGTTGAAGCTGGTGGCACAATGGCTGGTCGTCTTGGCGAGCTCGTTGCAACTCACGTAATTCCCAGACCTCACAACGACGTTGAGAAGATTCTTCCCAAGTTCTAAGAAAAGAGTGGTAAGTTATGGCAGAAAAGAAAACTACCGCTAAAGTAAAAACCGCCGTTATCGGCAACACTGAAGAATTGAAAAAAAATGCTGCACCGGCAAAAGCCGAGGCAGTTACAGAGATTAAAAAGGAGGTAAAAACAATGGCACAGGAAGCATTGGGTATGGTAGAAACAAGAGGTCTCGTTGCAGCAATCGAAGCAGCAGATGCTATGCTTAAGGCTGCTAACGTAAGTTTGGTTGGCACAGAAAAGATCGGTTCAGGTCTTGTTAGTGTTATGGTTCGTGGTGACGTTGGTGCTGTTAAGGCTGCAGTTGAAGCAGGCGGACAGAGCGCTCAGAAGCTTGGCGAAATCATCGCTACACACGTTATTCCCAGACCTCACAATGATGTTGAGAAGATTTTGCCCGTTCTCAAATAAGAAACTCAGGGCTAAAGTAAGTGTATGGGCAGAGCAATCTGCTCTGCCCGTATCCTTCTGACTTATGTAAGGGAGAAAAAGTTATGATTATCGGAAAAGTAATCGGCAGCGTTGTTTCTACACGCAAGAACGAAAATCTTGTGGGCAACAAGTTTATGATTGTTGAACCTGTTGAAAAAATGGCTGCAAAAAATTCGCAGTTGGTTGCTATTGACAACATCGGTGCAGGTATCGGCGAATATGTTTTGGTGGCAACAGGTAGTGCGGCTCGTATCGGCTGCGAAATGGAAACTGCTCCTGTTGATGCTGCAATCGTGGGTATCGTTGATGACGGTGCTGATTTTGCATAAATAACATTTGAAATCTGATTGGAAGGGGGATTAACCAATTATGCAATTGACAGAACTTAAAGAGCTTATGAAGGAATGCGGAATAGTTGGTGCCGGTGGCGCAGGTTTCCCTTCGTATGCAAAGCTCAGCGATCAGGCTGACACGGTTATTCTTAACTGTGCAGAATGTGAGCCTTTGTTCAGGCTACACAGACAGCTTCTTTCAACTTTCGCAAAAGAGGTTTTGACGGCTTTTGATGCAGTACGCAAGGCTGTTGGCGCAAAGGATGCAATTATTGCAGTCAAAGAAGCATATACCGAAGCTGTTGAAGAGGTTGAAGAGCAGCTTGATAATTTTAAACATATGAAGATTTCATTACTGCCCGAGGTTTATCCCGCAGGCGATGAAATTATATTGATTTATGAGGCAACCGGCAAAGTTGTAAAGCCCGGTCAGCTTCCAATTTCAGAGGGCGTTATTGTTTTCAATGTTGAAACAATGCTCAATACATACTATGCAATTACAGAAAAAAGGCCTGTATGTTATAAATATGTAACTGTTGCAGGTGAAGTAGCAAATCCCGGTACTTTCAGAGTTCCCCTCGGCACACCGCTGGGTCGTGTGGTGGAGCTTGCCGGTGGTGAGACGATTAAAGATTGTCAATTTCTCAGCGGCGGAGCAATGACGGGACGTCTTGCAAAGAAGAAGGATACTGTTACCAAAACCACAAATGCGGTATTGGTGCTTCCTAAAAACCATCCCGTTATTTTAAAAAAGAAAACAAATCCAAAGGTTAATATATACAGAGCAATGAGTGCTTGTTGTCAGTGCCGTATGTGTACTGATTTGTGCTCAAGAAATTTACTTGGTCATCCCATTGAGCCTCACGCATTTATGCGTGCCGCAACCAAGGGTATGACTGGTGATGTTCCGGCTCTGCTTAATTCGGCATATTGCTCGCAGTGCAGACTTTGCGAGATGTATGCCTGCCATCAGGGGCTTTCCCCTGCAATGCTTATTGGCACATTCCGTGATGAAATCCGTGCCAAGGGCATAAAACTTCCCGAACCAAAGTTTAAGGGAGTAGACGAACACAGACCATTCAGGTATGTTCCAATGGAAAGATTGATTGCGCGTCTGGGAATTACTAAATATAATGTGGAGGCGCCCTTTGGGGAGTTGCCCGAAGATTTTGAACAGAAACAAAAAACATTTAAAATCGAACTCAGACAGCATATAGGTCAGCCGGCAAAGCCAATTGTAAAAGTTGGAGATAAGGTTGAAAAGTTACAGAAAATTGCATCCTGCGAAGGTCTTGGTGCGGAAATCCACAGCCCTTATGACGGAGCAATTAAAGAAATTACAGAAAATTATATTATACTTGAAATCAAGCGGTAAAGAAAGGTGGGAAACAATTAAATGGCAAAAGCATTGGCAATGGCAGAACTGACAACGGTTTCCACCGGTATGAAGGCCGCGGATATTATGATTAAGACCGCCGAGGTCAAGGTTATTGAGGCCGAGGTTGTCTGCCCGGGTAAGTATATTATTCTTATCGAGGGCGAGTTAAGTGCAGTTCGTGCATCAATTGACGCAGTAAAAGCTATGTTCCCTGAAAAGCTCATCGACAGTTTTGTTCTGGGTAATCCCCATGATTCAATCTTCCCTGCGCTTTACGGAGCAACAGATATAAAGGATAAACGTGCTCTTGGAGTTCTGGAAACTTATTCAGCGGCATCAATAATTATGGCAGCAGATATTGCTGCAAAGACCGCAATTGTTGACCTTATTGAACTCCGTGTAGCAAGAGGTATGTGCGGTAAGTCGTATATGCTCCTTACCGGTGAGGTTGCGGCTGTTGAAAGTGCAATCGAGAGAGCAAAGGCAGAAGTTGCTGATGGATCAATGTTCCTTGACAGCTCAGTTATTGCAAATCCGGACGAAAAAATGTGGCATACTATAATTTAAAGATAGATACAGAAATACAGAGAGGCAGGTAAACTCAGATGTTAGATGAAAAATGCATAAGCACTATTGTTGAAAGTGTTATCCGTAATATGGACGGAAAGGTAGAGACTCCCAAACAGCTCAAGGGCGTATTCCCCACAATGACAGAGGCTTTGGAGGCTGTACAGAAGGCTTATATTCAGTATAAGAGCTATACTGTAGAACAAAGAGAAAAAATGATTGCGGCAATTCGCCGTCTAACCTTAGAAGAAGCCGAAGAAATGGCAAAATTGGGTGTTGAAGAAACCGGTATGGGCCGTGTTTCTGACAAGATTATCAAGCATCAGCTTGTTGCAAACAAAACTCCCGGAACTGAAGACCTTCAGCCTATCGTTAAAACAGGTGATACAGGTCTTACCTTGATTGAGATGGCGCCATTTGGTGTTATCGGCAGTATCACACCTTCAACAAACCCCAGTGAAACTGTAATCTGTAACTCAATTGGTATGATTGCAGGCGGTAATGCGGTTGTATTCAACCCACACCCGAATGCAAAAAAGATTGCAAACTACGCAGTTGACCTTGTTAACCGTGGTATTTTAGAAGCAGGCGGCCCTGAAAATTTAGTTGTTTCGGTTGCTAACCCCACAATGGATACATCAAACGAAATGGTTAAATCTCCTATTGTTAGAATGTTGGTTGCAACAGGCGGTCCTGGTGTTGTAAAGATGCTTCTTTCATCAGGTAAAAAGGCAATCGGTGCAGGTGCAGGTAATCCCCCTGTTATCGTTGACGATACAGCTGATATCGAAAAGGCAGCATCAGACATTATCAAGGGTGCAAGCTTTGACAACAACCTTCCCTGTATTGCCGAAAAGGAATGTTTTGTATTCGATTCTGTTGCAGACAGCCTTATTCGCAATATGCAAAAGAATGGTGCATATCTTCTTAAGGGTGCAGACATTGACAGACTTGTAAAGGTTGCTCTTGTTGAAAAAGACGGCAAGTTTGGCATTAACAAAAAATGGGTAGGCAAGGATGCAAGATTATTCCTGAAGGAGCTCGGCATTGATGCAGACCCCAGACTGATAATCTGTGAAACAGATGCAAAGCATCCATTTGTTCAGGTTGAAATGATGATGCCGATTCTTCCAATAGTTAGAGTTAAGGATATCGAAGAAGCAATCATTGAAGCTTGCAAGGCAGAACACGGCAACCGCCATTCCGCACACATTCACTCAAAGAATGTTGATAGACTTACAGCTTTTGCCAGAGCGGTTGAAACCACAATTTTTGTAAAGAACGCTCCTTCTTATGCAGGTATTGGTGCAGGCGGTGAAGGTCATACAACCTTCACAATTGCAGGCCCCACAGGTGAGGGTATCACATCGGCAAAATCCTTTACCCGTCAAAGACGTTGCGTTATGGCTGATGGACTTCATATTGTATAGAGTGACCGAGAGATGTTAGATTCGTTAAGATGACATAGAAAGGAAAAAATCCTATGAAAGCATTAGGAATGTTAGAAGTATACAGCTTTACAACGGCAGTGGTTGCGGCAGACCTCTGTGCAAAGGCTGCTGATGTAAAGGTAATTGCATTTGACCGTACCCGTCCCGGTAGTGCGGATGTTCCGGCACCGCTGGTAATGCAGATAAAGGTAGAGGGTCCTGTTGCGGCTGTTAAGGCGGCGGTTGAGGCAGGAAAGGCTTATGCAGAGGCAGAGGGCAAATACATAATTTCTCACACCATCCCCAATCCTGGTGACGGTACCGAGAAAATGGCATACCTTCTTGATATGAATAAGGATAAGTACAACAAAAAACTCCCCAAGAGTTTTGCTGGCGAGGCTGAAATGGAACCTGCAGTTTCAACAGGTGAAGCAATCGGTATGATTGAGGTTGAAGGCTTGGTTGCTGCAATTGAAGGTCTTGACGCAATGACAAAGGCGGCGGAGGTGCGTGTTATCCACACCGAAAAAAGACTTGGCGGACGTTTGGTTACATTTATTGTTGCAGGCGAGATATCTGCTGTTAAGGCGGCAGTTGAGGCAGGCCTTAAGAGTGCAGATGCAATCGGCAATATTTTTGGTCATGCTGTTATTGCAAGACCCCATACCGAGGTAACAAAGTTCTTTGATATGGAAGGCTAGTGACAATCCGGAAAGACGGAAATCTGATTCAGGGAACACTGGGCAAAGCGCCCTTTGTTCAGGGTGAAGCATATGTATGATATAGACACAATAGCAAAAGCCGTAAAATCGGTAGTTGAAAAAATAGATACAGACGGACAGATTAAGGTAGGTGTTTCGCAGCGTCACGTTCATTTGTCACAGGAGGATTTAGAAACTCTCTTTGGCAAGGGCTATGAACTTCACGTGAAGAAATACCTTATGGGTCGTGAGTATGCGTCCGAAGAGGTGGTTACACTGGTTGGACCTTCTCTTAAATCAATCGAGAACGTAAGAGTTCTTGGTCCTGTCCGCAAAAATACTCAGGTTGAGATTTCAAGAACAGATACATTTATCCTGAAAGTCAGCCCTCCCGTTCGTCCCTCGGGCAACGTGGCAGGCTCCGAAAAGCTGGTGCTTGTTGGACCTAAGGGTTGCGTGTATTTGAAGGAAGGTGTTATCATTGCAAACCGCCATATACACCTTACCCCAGAATATGCGATGGCAAATGATATCAAGGATAATGATTATGTGGATGTTGAGGTCGAGGGCATAAAGCCAACAAGATTTTATGACGTTCAGGTAAGAGTGCGTGATGATTTCAATGCAGAAATGCATATTGATACTGACGATGCAAATTCGACAGGTCTCAAAAATGGTGCTGTCGTAAAAATAATAAAAAGATAATAAAAGCCCGGATTGAAAGAGAGGGGATTGGGATGCTTGCACTTGAACGCCAGAAGAAAATATTGGAGTTTTTAAATGCAGACGGAGTTGTTTCGGTAAGCCGCCTGAGCTTAGAGCTTGGTGTCACCGAGGAAACTGTAAGACGTGACCTTGAAAAGCTTGAAAAGCAGGAGTCTTTGCGAAGAACACACGGTGGTGCTGTTCCGCTTGAGGGAACAACCTATGAAATCTCCCTTGAAAAAAGAAAGCACATAAATGTTGATGCGAAAATGCGTCTTGCAAAAGAAGCCGTAAAGTATGTGACGGCAGGAGATACAATCTTTCTTGACGCATCAACAACGACATTCTTTATGGCAAAAGAACTTAAAAATCGTAAAAACATAACGGTTATAACCAATTCATTAAGAGTTGCGGTTGAACTTTCGGGCTGCGAGCATATAAAGGTTATTTCGGTGGGCGGTGTGCTTAGCAATAACCAGTCTTTCATTGGCAGACACGCCGAAAAGAATATCGAAGAAAACTATTTTGCAAGCAAAATGTTTTTCTCAAGTAAAGGGATTACTGCTGATGGCGGTATCCTTGAAAGTAACGAAACCGAATGTGGAATCAAACAGAAGATGTTTGCCAACGCCAGAGAAAAATACTATCTTTGTGACAAGAGCAAAATGGGCGGAGTTGGGTTTGTAAAGCTGATTTCTATGGAAGATGTAGATTATATCATTACCGATACCGAGCCTGATACGGCACTAAAGGCTAAACTCGAAGAAAACGAAGTTAAAGTAATAAAAATAACAGAGTAAAATATTAAATTATTATGTGGCAACCCGCCGCTGAAACTTATGTTTCAGCAAGTCGGAGGCCAAGCGGTCTTAGGAA
>JAZNBG010000029.1:0-5277 GCA_045586925.1 Clostridia bacterium | reverse complement strand
TAAGCGACAAATAAGAAGTTGTTAGGATAATGTATGAAATGTATGAAAGAACTATTTTTAACAAGATAATTTCAGAACTTGATAAGTTGGAATGGAATTGTCAAGAAATTTAGTGAGCTTTACGACTATACATTTCTTGACAATTCCAAAAGAAATAAGGAGTGATTTCAATAATGAAAAAATTTTTGGGTGTTTTATTAAGTTTAATAATGATGCTGTCACTATTGCCGATGACAACGATGGCATCAGACTTCATCACCAAAGTAGATTTGAATATCGAAAAACCGGTTGCAGGTGAGCCGTTAGAATGGCACAAAACAGCCACTACGGTAAATAATGATTCAAACTACAAGGTATATCAAAATGCTGAATGGTATGACGAAACAGAAAAAAGATATATGAATCAGACCGAGAATTTTCAATCTGGGCATATATATACAGTTGAGATATGGGTGGAAGCAAAGGATGGCTATGAATTCGATGCAACCGCTACCGCCTATAATTTGAAAGCAACCGTAAACGGAAAGGAAGCGAAGGTCAGCAAAGCCTTTGAGTATCAAAGGTGGGCTATGGCGGTTGTGTCTTATACCTTCCCCGAAGTAACGGAACATAAGGAAATCACACATGTTAATGTTTCGGATATTATAGAACCAAAAATTGGAAGACAGTCCATTGCCCGTCCACATTATCTGAAATACAGCGAGGGTGTGGAAGGGTACGATGCAACGTGGTATGAGAATTACCAAAGCACAGGTGCTGCTTTAGCTCTTCCGTTTACAGGAGTTTTTGCAGAAAAAAACACCTATGCGTTTGAAGTTGTATTGGAAGCAAAGGATGGTTATGCTTTTGCTCGTAAATCCACGGGACTTCCGGATGTGGTGGTTACTTTTAACAGCGTTGCTGTCGGTTATTCCATCATGTTTGACGGAGCCGGCAGGCTTGTGGTACTTGAGGAATACGATTATTTAGGAGCTGCCAAAGAAAAAATAATGGGTGCTGTATCGTACGAAATTCAAGAACCCGTAATAGGAGAAAAGCCTTCCTTCAAAGCCGAAAACCAGCGTGAAGACGGACTCTATTATATTGATACGGTTGATCCCAATTCAACAAAGTATGGTATTACCTGGTACGAAGGTGTTGGCGGCGCACGAAAAATGGATGAGAATGATACATTTAAAGCCGGTGAATATTACTATGTCGCAATAAAAGTAAAGCCGATAGACGGATACCAATTTGATACAGATTCAAATGGTGATTTGCTCGTGAAAGGATTTATCAACCGCAATTTATCGGTGATGGGCGGTAATGAGGAAGGTATGTTTATCGGATATACATTTGATAAGCTGGAAGAGGAAAAACGCACAATAATATCCGAAGTCGAGGCTGTATCAAATTATTCGGATATTGCCTATATTGGTGACAAGGAATCCACTCCGCAGTTTACCGTGACAAAAGGCACTCCTGTACGAATAGAATTTACCGGCTGGCAGACAAAAGATGAAAAAGGCGAATTTGTAAATTTGCCTCATGGTGGCACTTTTACGGATGCTCCTGTAAAAGTACTGGGACAGATGGTTATTGATGGCGATGCAAACAAAGAGTATGTTCTTGCGAAAAATGTTAAGTTAACTGTAAACGGCATTGAATGGCTGACCGGTCACAGCGGATTTTACGATGAACACAGTGCTTGTTCAGCTGTTTCGATGGAGATTAACACTTTAACAAAAAAAGAAGATGCGAAACCGGCTGAAACGGATAAACCTCAGGAAACAGAAAAACCGCAAGAGCCGGAAGAACCAACCGAAACAGAAAAACCGACTCAAACAGAAAAACCTGCGGAAAAACCAACTGAAGCAGAAAAACCGCAGGATACAAAATCCAATCCTTTTGTTGATGTTGCAAAGGGTGAGTATTACTATGATGCAGTTATGTGGGCGGCGAATGAAGGAATCACGGGCGGTACAAGTAATACTACTTTCTCTCCTGATGAAAACTGCACAAGAGCACAGGTTGTTACCTTCCTCTGGCGCACAGCAGGTCAGCCGAAACCAAACGGAAAAAGTAACCCGTTTACGGACGTAAAAGCAGACAGCTACTATTATGATGCAGTACTTTGGGCGGTGGAAAACGGAATTACAGGTGGAATAAGTGCAACCACATTCAGTCCTGACAGCAACTGCACAAGGGCGCAGGTGGTAACATTCCTTTATAGATTCATAAACGCACAATAAAAAACAAAGGAGCGTGCAGATGAAAAAACATATTATATATATTCTGGCTTTAATACTTGTACTAACAGGTTGCTCTGCAAAAGCTCCCACCCCCACAAGTGAACCTGTGAAAAATGACAGTTCCCACGAAACAGAAAACACAAAAGAGCTTCCCGAAACTATTAAACCCGATGCGAATATAACTATCGAAGTGGAAAGCGTAAAAGAACTTCTTGAAGCTATTAAACCTGATGCGGATATAACTATAAAGTCAGGATACTATAATTTGAGTGAATATATTGAAGAAATCTGGGATGGCGAAGGTGGAAAGTGGAATGAAAGTCACCGATATGTAAAGTTAAGGGAATGCTATGACGGTGTTGAAATTGTTGTAGAACGGACAGACGGCATTTCTATCAGAGGCGGAGGTGCGGCAGCTGATACAGAAATCGTGACAGACCCGAGATATGCTGCTGTTCTGAACTTTTCTGACTGCCATGATATAAAGATTTCATCGCTTACTATGGGACATACAGAAATAGGCAACTGTTCAGGAAATGTTTTGAATTTTACGAACTGCAAAAATATAGAACTTAAAAATATGGATATTTACGGTTGTGGCGTGTATGGCATCGGCGCATATAAAGGCACAAAAAATATGCTTGTATATAAGAGTACTATAAGGGATTGTCTTTATGGCCCACTTTATATAACAGGTTGCTCCGGCAAGTTTGAATTTTATGACTCTGCCTTCAAAGACAGTGGCAGATACAGCTATATGGAGAGTAATCCTGATATGAAAATATCATTTTACCGGTGTAAGTTTGGCGATAAGGAAACAGAATATTTTATGTTCTCGGAAGACGTTTATAGTGAGGACTGTATCTTCAGCGAAGATATTGAAGTCTACCCTGAATATGGATATGATGCAGAACTTCCTGATTTTACAAATATGAAAAATGTTCCCTTCGATGCAGAAGTAATTGCAGAAACAGCCTGGACCGGAGTGTATGCAGTAGTACCGGAAAACGGGGATTCATTTTATTTGCCGCATATTGGAGATGATGGCAAAGAAATAACTGTTTCTGTAAAAATAAACGATGACGGAACCGGTGTTATGAATTACTATGGTGAAGTTAAGGAATTTAAATGGTACTGCGACAGTAAATATTCCATACGCATTGAAATGGAAGATGAAATTGCCAGCGGAATGCTACACACGGAAAATATTGAAGGCGAAAATCCGTTATGGTTGCTTCTGCATATAGGTGAAACTGCAGTCTGGATGCATCTCGACGGTTCGGCTTCATGGGGGTGATATAAATGCCAAGAATACTATTTAGCTTAATCCTGTTTATGACAATAGGATTTAGTGGGTGCAGATTACCGGTCCGTGAAACAGACGACATAGATGGTGGAGTTAAAACATATAACAGCGGTGAGGCTTCACCAAAGGTCGTAGAGTCGACAGAAATAGTAAGCTTTAAGTGTGAGTTTTCACTACTTGCTGCTGTTTTAGAGGAAGAAAGTGAGCTTAACGGAAGAATTTATACCCTTGATGCAGAACTGGATGATGGAACTGTTAAGTGCAAAATTGGCTGCTATGGGCGTGAAAGCAGTAGTGTACCAAAAGAATTTACGGCGGATGCATCATTTATGACGAGCCTCCAGGAAATCGTATCAAAATATGATTTTGCACAGCATAACGGCTACATCAGCAAGGTAAGCGGACTGCCTCATATGTATGGTGCAAAGCTTGATATCAAATATACATCCGGAGAAAGTATATATGCATACGATAATCAAGATTGCTTTATATCCATTGATGCAATAAATGAATTGGTGGAGATATTCAATATAACAGAAAAAGAATAAAATCTTTAAAACTGTGGAGTGAGTCGGTAAGGCTCACTCCTTTTGCATATCCCCATATCAAAATATAATACGCTGTAATCAAAGAAAAGGATTTTAAATAAAATTATGGAAGCATTATTCCTTTTGATGCTAAGTACATTTTCAAAGCGTTATATAAAATCGGAGCACCTGCAACTGCACCACTTACAAGAACATCTCCGCCTTTGTCTTTAATATAATCCCATAATGGATGCTCGGAGTCGATTTGTTCTTGTATTAGAGCAAGGATTTATTTTTCGGCTTCAACCTCATCGTTTTCACAGTTGAATATATCTTTAAGGATATTTAATTGTTGTTGACTAAATTCAAGTTGTTGTCTTAATAGAGCAATATATTCGTTTTGATTTTCAACAACTTTTTGCAATTGTGAATTTGTATTTGCAGTATTTTCTGCTGTTTGCTCTAGTGCTTTTTGCATCTTTTGACGATTTTGATATGCCTGTTCACCTATTTCTTGAGCTTGTCGAATGCTATCATCAATATTACTTTGGATGTTTGATGCAAGATTGACAGTATATGATGTGTCTAAAGTAATTCCTTTAAAAAGATCATTATTCATAAGAATCCCCCTTTTATAATTATTTCTAAATAAATTATAACATAATTATATATATAAATCAAATTGGTAAATCTTTTGTGCGTTTTATCCCACAGTTGAAGATAAAAAAATGTGGTCAAAATCGTTTTTTTGCACTTTTTTAGACAAATCAAAAACCTCAGAAACCGCAAAAACTCGTAAAAAGGTGGTAGTGAAAGTGAGCCGTCGTGATGGTGTCTACAACTGAACAGGCGAACCGAACGTGCCTTTTTACGAAAAAGGAGGAACAGTGTAGTAAGTGACTGATTTTTATGCAAATAAAAATCGGAACAAGCGAAACTTGTTCCGACGTGGTCGGGATAACAGGATTTGAACCTGCGGCCTCTTCGTCCCGAACGAAGCGCGCTACCAAACTGCGCTATATCCCGTAAGAATATATAAAATTATACTTTACAAACCTTAAGGATTGTAGTCTAATAAATTTTTGGAGTTAAAAAGCCCTTTTAAAAAAAGGGCTTTTTGGTGGAGGAAGATGGATTCGAACCATCGAAGTCGTAGACAACAGATTTACAGTCTGCCCCCTTTGGCCACTCGGGAACTCCTCCAAATATAAAT
>JAZNBG010000028.1:0-13436 GCA_045586925.1 Clostridia bacterium | reverse complement strand
TTTAATAATATAAAGACTGTATAGTTTAGATGCCAATCTATATTAGTGATCGTTCGTATTATGTTAGAACCAAAAAATATCTGTAATTCTATAATATTCTTAATTCAAAATGCTCTAATTAAAAACTTTTCCCATACATATTACAAATGATATAATATAATACACATATACAATATAATGCATAGGATATAATTTAGAATTATAAATTGAAAATTCTGCAGTACACAACAATACAAGTATAATTATATTAGCAAGATTAATTTTAGACGCATTTTTTGTAATTAGATAATATACAACCATAGCACCTGCAATTACAAACGCTAAAATAAAATACTTCAATAATTTATGTACAAATAAACTCGCAGCAGCATTAGACCATACACTATCCATAAATACGAAAACGGTGTATCCTATAATAAATATTACATTAAAATAAAGCAAATATTTTGTTACAGTTTCAAAAAGGATTTTTTTACTCACAGTTAGCTTTCCTTTCCGCGAATCTCGACACTTTACTTTGTTTAATTTTTATTTGTCTGTAAAAAGATACACTCCCTGAAACTATCATTCCAGTTATACATAACCCCAAATGCATCAGTTCAGAAACAACAAGTAAAAATATTTCTCCCAATCCTAATTGAGCATCTGTCGCCCAAACCGCACCAAGAGAGTACAAAAAAAGCGACTGATACAATCTTATAATTATTTCAAGAATTACAAATGTTAATAAAGACATCCATAGATATCTAAAACACTTTTTAAAAAAATCTTTTAATTTATAACTCTTCAAAAATATAAATGTAATTACACCCGAAACAATTGGCAAAGCGAATGCAAAAATTTCTATACCACCATTTAATAATTGATTTCGCAATAAATAAGACAAAAGTCCAATTGTTATATAAAAGTATAGTGTTACAAAAACTCCACAATAATGACTTAATATTCGTTTCAATTTGTGCACTCCTTTCGAAGGCTCCCTTGTGTAAAGTGAGGTGTCAGCGAAGTTGACTGAGGGATTGTTTTCTATCCATTTACAACCCCTCCGAGTTTGCTTCGCAAACCCACCTCCCCTTACACAGGGGAGGCTTTTTGTTCCTAACTTTTTAATACATCCTTACTAGAATTCGTGAACAATTTAGATGACAAACTTTTAGCTAAATTATTCTACTCCGTTCCATAGCTAAATAACTCCTTCGGAGTAGCTAAATTAAATTCGCTATTAGCTGACCGTAGGTCAATTTGGCTACGAAGTAATTTAGCGTGCGTCAGCACTTTTAGCTCGCCGTCAGGCGAATTTAGACGAATTCAACTTTGTTGAATTCATTATAGAATTAGTGAATGATTTAGATGCCATTCAATTTTTATGAATTGACAACCTCGTTGTCATGAATTGGCTATCGCCATGAATTCTCGCTAACGCTCCATGAATTGAATTGCCTTTAATGCACCGATAGGTGCAATTCATGAGCCGTCAGACTCAATTCATGAAATCTTTGATTTCAATTCGTGCCGTCAGGCAATTCATTGAGTTTGCTTTGCAAACTCATTATAGCACCAGCTCATAAAAAAATCAATAAATATAATAAATTTATATAAGAAAATGCTATTTAATAACAATGTCGCAATCGAGTTGCATTTTTAAGGGATTGCTTCATTTTCAGAAACAATCCCTTTTATTATCAGCAAGTCCAGTCATGAATGGTATTATTCATCTTATGCATTAATCTGCCTGCACGATGATAAGCTTTTCTCATAGACCGTTTATTCATCGGATGAACAGCAACAATCATACCAACACCAATTACGGTTCCAACCATTAGTCCTAAAGAAAAATTACCCACAATATTTCCCTCCCTTCATTCTATATATATTGTATTATCTTTTATATGCATTTTACTTACACTAACTTTTTCACCTATCCCAAATGCACCCTTACCTATGATAACATCGGTTATTTCACCGGTTTCAAAATCAAATCGCATATCCTTTATTTTGCCACATTTACCGTTCTTGCAAACAGCTCTGAAAATTTGATTATCAGCTAGACCAGTTTTTTCTTTTCCAAATGAACTCTCAGTACACAAAATTAACTTTTTATCTATTGTATCAGGAAACTCTTCAATTGGAATAACGCAACTTAACGGTATAAGACTAAGTGTTTCTAACGTGACAGAAGAAATTTTGTTACCTTTATCTGTAAAGCATACTCCCTTTACTCTCCCCCAAGGCTCATCATTTACGTCTTTATAAACATATTGACCGATTAATTTTTTAAGGCTGATATTCATATAATTTTCGTCTTTCAACATAACAAAACCCGCAAATCAATCAAGACTTGATTTGCGGATTTTATTTAAATTACTCTACATTACTGACCGTTAGCCAAGTCCTGCTCGTACTTTTTGATCATTTTCTTAACCATCTGACCACCGATTGAGCCGGCTTCTCTAGATGTGAGGTCACCATTGTAACCCTTCTTAAGCTGTACACCTACTTCATTGGCAGCTTCCATCTTGAATTTATCCATAGCAGCCTTTGCTTCGGGTACTACGAAATTGTTATTGCTCTTGTTGTTTGACATTGTTGTTTCACCTCCCTTTTTTTCAGAAAAACGTTTTGTTTATCTGTCTTCGTTACTATTTTAACCTTTATTGTTGTTAATACACGTTGAAATTTTTTCTAATTTTGCCAGATATTACTACATATTATTACACAATAAAATTATATTTGACAAAAAAGCGTAATTATTATAAAATAGAAACCGTATTACGTTTAGAAAGGAGAGGCACTGATATGCAAAGAAAGCTTTCTGAGATTTCATCCTTTGAAGTTATACTTTGTCTTTCGGTTGTTCTTATTCATATATTGTCCGAAAGTATTTCGTCATATGCTAAAGGAACAATTCTTTCATTCTTATCTTTTTCGGCATCAACAGTGCTGACTTTTGTTGTCCCTGCATTTATGATTTCTGCAGGTATAAAATTTGCACACAAGTTTGAAAACACTTCATTTAACTATTTTTCATTTATGCGCGGCAGACTTGCAAAAATCTATCTGCCATATGTTGTTTTTACCATTATACATTATTTGTATTTTGTTTTTTACCGAAAATATTTTGACTTTAATGTTTCAGAGCTGTTTAACTATGTGATGCACGGTTCAATTGTTGCGCCGTTTTATTTTATCGCACTGATTATGCAGTTTTATATTATTTCACCAGTTATAATGATGTTTTGCCGTATTATACCTTCAAATCTTGGTATATTTATTGCTGCAATAATTAATATTGTATGCCTTTATTTTTCAGGAGGCTTACAATATGGTGACAGAGTTTTTACTGTATATCTTCTATACTGGGTAATAGGTTGTTATATTGGAATGGATTTTCGTGTTGCCATAAGCCGTCTTTCACGTCTTAAAAAGATTATAGTACCTTTGGGAATAATCTTTACAGTCATTTATACAGGCGTGTCATATGCCGAATTTTTAGGTGTTTTTAACATCTTTTTTACCGAAATACTTAAAATTGCATTTTGTATTTCGGCTTCATTTATGTGGCTTGTTCTTATGCCAAAATCCGAAGGCTTTATTGCTGACAGTCTTGCCCCTGTTACATTTTATGTGTACCTTATACACTGTCTTGTAATTATCGAAACACAATTCTGGCTAACCAATTGGGGTATAACTTCAATTCCTTTGAGATTTATCATTACCTTTTTTGCGACATACATCATCTCGCTGGTGGTTTCAATTGTGTTCCTTAAAATTAAAAGTCTTTTTATCAAATCGAAACAAAATAGTTTTTGGTAATAAAAGATCCTATCACTTGTGTGATAGGATTTTTTTAATTCATCATTTTACTATTTTCTGTTTTTAAAATCAGGTATTTCCATAACTGCACCGCCCGCAGCAATTGATTTTTCAGAAAGCGGTGTTATGCACATCCAAACAGCCGCATCGTATACGTCAATCGGCATTGGCTTGTTATTTTTAACACAGTCAAAGAAGTCACTGTATACAAGATAATCCATTCCGCCATGGCCACCCTTAACACCATCATTTAAGAATTTTTTCCAGATTTCGTGTTCATATTTATCGGTAAACTGGCTGACATTATCCAGATTTTCTTTTCTGCTTTCGCGCTGTTCGCCATTGTCAATAAATACAGACCGTGTAGCCTCTTCATACATAGCTTTTGTACCACGCACGGTAAAACCTCTGCTGTAAAAGTTTCTCGGAAGAGTTGTATCAAGAGTTATAACTACAGTTTCACCACGTTCGCACATAATGGTTGTTGTAACAATGTCACCCTGAGCAAATTCTGCATTTATAAGTTCTGCATCGTCTGCCTTATTATTCTTTATGTATTCGTGAAGTCCGGCAGACTTTGAAGCCATTGATGTAAGACGTACAAATCTGTTCCCGTGATTAATGTCCAGAATTTGTGCAATGGGTCCAATTTCGTGTGTCGGATAGTTCTCACAGTTGCGTGTAAGATATTCGTTTAAACGATAATGACGAAGTTCCTTTCCGTGTGATACTTCGTGACGCAAATCGTGATGATAACCGCCACTGCAATGAACAACTTCGCCAAATACACCCTGCTTTACCATATTCAGAACCATAAGTTCTTCTCTGCCGTAGCAGCAGTTTTCCATAAACATAAAGGGAGTCTTGGTGCGTTCATACGCATCTACAAGTGCAAAGCATTCTTCCAAAGTTTCACAGCCGCCAATTTCACAACCGCAGGGGATTCCTCTCTCTAAGCACTCTATAGCCATTTCTATATGCTTATCCCAGGATGCTGCAATAACAACGCAGTCAACCAAATCCTTTGACATAACCACTTTATAATCATTTGTTTTAAGGGGTTCTTCGAAACCTGCATCAACAACGAGCTTTGCTGCATCGTCAACTCTGTCCTGATAGACATCACATAAAGCGGTAACACATACGGCCTCATGACTGACAAAAACCTCTCTCATCAGCTGTGCACCTCTCTGACCCAGACCTATAACACCTAATCTCAATCTTTCCATAAATACTCTCCTTTTTGATGAAAACTTGTTTACAAAATTGATTATTTATGCTATCATTATAACACAAAAAAGTATATAATCAATTCGAAAAAGGACGTTTATTATATGAAAAAGGATAAAGTTTTTATAAAAAAGCTCTTAAATAATCAAAAAAATATACATCTACTATCAATAACAGGCATATACTCTCTTTTTGAATCAAAAAATTCTCCCGATTTTTACTTTGAAGGAGAATGTCACTCGCCCTGGGAAATGGTATATGTGATTACCGGTTCGGCAGGAATAACTGCAGATGACAAAATTTACACGCTGTCAGAAGGTGATATAATATTTCACAAGCCAATGGAATTTCATAAGATATGGAGTGCAGATGGTACAAGTCCCTGTGTTTTGATTTGTTCTTTTGATTTGGACGGCAGTTTATCACATATGGTAAGCGATGTTTATCATCTTGCAGATGAGTGCAAAAATGTTATGGACTCGTTGCTGAAATTTCTTTCTACCGAATTCAAGGAAAATACCTCCGGCAATATAAACTATTATGGATTTCTTCAAAAAAACGAAATTGCTTTGCAAATCATATTAAATAAGCTTGAGCTTATACTCCTTTATCTTTCGCGTTCAGATAATCATAAACAAAAAAATTATTACAATGAAAAAATGAGCTTATATACAAAAATAGTCGAAGTCTTAGAAGAGCACATTTATGATAAAATTACAATTCCCGAGATTGCAGATATCTGCGATGTAAGCCCTGCTACCATAAAAAACTGTTTTGCCGAATATGCCGGATGCGGAGTTCACAAATACTTTCTGAATATAAAAATCCGTACAGCAATTGAGATGCTGAAAAATGGAATGACTGTAAATGAAGTAAGCGATACCCTTCAATTCACTAATCCCAATTATTTCAGCTATGTATTTAAACGCGAAACCGGAATATGCGCAAGCAAATACAAAAATTGACCGCTGACTAATGCATTAGTCAGCGGTCTTAAAAATAGTTTTATTTTGAAAAAATATCATCCTGATTAATAACAGTAATATCTGCATCAACAAGAACCTTTGTTGCCTTTTCATTGTCATCAACACGGAAAATCATATATGCACGTCCTGCAACGTTTGACAAAAACGCATAAGTATATTCAACACTTATACCCGCATCAGACAGTACACCTAAAATTGCCGCCATACTGCCCGGCGTGTCATCAAGTGCAACAGCAAGGACGGATGTCGCAGTAACCGTATAACCCTCATTTTTAAGCAATTCACGGGCGTTATCCGGGTCAGCAGTAATAATTCTTAATATACCAAAATCCGGAGTGTCAGCAATCGAAAGTGCTCTGAGATTAATGTGTTTATCAGAAATAAACTTTGTAACCTCGGCAAGTGAGCCTTTTTTATTTTCTATAAATACTGAAATCTGTTTAACACTCATAGTTTTACCATTCCTTTCGTTATCCTTAAAATTAATACAGTTTTCTCTTATCGACCACTCTTACAGCCTTACCTTCACTTCTGGTAATGCTCTTAGGCGGAACAAGGTGCATCTTGGGATTAATACCAAGCATTGTTTTCATAGCATTTGCAAGCTGTTTTTCCTTTATTGTAATTTCCTTAACGGTATCTGCAAAATTATCGGAATTAAGTTCAACATATACATCAAAAGTATCATTATTGTTTTCGCGGTCGATTTCAATACGGTAATTTGAAGAATACCCTTGCTCAAGAAGGACAGTTTCAATCTGTGATGGGAATACATTTACACCACGGATTATAAGCATATCATCGCTTCTGCCCATAGGTTTACTCATTTTAACAAATGTTCTGCCGCAAGAACATTTTTCACGTGAAAGAACGCAAATATCACGTGTTCTGTATCTAAGAAGCGGGAACGCCTCTTTATCAATACTTGTGAGAACAAGCTCGCCCTTGCTGCCCTCGGGAAGAACTTCTCCGGTGTCGGGATCAATAATTTCAGCAATGTAATGGTCTTCATTGATGTGCATACCCGTCTGTGCCTCGCACTCAAATGATACACCGGGACCGGCAAGCTCTGTAAGACCATAAATGTCATATGCTTTGATGCCGAGAGTATTCTCAATATCACGACGCATCTCTTCTGTCCAGGCTTCTGCACCAAAAATACCTGCCTTCAGAGAGATATCATCCTTGGTGTATCCCATTTCTTTAAGGGTTTCGCCAATATATGCAGCATATGATGGTGTACAGCAAATAATTGTTGACTGTAAATCCAACATAAACTGAATTTGTCTTTCGGTATTCCCTGAAGACATCGGCAAAGTCAGGCAGCCAACCTTGTGCGAACCACCATGCAAACCTGCACCGCCAGTAAAAAGACCATACCCATATGCAACCTGACAAACATCTTCCTTAGTGCCGCCAACAGCAACAATTGCTCTGGCACAGCAGTCCTCCCAAATATCTACGTCGTGCTGTGTATAGAATGCAACAACACGTTTGCCTGTTGTACCGCTTGTAGAGTGAATTCTTACACAGTCTGAAAGAGGTCTTGCCATCAAGCCATAGGGATAGGCTTCTCTTAAATCAGCTTTTGTAATAAAAGGAAGCTTATGTAAATCGTCAATCGACTTTATATCATCAGGGGTAACACCCTTTTTATCCATCATTTCACGATAATACTTAACATTCTCATAAACATTTTTGACCTGCTTGACAAGTCGCTCAGTCTGAAGCTCTTTGATTTGCTCCAGAGGCATTGTTTCAAGCTCTTTTTGATAGTAATTTGACAATTTTATCATTCCTTTCAAGAATCATAACTATATGTTAACATATTTTTGAATATAATTCAACTAAAAAACCGCTTATATTGAGCGACTTTTGAATTTTATTGAATAGCTTTATTCTTCCACTTTCCCACTCGATAAAAAATCGCAGTCAATATAGCACCGATAACCCACGATGCAAGCAATGAAATCTGTATACATTCATAGCGCCCAACCGGTAGTTCAGGTGTTTTTGTAAGATAAGAAATTCCATAGGCAATAGGAACACGGATTAAAACAGTGGTTAACAACGAAATCCACATTGGTGTCATTGTATCACCCGCACCGCGCATAATTCCCGAAAGACTCTGTGTAACTGCAACAGCAATATAGCCTGCAGCAAGAATTTTCATAAGATAATAGCTCATATCAACAAGAGATTGTGTATCTGTGAAAATTCCCATCAGCAATTTGCCAAACAAAAGTATTATGCCCGTAATGGCAGTAGAACAGCCTACCGCAATTAAAGTGCCTTGTTTAGCTCCTTTAGTTACACGATCATAAAGTCCTGCACCAACATTCTGCCCTGCATAAGTGGTCATTGCCATACCAAATGAGAAGTTTGGCATCATTGCAAACCCGTCAACACGCATTATCACAACATTTGCAGCAATAAACTGTTCGCCAAACTGATTGGTAAGTGACTGAACAATTATCATAGCCGAAGAAAAAATCGCCTGAGTTAATCCTGAGGGTAAGCCCAATTTAATTATCGTTTTAACATATGTACCAACAGGTTTAAGATATTTCCAGCCAAAATCAAAAAATTCTGTCATCTTGGCAAGCTTTATAAAACACAAAATAGAAGATATAATCTGAGCTATAACAGTTGCAAGTGCAACACCTCCTACCCCCATCTTAAGCGCTGCAACAAAATAAACATCAAGAACAATGTTGATTACTGTTGCCACAAGCAAGTATAAAAGAGGCGAAACCGAATCTCCCAGACCTCTGATTACTCCGCTAAGAATGTTATAAAATGCCATACCGGCAATGCCAACCAGAGAAATTACCAAATAATCTGTACAACCATCGATAATTGCATCAGGTGTATTAAGCATTTCAAGAACCGGTCTTATCAAAGGCGTTGCAACAACAATAAGAAATATGCAGGCGATTACTGTTACTGTGATACTGTTGCCAATTGTATGTGAAAGACCTTTTCGGTTTCTTGCACCGAAATACTGAGAAACCATAATACCTGCACCTGCCGAAATGCCAATAAACAAAACAAGCAGCATGTTAAGTATCGGGCCGGCACTACCAACGGCCGCAAGAGCATTATCACCAATGTATTTGCCAACAACAATACTGTCAACGGTATTGTAAAGCTGCTGCGCAATATTGCCTATCAGCATTGGCAGCGTAAATTTAACAATACTCTTCCAAGGGGTTCCCACTGTCATATCAGTGGGCGCAAATAATTCTTTTAACACATTTTCTACCTCATTCCAATAAATTCAACAAAATGCAGTATACCACAAAATATAATTAAATTCAATAGAAATTTCAAAAAAAACACGACCCCAATCTGCATAAGATCAGGGTCGTTAACACTGCAATTATTATAAACCAAGAAGCTTGATTGCGTTCTCACGTTCAATCTTTTCAAATGCTTCTTTTGAAATTCTACCTTCGTCTCTCCATTCCTTAAGTTTTGAAGCAAGAGCACAAACAGGGAAGTTAATATTACAGAAGTCTGTACCAAAATATGCTCTGTCCTGGAATTCCATAAGGAATGCAGGGCCATACTCTTCGTCTCTGGTAAGTGCGTTATAGCAAGTACCGTCAGATAAGTCAAGATGAAGGTTGGGATATTTTCTGAGAAGCTTGGGAACAACTCCCTCTTCCTTGATAGGACCTGAATTATACTGTCCAACCTGGTCTTCACCCTTGAATTTGAAGACAAAGCCTCTTTCGCCGATAGTTTCAAGTCTTGCAATTTCTGCCCAGAACACAGGGCCGTGACCAAGAATAGTAAGGTTAGGGAATCTCTGGAGAGAGTGTTCAAGCTGTGGAAGACCAGGGTCATCATAAAGACCAAAGTCGCCGTCTTTAACATCAGAACCATCGTATATAAATGGAAGGCCTGCAATTTCTGCAGCTCTCATAAGATTCTGAACCTTGGGATCCATAACCTCCATATTGGGCATAACCTCGCCGATACCCTTACATCCTCTTTCTTTGTAATAAAGAAGAATCTTTTCAAGCGGTGCATCGGGTGAGTTTGTCATTGCACGTGGATCAACATTACAGAAGGGAATAAATCTGTCGGGATATTTTTCTGCCATATCAAGAATATCTTCATTTGTCTGAGGAAGATAAATTTCGCAGTTTACAACCGGCAGCAGTACACCCTTTTCAATTCCGTTTAAGTTCTGTGCTTCAATCAGTTCTTCGGGAGTGAAAAATCTGGTTACAAACGGAGTTGGCTTCCAGTATGCGTGGGAATGAATATCAATATACATATCAACATTTTCCTTTCTTGTTTATTATTTATGAATTAACTATATTTCTTTTTTGTAAGAAGCTGTATGATTGCCACAAGAACAACCAAACCAATACCAATACTGTCTGTGACTATACCGGGATAGATAAGCAACAATCCGCCTGCTAAGCTCAATATACGCTGATACCAAGGCATATTGTGAATAAAATATCCTTCCAGTGACGCTGCCACTGCAAACATACCAAGCAATGATGTTATACAGATAAGGGCAACCTCTGGAGCCGTTGTATCAACAAGCAGCATTGCAGGATTAAGTGCAAATACATACGGAACAATAAACGCACCAATAGCCAGCTTTGTTGCAGTAATTGCTGTTTTCATCGGGTTTGCCTGAGCAATTGCAGCACCTGCATATGCCGCCAGAGCAACCGGTGGTGTAAGGTCAGCAACAATACCGAAATAGAACACAAAGAAGTGTGCCGCAATATCCGGAACGCCCATACGTGTCAAGATTGGCGCACAGGTTGCCGCCATAATACAATAGTTTGCTGTTGTAGGTACACCCATACCAAGAACAATACAACAAATCATTGTAAAGAACAACGCAACTATTACCTGATCTCCGGCAAGAGAAACAATTCCGTTAAGCAAGATATTTGCAAGACCTGTTGAGGTGATAACACCGGCAATAATTCCCGCAACACCACAAGCTGTAGCAACCGCAATCATTCCCTGACCGCCTGCCGCAAGAGCTTCCCATATACGTTTAGGTGTCATTCGGCTTTCTTTGTTGAACATACTAACAACTATTGCCGCAACAATTGCAATAGCTGCCGCATATGCAATTGAACGCTTGTTTGTACCAACAAGATAAATCAATAAGATAAGCGGAATAAGTAAATAAAGCTGCTTCAAAAGCGGCAAAACTCTTGGGAGTTCTTCCTTACTTAAGCCTCTTAAGCCATTTTTCTTTGCTTCAAGATGAACTGTTATAAACACACCTGCAAAATACAAAATAGCCGGCAATATTGCACGTACAACAATGCTGCTATACGGAACACCCAATGCCTCAGCCATAAGAAATGCTGCCGCACCCATAATCGGGGGCATTATCTGTCCACCTGTAGATGCCGACGCCTCGGCTGCAGCCGCAAATTCAGGCTTATAACCCGTCTTCTTCATAAGCGGAATGGTAACCGCACCCGAACCAACCGTGTTGGCAACAGACGAGCCTGAAACCATACCCTCAAGAGCACTGGCAACAACCGCCACTTTTGCAGGGCCACCGGAAAAACGACCTACCACAGCGTTTGATATCTTGATAAAGAAATCGGCAATTCCTGTTCTTTCAAGAAAAGCACCAAAAATAATAAACACAACTATAAATTTGGAGCATACATTAACAGGAGTTGAAAGTATACCTTCCTTGCTGTAAAACAGACGCGGAACAACATATTTCACCTTGCCCCAAAAACTGGGATTGCTAGCTCCCCAAACAAGAGCATATACAATAAATACCGTAGCAACTATAACAATAGGAAGACCTACACTACGGCGACATACCTCAAGAAGTGAAACTATACCAAGTATACCTATTATAATCTGATACGCTTCAAACTTACTGCCTTGTGCAACAATTGCTTCGGCATTAAATGCAAAATACAAAAATGCACCTGTACCCACAAGCAATAGAATTACATCATACCAGGGCATATAATTTACCTTTTGTTTACCTTTTTTTGCGGGATAAACAATATATCCAAGAAATACAATAAAAGCTACAAACGTAGTTAATCTGAACTCTTCAAGCCAACTCGCAAAAAGCGTAACGTATATACAAAACACCGAAAATATCGACAAAAACAGACTTACAAATACTTTTGGGATACCTTCCCACAAACGCGTATTTGACTCCCTGTCAAATTTTTTCATTACGGATTCCAGATCCATAGTTTCCTGAACGTCAGATGCCTTTTTTTTACTGAAAAATCCCATAATACCTCCTATGCATCAAAATGACTGCGGCGAGAAAAACCGTCGCAGTCATTTAATATCTACATTTGTGTAATTACTGAACTGCTACTTCAACGCCATTTTCTGCAAAATACTTTGCAGCACCTGCGTGGAAGGGAACTGTCATACCGCTTGTTGCGTTTTCGATGCTGAGCTCTGAACCTTTTGCGTGTTCAGCAGTAATTGCATCAATATTATCAAAGATTGCAGCTGTAAGTTTGTATACATCGTCCTCTGATGCATCAGCACTTACAATCAAAGTTGCCTTTACTGTAACGGTTGTAACATCTTCTGTCTGGCCTGCGTATGTGCCGGCAGGAATCTTGTGTGTTGTATAGAATGGGCATGACGCCATAAGAGCTTCTGCAATTGCTCCATCAATAGGAACAAGATATGCACTATTTGTTGTGCAAAGCTCTGTGATTGCAGGTGTTGGAGGACCAGCAACGATAAATGCAGCATCAATCTTGCCATCCTTTAATGCATCTGCACTGTCAGCAAATGACTGATATTGAGGCTTGATATCGTTTTCGGTAAGACCTGCCGCTGTAAGCACGTCCATAGCATTGAAAAATACACCTGAACCGGGGGCACCAATTGAAACTGACTTACCCTTAAGGTCTGCAACACTCTTAATAGAGGGGTCCATTGTAACAAGCTGAACAGCTTCTGCATAAAGACCTGCTACAACTCGGAAAGAATCAACCTTGCCGTCTTCTTCAAATGAACGCAAGCCATCCCAAGCATAAGACATAACATCAGACTGAACAGTACCAAGCTGATAATTGCCGGCATCAATTTCCTGAATGTTTGCCTTTGAACCATCTGTTGAAACAACAGTAACGTTTACGCCTGCATTGTTTGTTATATACTGACCAAGTATACCGCCGTAACCGTAATATGTACCTGATGTACCACCTGTACCCATTGTCATTTTTGTACCTGCACCGCCACATGCCGCAAGAGCAAATACAAGAGCTAAAGTAAGTACGATAGAAATAATCTTTTTCATTTAAAAATCCTCCTTTTTAAATTGCAAATAATATACAAAATTATTATATACCATTTTCTTAGATTTTTCAAGTAAAAACTAAAAATTTATAGTAAAAAAACATACCTTTTGGA
>JAZNBG010000027.1:0-49046 GCA_045586925.1 Clostridia bacterium | reverse complement strand
ATAACTTGAATGTGCTGTGTGCTTAATTTCATTTGTTGTTTTCTTTATCATCGCTAAAAACCTCCATGATATATTTTAGTAATGCGGTCGCCAAACCATTTACTATTATATCATGAAGGTTTTTCTTTTGCTAAAGCTTTTTATCTTCCCCCAGTAGAACTGGGGGATTATTTCCACGCCTAAAGGCACCATAAAAAACTCACCGTATTTTTTCATACGGTGAGTTTTTCTTTTATATTTAAGCATCTTTTTCTACGGGTTTAAATTCGCAAGGCTTTAAGGTGAACTTTTTCTTGTGTGTACCATAATCAATGGTAACTGTTGCATCATTATCAAAGTCTGTATTAAGAAGGTAAACCTTGCCGCCCTCGTAAACACTGAATTTTACAGAGTCGCTGCCGTAAACCTTGATATCTGCTGTTCTGTGGCTGGCAACAAGCATTTCACGAACTAAGTTCTGATACATTGGAACTGCCGCTCCATAAGGGTATTCTAAGTTCGTCATAAGGATTGCATAGCCATCGCCGCACTTATTTTCAACCAGAGAAATCGGCATTGCATCAATATCCTTGTCGATAAATGTGTTGGAAATCCTTCCTGTGCCAACGCCTGTTGTCAGCTTTGTATTTGCATAGTTTATATAGCCTTCAGCAAAATACGGGTCACCACATTCAAAACGAAGGGTAGGATACAAAAGTTCCGGCACAATACTGGGGAAGAATTTGCTGCCGTCATCACGACATACAGGATTTTCGGCATCAAGTGTACATCCAAACAATTCTGATACATCACCGCCGTTAAAAAGACTGATAGAACCATCACGCTGAACTGATGTGTTGAGATGTGCAGCAAGCATAAAGAGTCTACCGCCCTGCTTAACATAGGCGGTTAAATTGTCATAAATCTCCTGAGTCATTGTATTCCAGCCAACAAATATCAGATAGTCATACTTTGCAAAGACATCAGCACCAACTGTTGCCGGAATAATATCATAAAGACCATAGCCGGGAGCAGCCGACAAGTCAACCTCACCGTAGTTGTGAACATCGCACCAACGACGTTTGCACTGAAGGTTTTCTAAGATTCTCCATGCAAATTCAGCAGGACCATATCCATACTCCTTCTGCTGATGTGCTCTCCACAGCGAGCCACCACTGTGACGGAAGCTCCATCCATCAAGATTACCACGTACAAAAGCAACTCTTACCTTTGGACCACCTGCGGGACGGAAATCTTCTTTGGCAAACTTTGCAAAATCTGCCATAACATTGCGGTAATTCTGACAAACAGGATGGTCATAGTCAAAACCCTTAACACTTATCATTTCGTGAACACTTTTATTCTCATTTGCCTTTTGGCCGACTTTGAGATGCGAGCCCGCTCTCTCGTCGCCGCTTTCGGTTACAAAATAGTTTCCGCCTGTGAGATAAGCATAGTCATAGCCCATTTTAAAACGCTTTTCTTTAAGAGTATCATACCTGAGTCCACCGTACCATTCGTGTGCCATATATGCACCCCAGCCCTTACAGTTGTATGCATTTGCTGTACCACGAGCAATAGCTGTTGTAATTTCAACATCTCCGGGCCAGATTTCCATACGGGGGAATGTTGTTCCTGCCTCGCAGTTATAAGATACCATAGAGGTTGATTCATTAACCGAAGTATCAAGAACACCACCCATAGAGTTGTCCTCGGCGCCTTCGATTAAACGACCAACATATATATCCTTTGCTTCCTGTAAATCCTTGTATACTATATCAAAGGGAGGTCTGTAGCCCGATGGCTTGCAGGAATATGTAGAACCCATTTCACCCATTTCGTATGACAAGAAGTATTCACCAGCAATTTCCTTCATTTTTTTCGCAGTTTCCTGAGTAAAGCCTGCGTGAGCTCTGTATTTGCCACCACCAGTAAATGAGAAATACACTTTTTTATCAGTTAAAAACTTTGCCCAGTCAATAAAATCCTGCTGGCTGAATTCAATTCCTTTCTTGCCGGCTACTCCGGTAGAAATACATACATAGTTCATACCTTCAGAATACTTTTGTTCAAACACTCTGAAAAATTCGTCATAGTCCAATGAATATTCACCGATACGAAATCCGTTTAAAACTAGTTCTCTTTCCATTTTTGTACTCTCCTTTTTATTATTTTAAGTTATATCCAAGTTCAAATGCTTTAAGATTTACCTCAAGGAACTTTTCAGGAACAGTTGTCTTTATGGTTTCAACCCAGTTTTCATATGGTATATCAGTTGTTTTTGCCATAACACCAATAAGAACAACATTTACAGCCTTTATATTGCCCGCTTCCTTTGCAAGAGCCAATGCATCAACAATAGTTGTATCACATACTGCCGCAATCTTTTCAGCAATATTTTCGGGGTATGCTGCCGCACCTGTTATAACAGGCATAGGGTCAATCTGCTGATTATTAATAATAATCTTTCCGCCTTCCTTCAAATATGGAAGAGCACGATACGCCTCCAGAAGTTCAAATGCTAAGATTACATCTGCCTCGCCACGGTCAACAATTGGAGAGTGTACCTTGTCGCCGTATTTAACATAGGTTACAACGCTGCCGCCACGCTGGCTCATTCCGTGAACTTCGGAAACCTTAACGTCATAGCCTTCGTTTATAACTGTGTTACCTAAAATTCTGCTTGCAAGGAGTGTTCCCTGACCGCCAACACCAACAATCATTATATTTTTAGTCATGGTTATTCTTCCTCCTTTTCAATTGCCCCAAAGGGACAAACATTTATACAAAGTCCACAGCCGTTGCACTGTGTTGCATCAATCACAACCTTACCATCCTTCAGTGTAATTGCAGGACATCCAAGTTTCATACACATTCTACAGTTCTTACATTTATCTGTAATCTTGCAAGTTCCTGAATACTTAACTGTTTTAAGAAGTGCACAGGGTCTTTGTGCGATAATTACCGAAGGCTCATCTGCGTTAACCTCTGCCTTGACAACCTCCTCAAATTTCTTAATGTCAAAGGGGTCGGCAACGGTTACTCTGTCAATTCCAACAGCCTTGCAAAGCGCAATTAAATCTACCTGCTTTGTTGCTTCACCACGGATTGTTCTGCCGGTTGTGGGGTTTTCCTGATGACCTGTCATACCTGTTATCGAGTTATCAAGAATGATAACGGTATTATTACCCTTGTTATATACAATATCAACAAGGCCTGTTATACCTGAATGCATAAAGGTTGAGTCACCGATAACAGATACCAGCTTTTTGTTGAATTCAGCACCCTGAGCCTTTGCCATGCCGTGAGCCGCACTAACCGATGCACCCATACAGATTGTTGTATCAACTGACTGAAGTGGTGGTGTTGCGCCAAGAGTGTAACAACCAATATCTCCCGATACAACAAGACCAAGTTTTTTAAGAACATAAAATGTTCCTCTGTGGGGACAGCCTGCGCACATAACAGGCGGTCTTACGGGAATAGCCTCATCTGCTGAAAGAACATCAGGTGCATCCTCGCCCAGAACTGCCTTCTTTATCATTGTGGGTGTATATTCGCCCAAAAGTGTGAACAGCTCTTTGCCGCACACATCAAGACCTAAAGCTTTGCAATGGTCTTCGATAACAGGGTCAAGTTCTTCAATAACATACACCTTGTCATAGTTCTTTGCAAAATCTATAATCTTTTGCTTTGGCATAGGATAAACCATACCAAGCTTTAAAAAGTCTGCCGATGTACCAAGTGCTTCCTTTGCATATTCATATGCAATGCCCGCTGTAATAACACCAATTTTTGCACCGTTTTTCTCAACTGTGTTAAGGTCTGAGGTTTCAGCAAACTCGGTTAAATCTGCAATTCTCTTTTCAACATCAACGTGGCGCTTGATAGCATTACCCGGCATCATAACGTATTTTGCAGGGTTCTTTTCGTATGCCTTCACCGGAACATCCACTCTCTCACCAAGCTCCACAAGGCTCTGTGAATGTGAAACTCTGGTAGAAAGTCTTATAAACACGGGTGTGTCAAACTTTTCAGACAGTTCAAATGCCTGACGGGTATATTCCTTACATTCAGATGAATCTGCAGGCTCAAGCATCATAATCTTTGATGCCTTTGCATAATGTCTTGAATCCTGCTCGTTTTGTGATGAATGCATTCCGGGGTCATCTGCAACGCAGAAAACCAGACCGCCGTTTACACCTGTGTAGCTTACGGTAAACACAGGGTCAGCCATAACGTTAAGACCAACGTGCTTCATACAGCTCATTGCCCTTGCCCCTGCAATTGATGCACCGATTGCAACCTCGCCTGCAACCTTTTCATTAGGCGACCATTCTGCATAAATTTCTTCAAACTTTACAATTTCTTCGGTTATTTCTGTACTGGGTGTTCCGGGATATGATGCAACAACATTTACACCTGCTTCATATGCGCCCCTAGCTACCGCAGCGTTACCGAGCAATAACTTTTTCATAATAAGGTTTCCTTTCGATTTTTATTTTATTTCGTTCTGCTGTGCAACAACACTTTCACCGCAGTATATTTGTCTGAGTTTTGGCTTTTCAATCTTGCCGGTTGGGTTTCTGGGAACGTCCGCAAAAATAACCTTATGCGGCCTTTTATATCTAGGAAGGTCAAGACAGAATTCATTGATTTCTTCCTCAGTTGCTTCCATTCCATCTTTAATCTGGATAATTGCCGCTGAAATCTCACCAAGTCTGGCATCCGGAAGTCCTATAACTGCAACGTCACTGATTTTGTCGTTCTTTCTCAGGAAATCTTCAATTTGTACGGGATAAATATTTTCACCGCCCGAAATGATAACATCCTTCTTGCGGTCTACAAGGAAGATAAATCCGTCTTCGTCCTCTCTTGCCATATCACCCGTAAACAGCCAACCATCCTTCAAGACATCATTGGTAGCCTTTTCGTCCTTATAATACGCTGTCATTACACCTGGACCTTTAACTGCAAGCTCACCAACATCGCCACGTTCAACGGTATTTCCGTTTTCATCAACGATTTTTACTTCCCAGCCAAAGCCAGCTTTTCCGATTGCTCCAACCTTATGCTCGTTTTCAACACCAAGATGCACACATCCCGGGCCGATAGACTCAGATAGACCATAGTTTGTGTCATATGCGTGGTCGGGGAAGTACTTCTTCCAGCGTTTTATAAGACTTGGCGGAACAGGCTGAGCACCAATATGCATAAGCCGCCATTGTGAAAGCTGATAATCCTCAAGCTTGATATCACCACGTTCAATTGCATCAAGGATATCCTGTGCCCACGGAACAAGCAGCCACACAATTGAACACTTTTCTTCAGATACAACCTTCAAAATCCATTCGGGCTTGATACCTTTAAGAATGACCCCCTTGCCGCCCACAAGGAAGCTTCCAAACCAGTGCATTTTGGCACCTGTATGATAAAGCGGCGGTATACAAAGGAATACATCCTCCTTTGTCTGCGAATGGTGATTCTGCTCGGTCATACAAGCGTGAACCAGACTTCTGTGTTTATGTATAATTGCCTTAGGAAATCCGGTTGTGCCTGATGAAAAATAAATTGCACCCTCGTCATCGTCGGTCAGTTTTATCTGTGGATTTTTAGATGATGCATATGCCATAAGATTGTCATAGCTCTCGGCAAATGTAGGGCAATCCTCGCCGTGATACAGCCACATTTTCACCTTTTTAACACGTGAACAAATCTGTTCAACACGCCCTGTAAATTCCGGGCCGAAAATCAGAACATCTGCATCTGCAAGCTCAAGACAATATTTTATTTCATCCGATGCATAACGATAGTTAAGCGGAACAGCCAATGCTCCTGTTTTAAGAGCACCAAAATAAATAGGCAGCCACTCGATGCAGTTCATAAGCAAAATTGCAACTTTGTCGCCCTTTTTAATTCCTCTTGACAGAAGAAAGTTTGCAAAACGGTTTGCACGTTTGTTAAACTCGCTCCAGGTGATTTCCTTTCTGTAGGCTTCGTTGGGGTTTGCCTCGATAAGCGAGTATTCACGCCATGTCAGCCTTGTTTGATTTTCGTGGGTTGGATTAATTTCAACCAGACTCACATCGTTGGGATAAAAATCCGCATTCTTTTGTAAAATTTCTGTAATCGGCATTTTAATCTCCATAGCCTTTCCGCCCACAAATATTTATTGTGAATCTCCTGTTTCTTATCCGTGGGCGAGATAAGGCGTAAAATGGAGATTACGCACATCGTCGTTTCGCACTTTGTGCAAAAATTTCGATGGTGCGATTTAAATCAAGTGCCGAAGGCAGAATTAACGTGAGAAGCACGTTAATTCTCCTTTTTAAAACGGCAGAAAAGGCTGCCTGCATATACAGACAGTCCTTTTCTGTATAAATTTCATTCATCAATTGTCCAAAGACATCTTTTATTATACCAAGTAAACAATTCTTCTGTCAATGCTTTATCGATTTTTTTGGTAATTATTCTACCTTAATTTACATTAAATACCAATACAATATGTAGGAACTACATCTGCAATAACAGATTTTATAATTTCGCTATCTTTGTCAACCACTGACTTTAGTTTTTCGATTTTTTGCATAAGTTCATTTATGTCAACAAATTCAGCCTTTGCAACAAAAATCTTTTTGTGTTCGGTTGCCGTCAGACCCTCGTCTGCGGTTAAAAGCTCCTCAAATTCTTTATCCCCGGGCCGATGACCGGTAAATTCTATCTTTATATCACGTTCAGGCTCAAGTCCGGCAAGAGAAATCATCCGTTTTGCCAAATCAAGAATTTTTACCGGTTTACCCATATCAAGAACAAACATTTCGCCGCCTTTAGCATAAGCCGCTGCCTGAAGAACAAGCTGAGCAGCCTCGGACACGGTCATAAAATATCTTGTAACTTCCGGGTGAGTAACAGTTACCGGCCCGCCTTGTTTTATCTGCCTTTGAAACCGCAACGCAACCGAACCGCTTGAACCTAAAACATTGCCAAACCTCACTGCTGCAAACTCTGTGTTGGTGCTATTTTGTAATGCACTTATAATCATTTCGCATATACGTTTGCTGGCACCCATAACATTGGTTGGGTTAACCGCCTTATCTGTGGAAATAAGAATAAATTTTTTTGCACCGCTCTCTGCTGCATATTTTGCAGTATTTAATGTCCCTAAAACATTATTTTTTACGGCTTCACCCGGACTTGTTTCCATAAGAGGCACGTGCTTGTGTGCCGCTGCGTGAAAAACGATATCCGGACGATATGTATTAAATATTATCTGAAGTCTTTCGTTATCCCTTACGGACGCCACAAGTGAAACAACACTCAATCGTGGAAATCTTTCTTCAAGCTCGTTTTCAAGCTGATACATAGTGTTTTCATATATATCAACAAGAATCAGCTTATCGGGATTATAAACCGCAATCTGTCTGCAAAGTTCCGAGCCTATTGTTCCGCCGGCACCTGTGACAAGAACACTCCTATGTGCAATTTCTTTGCTAATCAATTGATTGTCAAGCACAACTTCTTCGCGGTCAAGCAAAGTCCCTATATTTAGTTCATCAAAATAATTTTCTTGTGTAAGCAAAGACAAAATCAGTCACCTCTTAGATAGAATATCATAAATACCCCAAACAATCAACTCTATTTTAAAGAAATCAAAGTAATGTCAATTAAAAAATCTAAATAAGTATGAAAACGCCACCAAAAGCATCTGGCTTTTGGTGGTGTATATCACTTACAACAGAACATTTTATCTGTTTTAAAACTTTATACGTACATCGACATATAATCGCCGTGAGCCGCAATAAGCTCATCAACCATTTTCTTGATTGTATCAACGTCAAGCTCGCTTGATGTATGGGGGTCAAGCATTGCAGCGTGATAGATATGTTCCTTTTTCCTTGTTTTAGCTGCCTCAATTGTAAGCAAATGAACATTGATACAGTTCATATTCATAGCAGCAAGCTGCACGGGAAGAGCCCCCACATATGTAGGATGAATACCGTGTCCGTCTGAGAAACAGGGAATCTCAACACAAGCCTCTTCGGGGAAGTTTGAAATCAAATGTCCTTTATTAAGAACGTTTCCGCCAAACTCATAGGGAATATTTTCAACAATACTCTGCATAATCCATGATGCATATTCGTGACTGCGTTCGTGGTCTTTTACGCCGTTTTCAAGGATTTCTGCATATTCCTTCTTCCAGCCATCAATCTGTTCAACGCAGCGGCGTGGATATTCGTCAAGAGGAATTTTGTACTTATCAATAAGTTCAGGGTACTTGCTCTTTATGTACATATTGTTGTATTCTGCATTATGCTCACTTGACTCTGTGCAGTAGTATCCAAGGTTTCTGACATAATCAAGACGCACTTTGTCAACCGCATCCTCGCGTGCCAAATATTCATCAAGCTGTGCTTTAACTATCGGATAAAGGTCAACACCATCTTTATCCTTGAGTTCAAGGAGCCAGCCCATATGGTTGATGCCGGCAATAAGTTCTTTTCTTCCTTCGAGTTTATCTTCCATACCAAATCTCTTCAAAAGAATTTTTGAACAAACCTGAACACTGTGACAAAGACCGATGGTGTTAACACCTGTATATCTTTGCATATAGCCTGTAAGCATTGACATCGGGTTAACATAGTTAAGGAACAACGCATCGGGGCAAACTTCTTCCATATCTCTTGCAAAACCCTCAAGAACAGGGATTGTACGAAGGGCACGCATAATGCCACCTATGCCTAAAGTATCACCGATTGTCTGTCTTAAACCGTACTTTTGGGGGATTTCAAAGTCTGTAACTGTACAAGGTTCATAACCGCCCACCTGAATTGCATTAATAACAAAGTTAGCACCACGCAGAGCGTCTTTGCGCTGTTCAATGCCAACGTAGCACTCAATTTTACCATAGCCACCCTTAGCCGTGCGAATAGCCTCTAAAATTGTTCTGCTTTCCTCAAGGCGTTTTGCATCAATGTCATAAAGTGCAAAAACACTGTCTCTAAGAGATTCAACGCAAAAACAGTCCCCTATTACATTTCGTGCAAAAACTGTACTTCCTGCACCCATAAATGTTATTTTCACAAAAAAGACCTCCCTTTTATATTGTTTTTATTTGATTATAACTTGACATATATTATATTGAAATGGTATACTGTTTCAAAAGTTTGTCATTTTGTTTTTTTAAGTGAGGAATTTTATGATTATGAGCAATAATGTTATTATTACAGATTATAAATATCAAGGAATAAACCCCGTACACTTTGGCTTTGGTGATTGCGAAAAATCCCACGCCTATGGGCCCGCGGTGCGCACATACTGGCTTATCCATTATATTGTTTCGGGATACGGATATTATAAAATAGGCGACAAAGAGTATAATCTTGGTCCCGGAGAAATGTTTGTTATCCCACCATATGTTGAAACATATTACGAAGCCGATAGTGAAAAACCCTGGAGTTATATCTGGGTTGGATTTACCTGTAACAGCAAACTACCTGTCGAACTCAAGGATACAATTTACTGTCCTGAGGCTATTGGTATCTTTAATAAAATGAAAAATTGCAGTAAGAAATCAAACGGACGCAGTGCATTTCTTTGTGCCCGACTTTGGGAATTGTTTGATATACTTCTTGAACAAGCAGATGATAGTGCCGACTATATCAGCCAGGCTTTAGACTGTATACATTCAGAATATATGAATCCCCTGACAGCCACAGAAATCGCAGGCCGTCTTAATCTGGCACGCTGTTATTTTTCTACTATGTTCAAAAAAAGGATGGGCATTTCTCCAAAGCAATATCTGCTTAACTACAGAATGTCAATTGCCGCATCATTAATGACCGAGAAAAAAAAGAGTGTTACGGTTGTGGCATCATCGGTTGGCTATCCCGACATATACAGTTTTTCAAAGATGTTCAAGCAACACTTTGGAATGTCACCAAGTGAATACATTTCAAGACATAAAAAAACTCCTCAATGAGGAGTTTTTTTAACATATATTAACCGATTTTAGGAAGGCTTGCAGCCGCAACCGACTGACCTACTCTTCTTGCTTTTTCGTCAGGAATGTGAAGCTCAATCTTCTTTGCAAGCTCGGGGAATTCTGTACTGAGAACTTCATTTGCTTTAGCAAGAAGAATTGTACCACCCTTACCGCTTGTTACACGACCCATAATAAGAACGTGCTTGATGTCATAGAACATTGAATAGTAAGCAATTGTGTAACCAAAATATGTACCGATTGTATCATAAATATCTGCCGCTCTTGGGTCATCTTCTTCCATAAGACCCTGAACAACTTTGAGTTTCTCGGCAGGTGAGAGGCTTTCGTCGAGTTCAATTCCGGCTTTGGGAGCAAGTTTAATTACAGCATCCTGTGAGAAATACTTAACACCGCAGCCGTAATCGCCACTCCATTCATCAACCATTGCGTCTTTGTTAAAGTCAACAGGAACAAACGCAAGTTCGTTAAGCCAGCCTGTAATGTTACCGTCTTTGTCAACATAACCTGCCGCTTCACTTGTGCCCATTGCAACACCTAAAACGTTGTTGTCCTCAAGGCTCATTGCACCTGCAAGAGCAGTAACATCACCGTCATTTGCAACTTCAACAGGAACGTCACCAATTTCTTTTGCAACATCAAGATACATATTCTTAACGTGCTTTTCAAAGTCCTCGTCAGAAACCTTGATAAAGAGAGATGCAACCATAATTTTGTTGTCAATATAAACGCCTGCAGAAGAAACACCGATAGCATCAACTCTTGGCATATGTGATGCCGCTGTCTTCATTGCATTAAGTATGCCCTCATAATGATACTTGGGGTCACTCTCAAGTTTTGGGAACCATACAACTTCTTCGGAATATACAGTTTTACCATCAACAACGGCTGAAACCTTGCGGTCGCTGCCGCCTGCGTCAAAACCGATACGGCAACCGTCAAGATGACGGCCAACCGGCGATGAAACATCGTTTTCAGCCGGTGCATCAGCGATGTTTTCAATATAAATAACCTCAAAGGGTTTTTCATAAACACGAGCCATAAAGTTAAAATCAAACTCTCTTGCACCGCCTACGCGATAATCATCCGCAATGCGGTCATAAATGTACTTTGAGCCTGCGATGTATACTTTATATCCGCCCTTTGCCCAAAGCAGAGTTTTTATAATTCTTTCAACAATGCCATAATTTTCTTCGTCGTGACCTGTACCATCCTTAAAGGTATCAAGATTATAAACCGCTATAAGACCGTTGTTTCTTTCTACAGCAATAACAACCTTCTGTGAGTCTGCTTTGCTGACTGCCTCCTTATAGTCATTAATAACCTTTACCATAGGCATAAATCCGGGTTCGAGTTTTGCTAACATAATTATTCTCCTTTATATTTTATTTCTCCGCCAAGAATTGTCATATTAATATTAAACTTTTCATCAGCTATGATTATATCTGCACGCTTGCCTTCTTCAAGCGAGCCGATTTCTGCATCTTCGTTTAACGCTTTTGCAGGATTAAGTGATGCACAGGCAACCGCCTCATAAATTTCAAGGTCGGTGTTTTCAAAAAGATTATAAACCGCCTCATTGAGATTAAGTACACTGCCTGCAATTGTTCCGTCAGGCATAAGACATTTAATACCCTCTTTATGTACCGGCTGACCACCCAGAGTATAGTCACCATCCGGCATACCGCCTGCCCTGATACAGTCGGTAATTAAGCAGAGCTTGTCTCCCTTAATCTTTGCAATAAGACCAAATAGGCCTTTGTTTACATGGAATGTATCAGCAATAAGCTCGCAACTTACATTATCACTTGAAAGTGCTGCACCAACAACACCGGGACTGCGATGTGAAAGAGCTGTCATTGCATTGAAAAGATGTGTAGTGTGGCGTACACCATATTCTATACCCGAAAGTGCTTCTTCATAGGTTGCATCTGTATGACCCATTGAAACAAGTACATTTGTTTCCTCAGAAACATTTTTGATACATTCTTTTGCACCATCAACCTCGGGCGCAACAGTAAACAGCTTTACAATGTCGGAATGTTTTTTTATAAAATCACTATCCGGCTTTAAAATGTGTTCCTCTGCCTGAGCACCCTTCTTTTTTGCATTAATAAACGGACCTTCGCTGTTGACACCCAAAATTCTTGAGCCGTAGTATTCGCCGCTGTTTTTTAATGTACGCACAGTATCAAAAGCGGTCTCAATCTCTTCTTTGGATACGGTCATTGTTGTGGGGCACCAAGCAGTAACACCATTTTTGATGATGCCCTGTGCCATCTTTTTAACGCCATCAATATCGCCGTCTGACACGTCTGCACCCAAATAACCGTGAATATGCATATCCACAAGACCGGGAGATACATACTTGCCGCACGCATCAATTATTTCATAATCTGCTGTATTAATTTCACTTGCATTAACTATCTTTTCGATTTTTTTGTCGAAGACAATTGCCAGATTGTCCGCCACTCTGTCGGGCAGAATAACCTTACCGCCTATAATACACTTCATTAAAATCTTCTCCTTTTTGTATTATTATTAAAATTATATAACATTGTTTGCTAAAAAGATTTACACAAAAGCATCTTTTTTTTATATTATTATAAATTTTTTTATTTTTTTAATTTTTTTTGTAAAAACTCTTGCAAAAATGGAATTATTCTGTTATAATACTTTAAGTTGATTTATTATGTTTATAATTGGAGGTGTATATATAATGGCAAAATGTGAAATTTGCGGAAAAGAATTAAAGTTTGGAATCAAGGTTTCTCACTCACATCGTCGTGCAAACAGAACCTGGAAGCCTAATATCAGAAGAGTTAGAGCTGTTGTTGACGGTACTCCCAAAAGAGTTTACGCTTGCTCAAGATGCTTGAGATCAGGCAAAGTACAGAGAGCTGTTTAATACTCAAACACAAAAGATAAAAGCCATAAGTGTCGTTGTGCACCTATGGCTTTTTTGCATTATGTATATTAGTTTGCTTCGTTTTTAATCTTAAAAATACTTTTTAAAATTCCCCTTAAAATTTTGGGTGCTTTAACTACCACTATTTTCATTACATTCACTCCTTTTTATTTTTTTACCAGAAAGCATACTCCTGAGCCAATCAAGCCAATTCCCAGCAAAGTAATCAAAAGATATCTGGGTATAGCATAAGCAAGAAATAACCCCACTCCTATGGCTATCAAAAGCAAGCCTGCTCCCTTTAAATTACTGCGACAACAGCACCTTCGCTTTTTGAACATTTCTACCACCAATCCTTTTGTTTTCAGTATATTCTGTGGCGGTGTTTTGGTTACAACTCAAAGTAAAAACTGCTGAATTGAGGTATTTCTCAATCCAGCAGTAATTTATATATCATCAGCAAGTATTTTGCGTTTTTTCCATATTCCGCTTAAAAAGTATATAAGCGACGGAATTGCATAACCAAAAGGAGCTAATGCATATCCAAGAACAAAGCCGTAAAATCCAAAATTAAAGTATATTCCAAAAAGCCAGCTAAGACCAATTCTCAGTGCAACACCATCAAGAATTGAAAGCACCATACCAAACTTTACATTGCCAATGCCCTGAATAAAAGCACCCGTTCCACGCATTATGGCAAATGGTATAAACAGCCATACAATTGCGCTGATAAAGGTTGACGCCAGGCTGTGTACTGCCACATCATCCGAAAAAAGCATAAACAGTTCTTTTCCAAAGCAAAGATACAATGTCAAAAAAACAACTGTGAATGTTGTAGAAAAAAACCACGCCGAATGAACAACCGACTTTGCACGATCTAATTTCTTTGCAGCAATATTCTGGCTTATCATCGGAAGCGCAGCATATTGTATACCCATTGATATTTTGTTCATAATATCATCAATTCTGACACCAATACCAAATGTTGCAGACTCGACAACGCCAAGGGAATTTATCATTGAATTTACATACAGCATCGAAATATTTATAAATCCCGACTGGATTGCCATAGGAGTTCCAAGGCTTAATATCATCTTTACATATTTTATAATCGGCTTAAAGCTTATAAGCTTAAAATCAAATCCAAATTCTTCTTTATTCTTATAAAGGTAATAAATAGAAAATATAAATGACACAGCCTGACCAATTATTGTTGCCCAAGCCGCACCGGCTACGCCCCATCCCCATATGCCGGTAAACAGTATATCAAGAACAAGATTTACGACAGATGCAATGGCAATAAAAAGTAACGGTCTTTTCGAGTCGCCCATACCTCGCAGAATTGCAGATACCATATTATATCCTGCTGTAAATACCATTCCAAGTCCACAGATTATAAGATAGTCATCTGACATTGCGACAGACTCCGGCGGAATATTCATCACTTTGATTATTATATTCTTTGAAAATATAATCAAAAATGAAAAAAGCAGACCCATCGCAAGTATTACCGAAAATAACGTGCCAACCAGACTGTTGGTTTCCCTTTTCTTTCCGGCACCTAATGCCTGTGCTATCAGAACTTGTCCACCATTTGAAAAGCCAAGACATACCATTGTGGCAAAATTCAATATCTGACTTGATTGAGAAACGGCAGAAAGACCTGCTGTGCCCACATATTTTCCGACAATAATCATATCAATGGTTGAATATACCACCTGCAATGCATTTGAAAGCATAAACGGTATCATCAGATTAAAAAGCTGACGAGGTATGCTTCCTGTTGTAAAGTCTTTTCTGAGTTTTGCAGTTTTCATTATGTAAACCTTATCCTTCCTTTTGATTCAGAACAAAGCGGCTACGCCGCTCGCCGCAGGCGGCGGTCGGAGTAATAACGCTTTGTTTGCCCAAGTGCATTTCGGCATAGCCGAAAATTTTGCACGGGCATCTAAATATCGTTTTTATATGATAGGGAATTGCGCAATTTCCTATTATATAAATAATTCATACAACCCTCCATCAATAATGGAGGGTTGTATGCAAGATATTTAATTCTATCCACTAACTATACGATGCAATGTCTTTATCTTATTCTTTAGATACAAACAGTTCTGTTACAGATACCCAAGCACCCTGGCTGGAACCATAGAAGCTAACTCTTACGTATCTTGCTTTGTTTCCAATATCAAACTGTTCTATTCCGGTTGTTGTACCACTGTTTGTGCCGTTAAATACCTCGGTATAGTCAATACCATCAAGCGAATATTCAATCTTGAAGTTTTCAGTACGTTTATCACCACTGAGGCAAGAAATGTTGAGTTTAAGGTTGCCCTCAACAACGCTGCCCAAATCCATAATTACATTGCCGCCCTGTTCATCGGTTGCATACTTTGTGGCGAAATTACCGTCAAACAGGTTTGCAACACCGTTTTGTGTCTGAGGCTCTGACGAAACAGAATAGGAATAAATCGGAAGCTGTTTGTCGCTGTGGAACTTTGCGGTGTTATTTATTGGAGTAATCAGGAATGTGTACCGTCCTACGGTTGCCCCGTCCTTTTTTAGAATCAGATTGGTAGCACCGGGAACGGTAGTTGCTTTAATTGTTTCAATCTGAACTTCCGGATCTGCAGCTACTGCTGTAATTTCAGGAACTGCGGATTTTTCGGTAACAACAAGAACTGAATAATTGTACTTGTCGGGTTTAAAGGTATCAAGAGGCTTGCCGTCAACCGTAACTGACTCAAGGTTCTGACGTCCAACGCCCTTGATCTCCCACTTCTCATACGGAACGTATTCAGGAACAGGAGTGTTACCTTCAATATAGGGCTGGAAGGTTACCGCAAGCACAAAGTTTTTAACGTCTTCACCCTTTTCGGTTCTTACAGCCAGCTTTCTTGCATCGCTGAGCACATCGCAGGCTTTACCGTGAAGAATGTAGAATGGGTCATCTTCACCATATACAACGTTTGGTGTTTCAAAAGGCGGTTTTACGGATGTTCCGTAGGTTTCATCAAAGGCTGCAGGCAGGGCCTCGAACTTGTAGTCACAATTGTTGATGATTGTTGCCTTAATTCTCTGGTTGTTCTGTGTAAGAATTGCAGATTTGCCGTCCTCTGAAATCTCGATTTGTGCATATGTGTGCATTGACCACAAGAAATCTGTTTCGGTCTTTGCCTTAAAATTGTCCTGAATTTCGATTGTATCGTTTACCTTATCAAGCTTAACCCCACGGATAGCAGATTCATAAATATCATTTGTATCTGTCATATCAAGGATTGCATAGGATGTAGTTTCGCTAAACTCGGTTTTGATAAATTCGGTTGCACCGTTCAAATCTATGGCTTTTGTGGTTTTGGGGTCAAGAGAGTTGGTATACTGACGGTTTGCAACAACCGTGTTGTGGCCCTCGCCCTTGGAACGGTAATAGTAACCGCCGCTAAGGTAGTAGCCATCGGGCCAGAACTCATCAACTCTTTTTTTGTTATAGTGACCAAGGTCACGCAGGTTATATTCGTCACGAGGCAGGTCTATACCAAAGCGGACACCGCTCATATCAAACTGAACCGAGCCGGGGTCGCCCGAGTGACCATGTGGGTCATTGGAGGCGCCGCCGTGGAATGCAACTGTTGTATCTGCCAAGCCCCAACCGGTTTTCATAACAACTGTCGAGTTGTTTACATTATGAATATCAGCATCATAAACATCAAGACCCTGCTTGTATTCGGCTGTGTCAAACACCCAGTTGGCAACATCCACAATAGAGCCTGACTGTCCCATTATATCTTTTCTGTACTGAGCGAGAGATTTGTTGTCGGTCTGGTCGGCACAGAACATCATAAGTGGGATTATAGCATCCTCTGCCTGACCGTCACCAAATGAATAGGCAGTGGTTGCACCACGCATACGGAAGGGGAATGTCGCAGTTTCCAATACGCCGGGAATTTCAGTTCTGCCCCAGTCGGTACCCATTGATGTCTGCATTGTTTTGAATACATGCGGGAATCTGCCACCTGCATATCGCCAGTAAGAGATGCCTTCTGCGTATTCGCCATTAGGGAAGTATACAATGGTACCGCCCTCGGTTGCACGAAGTGCGCCACGGATTACATCCTGGAAGTATTCGGGGTCTTCATCATACATAGCAATAGCTGCCACCATAACACCGCCGTTGGAAATAAGCGACTGATTGCCATTGCCGTAACATATACTGTGATACCACGCGTGTCCGTTACAGGTATAGGCGTGCAGTGCATGGTCAAAGACGTTGCGCCTGCATATGTCAACTATAAAATCTTTTTCTTCCTGAGTCCAGTCAACCCAGTCAAATGCGTGTGCAAAACCATACATTCCTTCGCAAGTGCCGAGAGCAGAGTTCTGCTGCATATGCCAGTCGGGGAAAAGCTCGGGATCACCAACGTGACAAATATGACGCCACATTTCTGATTTATATTCCGCCTTTTTTGCCTCATCATCAGAAAGCAGATAAGCCGCTGACAAGCTTGACAAATAATCACCGGTTGTACCGATATATCCTGCACGCTTGCCGTCGTGAAGTTTACGTTCAACTCCGGGCTTGCCAATGATTTTTTCTGCTGATACAAAAATGTTGTTGATAATCATTTGGAGCTGTTTATCGGTTTTTGCACCCTCTTTTATGCGAGCAAGAGATTCAGGTGTAAATTCAACACGAGGATGCTGATTATTGGGGCTGTATGTTTTTATTGCAGCGTCAATATCTTCATCCAAAGGTCTGTCAAAAAGACACATTCTTAAGGTGCGGTTGTAGATATTTTCATCAAGTGAAGTATTGCTTGCACCCGAAAGTTCATTGCCGCTTTCATTAATGGGCATATGCCAGTTAAATTCAGCAGGATTATCAAGCCACAGAATGTCCTTCTGCAGTGTGTATTCTTTGCCAAGGAATGTGAGCAAATCATCAATCCTGATATACGAATATCCATCAACCAATGTCACAGGGTTTTGTAATTCTTTAGACACACCATTTATATAATAGTTATTTTTGCCGGGAACCACTTTAAGCTCTTTGCCGCTATATGTAACTGTTATTGTCCAGGTGGGATCATCCCAATCAACCTTTGCGCCATAGCTTTCTGCAACAGCACGAATGGGAACTATAACCTTATTGTCTTTACTTGTAAACTTAACAGGCAGTTCTATTACTTTTTTGCCGTCGAATAGTTTATTTGTATGAATAACTGCAAAACGTCTGCCTTTGCTTCTGAGGAATGCCATAAAGTCATAGCAAGTCTGACGGCTTGAGTCAAACTCATAGCTGGTATAGAAGGTGCTGTCGGTAAATTCCTTCCACTGAGCATTAATTATCGCGTCATCAACCAATTCTTCTGCTTCATAAATTCTAAGGTCATCAATGTACCAGCCACCTTCGTTATTGCCGGCTGACACAGGAAAATCAAAGCGCACTTCAGAAACATTTAACAATTCCTTTGGCAATGTAACCGATTTTGGATTGCCGTTAAAATAAAATGTTCCTTCGCTGCTTTTAAGGTTAAATGCAAGATCAATTCTGTACCAGGTATCAGCCTTTATATCTTCGGCAATCAACTGGCTGTCATTGAAATAAATCTTATTCCCCTCTATCTTAATAAAGTTAAACAGATTATTGTTGTCAGCATAGTTTATATCTCGGTTTTTAATAACATTACCGTTAAACCAAACAATTTTATCTGTATTAAAATCATCCACTCTGAACGAGAAGCTTATAACACCATTTTCTTTAATGGGGTAATACTGAATAAGCGCACGTGCCATAGCTGACTCGCCATTGATAGCTTCAACAGCATTGAACTTTGCCGCAAGGTTATCAACGTTGCCGTCTTTTTCAATCTTGACAACTTCTGCATTGTTAAGGGCAGCAAGACGCAACGGCTCTTCATCGTAGTAAACGCTGTCTACAACAATTACTTCAGATTTACAGGGATGCCATACAAATGCACTTGGCTTGTCGCCCACCTTATGATGATCAAAACTTTGATTCTTGTGAATAAGGTAGGTTTCTTCTGCTGCAATGCAATTGGTTGCACCAAAAAGCATCAGCAACACAAAAATCAGGGAATAAAATATTTTTTTCATCGGTTTTCTTCCTTTCATTTTGTTGTAATATTTTACTATTTAAATTATATCGCAAAGCAATTATGTTGTCAATGATTTGTCGAATTAATTTCCAATCTGTTATTGAGGAAAAATCAGTATGACTTTATATCAAGCCTGTAAATATCATCAAATTCAATCTCGGTTTTAACAACTGTCATTCTTCTAAAAACCTTGTCGAATGCTGTAACCATTCCTTCTGCCGAAATATACTCACCGTCAGCAAAATACACAACCTGTACATATGTTCCTTTTTCAATAAGATTAAGAGTATTGGCAATATCTTCCGCACTCTCCTCGGACAGTTCGGTTTTTTCGACAATCACACGTTCCTTTTCACGTAAAGCTTCATCTAAACCCTTCAATGCCGAAAATGGCATAAACTGTTTTGCACGGTCGGATGCAGACATCTTCATTCTTGGTTTATTCGCCACTTTTGTGCCCTCCTATCTGCTTATTTCTCTCAAGAGTTGTTGCACTTTCTTCTAAATCCATTCCTTTAAAAACCGCATTTTTGCCAAACTGTTTTTTTATCTTTATTACCGCCTTTTGAATTCTGCTGTTTTTATCCAGTTTATCAAAATCATCAAACATACTCAGCTGCTCGTATTGCTGCTTTGCAGTAACATTATTACAGGATATATTTATCCTTCTCACAGTAAATCGCGGGTCGGCAATCCTGCTGTACAAATTGGCAATCAATGGCACAAGAATACTGTCTGCATTAGTGGCTATATCGGGAGAGATACTTCCGTGAGCGGGCTGAATTTTAAGTGAATTTGAATATCCTATATGAAGCGTCAGCGATTTTGTGACAAGCCCTTTTTCAACCATATCAAGACAAAGTAAATCCATCATTTCCTTTACGATAAGTTTGCCCTCCTCAAAGGTATAGTCCCGCATAAGCACCTGACCGCTTGTAAGGCAATTGGTCTTTGGTTGGTAATTCTTAATATCTGCCATTGTGGTTGTTTCTCTGCCCCAGGCGTGGTCTATAAGAAGTTCGGCATCAATGCCGAATTTATTGTACAGAACATCTTCGGATACGCGTGTTATACCCTTCATATCGTATATACCCATAGCCTCAAGCTGTCTTGCAGTGCCCCTGCCTATACGCCAGAAATCCGTTATCGGTCGGTGTTGCCACAAGGTTTTTCTGTATAATTCCTCATTAAGAAAACCCACAAAATCTTTTGCGTGCTTTGCCGTAATATCAAGGGCTACCTTTGCCAGATACAGATTTGTACCAATACCGCAGGTTGCCCGTATACCCAGCTTTTTATAAACCTCCTCCATTATTGCAACACCCAGTTCCTTGGCGGTCATTCTGTACATAGCAAGATAATCTGTCACATCAATAAACACCTCGTCAATGGAATAAACGTGTATATCGTCTTTCGATACAAAGCTAAGATAAATTGCATAGATTTCTGCAGCATAATCAATATATTTTTGCATTCTGGGTTCTGCAATAATATAATCAATAGCTGGGGGAATTTCAAAAACACGGCATCGGTTTTTTACTCCAAGTGCCTTCATTGCAGGGGTTACGGCAAGACAGATTGTTTTATCCGAACGTTCGGGGTCTGCAACAATAAGGTTGGTTGCCATCGGGTCAAGGCCGCGTTCTACACATTCAACCGATGCATAAAAACTCTTTAAATCAATACATAAATACATTCTGTCTGCCATATTTATCACTCTCCTTTTTGTTAGTATATATAATTTGGTGTCCTTTAAACCTCACACAAAGTAAAAGAGGCGTTGACTGTGCAACACCTCAATAATTAATCTTAAAACACCGACATTATCAATACAGCAATTATAACAAGCGGCAAAACATATTTCATATACGGCTTCAGCCACTTTGGAAGTTTAAGACCTGTTCCGCTGTTTACCTCAGCAAAATATTTGTCCCAGCCCCAGCCATAACGCATTGTACAGAAAAGAACATACATAAGACTTCCTACAGGGAGCAGGATGTTAGACACAGTGTAATCCTCTAAATCCATTATACCTTTGCCGAAAAGCTGAAAATCTGACCATACTGTAAAGCCCAGAACACAAGGAAGTGACAAAACAATCATCAAAACAATATTTATAATTGCAACCTTGCGACGGCTCATTGATGTAAGTTCCAGCCAGAAGGACATAATATTTTCAAACACCGCAATAACAGTAGAAAGCGATGCAAATATCATAAATACAAAGAACAGTGTACCAATAATTCTACCGCCCGGCATACTGTTGAATATGCTTGACAAAGTGGTAAACAGAAAGCTTGCACCAACTGATGATGCATCGGCAGTAACGCCGTTGTTATAGGTAAAGCAAGCAGGAAAAACTATAAGCCCTGACATTAAAGCAACCAGAGTGTCAAGCGACATAATTGTGATTGCTTCTCCTGCCAGACTCCTGTTTTTGTCAATATAGCTGCCAAATATTGCAATTGAGCCAATACCTATGCTAAGTGTAAAGAAGGACTGACCCATTGCGGCAGAAATAACTGTCATAAGGCCTGATTTCTTAACGCCGTCAAGCGAGGGAACTAAATAGAATTTAAGACCTTCTGCTGCATTTTCCAAGGTGCAGCAATATATTGCCAGACCTATAAGAAGAACAAACAGAGCAATCATCATAACCTTAGTTATCTTTTCGACACCCTTTTGAAGACCTAAAGAGCAAATTCCAAAACAAAAGATTATAACAGCAACAGTTGAACCAATTAAAAGACCCTGATTTGAAACAACAGATCCAAAAACCCCGCCAAGCTCCTCGGCTGTCTTGAATTCCATTATTGAACCACTTAGATACTTAAAGAAATATATCAGCATCCAACCTGAAATAACAGTGTAGAACATCATAAGCAGATAATTTCCCGCAATGCCCATATATTTCAGCCAATGCCACTTTTGACCGGGCTTTTCAAGAACATCAAACGATGATGCAATGCTTCGCTGGCTTGCTCTGCCAACTGCAAGCTCCATTGTCATTATAGGAAGCCCAAGCAAAAGCAAAAATGCAATATAAATCAGTACAAATAATGCGCCGCCATATGCCCCTGTAATAATGGGGAAACGATAAACATTTCCAAGACCAATTGCACATCCCGCCGAGATAAGCAAAAAGCCCAGACGGGAAGAAAATTTTTCTCTTTGTTTCATAGTTAAAACCATCCTTAATATGTTTTTTCTTTCACTAAGAATATCACATATTACTTAAATTATCAAGATAAATCTTGTATTTTTCCAGTTTTTGTGATAAAATAAATTTAATTATGCAAAGGATTGGTGAAAATATGAAACCGATAGTAGCAATTGTTGGACGCCCCAATGTGGGTAAGTCTACATTATTCAATAAAATTTCAGGTAAAAGGATTGCCATTGTTGAAGATACACCCGGCATCACCCGTGACCGTATCTATGCAGATGCAGAATGGCTGGGCAAAGAATTTACCCTTATAGACACCGGCGGTATCGAGCCTTACAGCAAGGATATTATTCTTTCGCAAATGCGCAATCAGGCAAACTTAGCAATTGACACAGCCGATGTTATTTTGTTTGTTGTTAACGTCCGTGACGGTATGACTGCCGCTGACAAGGATATTGCGGCTATGCTTCAAAAATGCGGCAAACCCGTAATTTTAGTATGCAACAAAGTTGATAACCCCGGCGACCCGCCGATGGAAGCTTATGAGTTCTATAATCTGGGTATTGGCGACCCTGTGATGGTATCATCCATTCACGGTCTTGGTGTTGGTGACCTTTTGGATATGGTTGCCGAACACTTCCCCGAGGATGACGGCGAGGATGAGGATGAAGATGTCATACACATAGCAATCGTTGGCAAACCAAATGCAGGCAAATCATCACTTGTAAACCGTATATTGGGTGAAGACCGTGTTATTGTCAGCGACATTGCAGGCACAACCCGTGATGCCATCGACAGCCGTTTGGAACGAAACGGCAAAAAATATGTCATAATTGATACAGCAGGTATGCGTAAGCGCGGCAAAATTGACGAGGATGTCGAGCGTTATAGCGTTGTCCGTGCTCTTACTTCCATTGACCGTGCTGATGTTTGCGTGATTATGATTGATGCAACAGAAGGCGTTACCGAGCAGGACACCAAAATTGCAGGATATGTTCACGAGCAAGGCAAGGCTGCAGTTTTTGCTGTCAACAAATGGGATTTGGTCGAAAAAGAAACCAACACTATGAAGAATTTCAAAGACAGGCTTTTAGAGGGCTTTAACTTTATGATGTATGCAGAATCCATATTTATTTCTGCAAAAACCGGACAGCGCGTTGATGACCTTTTTGAAATGGCTGATTTAGCTGTTGAAGAAAACAAAAAACGTATTTCAACAGGCTTGCTTAACGACGTTATCAATGATGCAATCGCAATGGTTCAGCCACCCTCAGACAAGGGTAAACGTCTTAAAATTTACTATGGAACACAGGCATCGGTTAAACCGCCCACGTTTGTTTTGTTTGTAAATAATTCAGACCTTGCACACTATTCATATATCAGGTATCTTGAAAATAAAATCAGAGCCGCCTTTGGTTTCCGTGGAACTCCCATCAAGTTTATCGTTCGTGAAAAAGGCGAAAAAGACCAAAAGGGCAGCAAGGTTTAAAGGAGATTTTAGCTATGGACATATTATATAATTTGATAATTCTTATTATTGCCTACCTTCTTGGCAGTATAAACACGTCAATTATTGTATCAAAAATTATGATTGGTGACGACATCCGCAATCACGGCAGTGGCAATGCAGGTGCAACAAACACCCTTCGTACCGTAGGTAAAAAAGGAGCAATACTGGTTGTTGTTGGTGATATTTTAAAGGCTGTTGTTGCAGTTTTAATTGCAAAATTGTTATCAGACAATCAAAACGCCGTTTATATTGCAGGAATTGGTGCAGTTTTAGGACACAACTTTCCGTTGTATTTTAGATTTAAAGGCGGCAAGGGCATAATTGTATCAACTGTTGCGATTTTGTTTGCCGAACCCGTTCTTGGTCTTATCACTGTTGTCGTTGCCATTTTGATTATGGCAATTTCAAGGTATGTTTCACTTGGCAGTATTCTGGGAGCAGTTTTATTTGTTGTTCTTGCGATAGTGTTCAAAACACCAGATACAGAATTTATTGTTTTTGCCGCAATGCTTGCTCTGCTTGCAATTTATATGCATCGCAGCAATATATCAAGACTTCTTGCCGGCAATGAAAATAAGCTCAGCTTTAGCAGTAAGGAGGACAATTAAAATGGCAAATGTATGCGTTTTAGGCAGCGGTGGCTGGGGAACTGCGGTTTCCATTCTTCTTCACAATAACGGTCACAAGGTGACACTTTGGTCATTTGACAAAACAGAATGTGAAAATCTTAAAAAATATCACGAAAATAAGCCCTTCCTTCCCGGCATTCCAATTCCGGAAGGAATAACATTTGTAACAGACCTTTCGGCTGTATCCGGTATGGATTTAACCGTAATTGCTACCCCTTCACACGGTGTCAGAGGTGTTGCGAAAAACATAAAACAATATGTCAGCAATGGCCAGATTATACTTAATATTTCAAAGGGCATTGAGGAAGGCTCGTATATGACCATTTCTCAGATTTTAAAACAGGAACTTCCTGATTGCAAAATTGCTGTTATGTCAGGGCCAAGCCATGCAGAAGAGGTTTCACGAAATATTCCGACAACAAACGTTGTTGCATCTGATGATATCAAGGTATCTGAATATATTCAGGATATTTTTATGAATCCTACATTCAGGGTATATACTTCAAACGACATTATCGGCGTAGAGCTTGGCGGTTCGATTAAAAACGTAATTGCGCTATGCTGCGGAATCCTTGACGGACTTGGCTGTGGCGACAATACAAAAGCAGCTCTAATGACCCGTGGACTTGTTGAAATGACACGACTTGGCACAGCGATGGGTGCAAAGGCTGAAACATTTTCAGGTCTTTCAGGCATCGGCGATTTGATTGTAACTTGCACAAGTATGCACTCACGCAATCGCCGTGCAGGAATTCTTATCGGTCAGGGAATGTCTGTTGACGAGGCACAAAAAACCGTAAATATGGTTGTTGAGGGCGTGCGCAGCTGTAAGGCAGCCAAAGAGCTTGCCGACCACAAGGGTGTTGAAATGCCTATCATAACAGAGGCTTATAATGTTCTTTTCAACAACAAGAAACCCGAAGATGCAATTAAGGCTCTTATGTGCAGAGATAAGAAAAACGAATCAGAATCCGAATTTCTGAATACTATATAACGAGGTGACTAAGTATGGACATTAACGCATTAACTCAATATTTTAAAAAGGCAACAGAAATTCTGCCAAAAGGTGCCTTTCTTACCACCAAAAACGGTGAAAAAACCAATACAATGACAATCGGCTGGGGTTCGTTTGGCTTTGTATGGGGTATGCCTGTAGCAGAGGTTTTAGTAAGAGAAAGTCGTTATACAAAAACAACAACCGATAACGCTTTAGAGTTTACTCTTACCTTTCCCTATGACGATTCAATGAAGGAAGCTCTTACCTTTTGCGGCAGTCACAGCGGTCGTGACACCGATAAAATTGCCGAATGTGGTCTTTCATTAAAAACTGCAAATAAAATTTCAACACCCGTTGTTGCCTGCAAGGGTCTTGTTTTTGAATGTAAAGTTGTTTCAAGAGCAGAAATGACAAATGAACTTACATCAGCCGAAATTCTTGATAAGTGGTATAAAAACGGCGATTTACACACCCTCTATTATGCCAAAATTGAGGATTGCTACGAATTGGATTAAAAAAATTTGAAAAATTTTAAAAAAAGTATTGACAAATGTAAAACACAGGTGTATAATGCACAGTAAATTGAATATCACAAAAAACTATGACGAAGACGGTCGGTTTACTGATCCTTGAGAGAGTTGGCGGTTGCTGCGAGCCAATGGTGACGTTTTCCAATGACCCATCACTTCCGAGTTGGAGATCCGAAAGCTTTTGCAAGTAGACATCTCTCGTGAATTGCTACGTTAAGGCAAAGGGCTTGTTAGAGCCTGCAGAGTGACGAAATTTATTTTCGTAATTTGAGTGGTACCGCGAGTTTTATAACCCGTCTCAAAGAAATCTTTGAGATGGGTTTGTTTTTTTGTGACATTCCTTTAAAAAATCACCGAGAGGAGAAAACAAAAATGGATTACAATTTGAAAGAAGTTGCTCAGCGTATTAAAGAACTGCGCGAAGCAAAAGGCTACACACCGGCAGAGCTTGCAAAGCTCACAGATGTTTCGCTTGACGATTATCTTGTCCTTGAACAAGGCGAAACAGATTTCAGCTTTACATTTATTTATAAATGTGCAAAGGTCTGCAATGTTGAAGTTATTGACATTCTCGAGGGTACAAGTTCAACCCTCACCTCCTACGCCGTTACCCGCAAGGGCGAAGGTGCAAAAATCGTACGCAAAAAAGGCTTTGTTTATAACAACCTTGCTCCCAAATTCAAAAACAAGCTGGCAGAACCTTTTTTGGTTGAAGCACCCTTCCTTGCTGAAGAACAGACAGCTCCAATAAAGCTTAGTTCCCACAAAGGTCAGGAAATTGATATTATCGTATCGGGAACTCTTAAGGTTCAGGTTGGTTCACATATCGAAATTTTAAACGAAGGTGACTCCATCTTTTATGACAGTTCAACACCTCACGGAATGATTGCAACAAGTCCTGAAGGCTGTGTATTTAATGCAATTGTTCTCAATCCCACAGGTGAAGACTTCTATAATGATACAAATGAAGTTGCAGCATCAATTGAACCTGTCACACGGGAAGCAAAAGAAACTGTTGCTGACAACTTTATTGATACAACTCTTGATGAAAACGGCGTATTCAGCGGAATTTCATTTAAGAATGCCGATAAATTCAACTTTGCATTTGACTGCGTTGATGCAATTGCCGACAAAAACCCCAACAAGCTTGCAATGATGTGGGTTGCAAACGATAAAACAGACAGGGCATTCACCTTTAAGGATATGAAACGTTATTCTGCAAAGGTTGCAAACTACTTTGAGTCTCTGGGCATCAAACGCGGCGATACCGTTATGCTTGTTCTCAAACGTCATTATCAGTTCTGGTTCTGTATGCTTGCCCTTCATAAGATTGGCGCAATCGCAATCCCTGCAACAAACCAGCTTGTTGAGCACGATTTTGATTACCGTTATAAAGCGGCAGGCGTTAAAGCAATTGTATGTACTGCAGACGGTGATGTTTCTGTTGAAGCCGAAAAAGCCGCAGCAGCATATCCCGATATGCTTAAATTCCTTGTTGGCGGCAAAAAAGACGGCTGGTATGACTTTAACGAGGACATCGAGCGTTTCAGCACTCACTATAACCGTACCGAAAATTCACCCTGTGGTGATGACCCTATGCTTATGCTCTTTACATCAGGCACAACAGGCTACCCCAGAATTGCAACACATTCATACAAGTATGCACTTGGACACTATACAACAGCAAAATTCTGGCACAATGTAAATCCCGACGGACTTCACTTTACAATTTCTGATACCGGCTGGGGCAAGGCTCTTTGGGGTAAACTCTACGGACAATGGCTCTGTGAAGCAGCCGTGTTCACATACGACTTTGACCGTTTCCACCCTGATGATATACTTCCTCTCTTCAAGAAGTACAACATTACAACCTTCTGTGCACCACCTACAATGTACAGATTCTTCATCAAAGAAGACCTTTCAAAATATGATTTGTCTTCAATCCAGTATGCAACAACTGCAGGCGAAGCACTGAACCCTGAGGTTTACAATCAGTTCTATAAAGCAACAGGACTGAAAATTATGGAAGGCTTTGGTCAGACCGAAACAACACTTTCGATTGCAAACTTTGTTGGCACAACACCCAAAATCGGTTCTATGGGACGTCCCTCACCCCTTTATGATGTTGTTGTACTTGACCCCGACGGAAAAGAATGCAAAACAGGTGACACAGGCGAAATCTGTATACGGACATCCGAAAATGTTCCCTGTGGATTGTTTATCGGCTACTACCTTGATGACGAAAAGACCAAGGAAGCATGGCACGACGGATACTATCACACAGGCGACCAGGCAACCATGGACGAAGACGGATATCTTTGGTATGTGGGCAGAATTGATGATGTTATCAAGTCATCAGGCTACCGTATCGGACCTTTTGAAATCGAAAGTGTTATCATGGAGCTTCCTTACGTTCTGGAATGTGCAATCACCGCTGTTCCTGACGAGGTTCGCGGACAGATAGTAAAGGCAACAATTGTTCTTACTAAAGGAACTGTTGGCACAGACGAACTCAAAAAGGAAATTCAGGAATACGTTAAAACACATACCGCACCATATAAGTACCCCAGAATTGTGGACTTTGTTGATGAACTGCCAAAGACCATCAGCGGTAAGGTACGCCGTGTTGAAATCAGAAACAATGATTTAAAAAACGCAAATAAATAAATATAAATGCAGAAATCCTCGCCCTGATGGGTGAGGATTTCTGTTTGGCTTAGCGACTAAAGGTGCCGCACTTTTTTATATAAATAAAAAGTGCGTAGCCGGAGCTACGCACAAAAAATGCACAGCTCCGCTGATGCGACTCAGTTTAAAGTTTCCACCAACAGTAGGCAAAAAAGAGCAGGCATTTTTATCAAAAAAAAGCTACCATTGGCAATAAAACACTATTAAACTAAGTCGCAATGTTATTCTACCACATTTTTCTCAATTTGTAAAGTCTTTATACACAAAAAGAAGCCCGTAGGCTTCTTTTATAAATCATTATTAATCAAATCCTCAAGAGATTCTCTGCGGACTGCTGTGTATTCGCCGTCCTTTGTAAGCATTATAATAGGCGGTCTTGGGATTCTGTTGTAGTTTGATGCCATAGAATAATTATATGCGCCTGTTGTAAGCACAGCAACCGTATCACCACGTTTTACTGATGACGGGAGCATTACATTCTCCTGAATAATGTCGCCACATTCACAGCATCTACCTACAACCGAACAATTAAAATCACATTTTTCGTTCATTTTATTTGCAAGCAATACAGTATAATCCGACTTATAAAGTGCAAATCTTGGGTTATCTGCCATACCGCCGTCAATTGATACATAGTTTCTGTATTCTGGGATTTGCTTCACACTACCCACTTTATACAATGTCATACCCGCATCGGCCACGATTGAACGTCCGGGCTCCATTCTGATGTCGGGAACATCTATGCCAAGTTCTGCACATTTTTCCTTTACTGCCTTTGCAACAAGTGCAATATTTGCACCGATATCTATTGTCGGGTCGGCATCTGTGTAACGTACTCCGTATCCACCGCCAAGGTTAAGCTCTCTGGTTTTAAAGCCTTTTTCCTTTTCCATCCTTGCAATAAACTTCAGCATTACATCTGCAGTTTTGAAGAACACATCAGAATCAAAAACCATTGAGCCTACATGACAATGAAAACCAAAAATTTCAATACTTTTCTTTGAAAGGGCATATTGGGTAATTTCTTCTGCTGCACCGGTTTCAATTGCTGAACCAAACTTTGAATCAACCTTGCCTGTTGCAACCTCGTCATAGGTATGGGGGTCAATGCCGGGAGTAATTCTTATAAGAATTTTAGAGCAAACACCCATTCTTTCTGAGATTTCATCAATTGCATCAATTTCTTCACAGTTATCTGCCACAAAGCAGCCAACACCATTTTTTATGGCATACTCGATATCTGCATCGGTTTTATTATTACCATGGAAATAAACCTTGTCCATTGGGAATTCTGCCGCAGTAGCGGTGCAAATTTCACCTGCCGACACAACATCAACTCCCATGCCCTCCTCCTTCATAATCTTGTATACTTGTTTAAAGGAGGCAGCCTTACTTGCATAAAGGGGCAGAGCACTCTTACCAAAATGCTCCTGCATTGCGTTAAGATAAACCCGACAATTATAACGGATACGTTCTTCGTCCATAAGGTACAGGGGTGTTCCGTATTTATTTGCCAAATCAACAGTATCTCTGCCGGCAAAGGTTAATGCTCCGTTTGCAGAAACTCCTAAATTTTCACAAATCATCAAAAAATCCTCTCGTTCTTAAATCTCTATTCCACATTCCTTCATCAATCGGAACATATTCTGCATTTTAGCCTCGTCCATAGGTGTAAGGGGCAGTCTGAGATAGTTTTCACCGTAGCCCATAGCCGCAGTTGCAGCTTTAACGGGGATTGGATTAACCTCGCAGAACAGTGCATCAATAAGCTCAAGAAACTTCAGTTGAAGGTCAGCGCTAGCCTTTGTGTTTCCTGCAAAATATTCATCACAAATCTTTACAGTTTCTTTTGGAAGAATATTTGAAAGCACAGAAATTACACCCTTGCCGCCAAGTGACATAATGGGAACAATCTGGTCATCATTACCTGAATAAATATCCATATCATCGCCAACCAATGACGCAATCTTTGCAATCTGTGAGATGTTTCCGCTTGCTTCCTTAATTCCTACGATATTAGGATGCTTTGCAAGCTCTGCACAAGTCGCAGGTTCAATGTTGCAGCCTGTACGGCTTGGTACATTATAAAGAATAACAGGTTTTGTACTTGCATCAGCAATAGCAGTAAATGACTGAATTAAGCCCTTTTGTGTTGCCTTGTTATAATAAGGTGTGACAACCAGCATTGCGTCAGCACCTGCCTCGCACGCATACTTTGTAAGCTCGATTGCATATGCGGTATCATTTGAACCTGTACCAGCAATAACCGGAACTCTGCCTGCTACCTTTTCAACAGCAAATTGAATTACAGCCTTGTGTTCTTCGTCTGTAAGTGTCGAGCCTTCGCCTGTTGTTCCAGCAACAACAATTGCGTTGATTCCCTCATCAATCTGCCAATTGATAAGCCTTTCAAAAGCCTCGTAATCAATACCATTTTCGTTAAGCGGTGTAACTATTGCTGTTGCAACTCCTGTAAATACTGTGTTTTTCATTTTAAAACTCCTTTTCAATGATAATCGGCATAAAAAAATGATAGCTGAAATCAACTATCATATACAAACGCATCAAAAATCAACATTTAAATATGATAGCCCTCCGCATTGCTGCGACAACGACCAAAATATTATTTCCGGTCGCCAGATCGGTTTTTTGCCGTAAACCGTCTTCGGCGTCTGCCCCTTTCAACAAATTCTGCCTGGCAAGCATAAAAATTTGCCTACTGATGACATAACGCACCTCTATCTTCTAATGTATTATACTTTAATAGCCACTTTTTGTCAATAGGTTTTTTTGTTATTCTTGTACATTTATTATTTTTGTTTAAGTAATGGACTGACAGGCTTGTAAATCAGTATAGTAATTACCGAAACAAGTATACCTTTTAAAAGATTAAATGGAGCAACACACAAAAGCACAAATTCAAGCATAGTATCAACAGAATGCCAGATAGCCGTCGCCATACCAATGATTGCATCAATAGGCATCTTAAAAGCACCTGCATAAATGGGAAGCATTATAAACGCATTGATAAAGCAGCTTGCAACAGCCATAACAATTGTGCCGATTACCAGTCCAAGCACGGCATTTGACTTGGTCTTTCTTTTTTTATATATAAATGCACCGGGAAGCACAAAAACAGCACCCATAACAAAGTTTGCAGCCTCACCCACACCGGCTGTGACAGTTCCGTTTATAATCAGATTAAGCAGTATTTTTATGCCCTCAATAGCAACTCCTGCCCCCGGCCCCATAGCAAAAGCACCTATAAACACAGGAACCTCGCTGAAATCAATTTCGTAAAATGGCGGTGCAATAAAGGGCAACGGAAACTCAAACAACATCAGAATTGTTGCAACAGCCGAAAGCATTGCCACCCTTACAAGCCATGAAGTATTAATTTTTTTCACTTATATCACTCCCTGCAAAAAGAAAAACCCCGATTAAATAATCGGGGAATAAACTCAAAAAAATCTATGCATCGCATATAACTTCTTCTCGTATCCAGACTTTACTGTCGGTTTTGGAATTTCACCAAATCAGTTGCATTTCTGCAAGTCGCGGACTTTACCGCCGGTCGGGAATTTCACCCTGCCCCGAAGAATTTTTATTCACTTTGAGTAGTATATCACTATATACATATTTTGTCAACGAATTTATTCTCATCATTTTGACGATTTGCATTTTTTGAAGCTTTATCAGCATATAACATTTCGTCAGCATATTTAAAAACATCAGAAAAATCACAATTTTTATCCCAAAAGGAATAACCCTTGGATAATTTAAATCCTAAATCTTTTTTCTCTTGCTCCCTAATCTTTATTAGAAGGTTGATTAAATCATTTTCGGTTATATTTTGTAATATAACCGCAAACTCATCCCCACCAATTCGATATACAGTATAATCGGGATGTGTAAAAATGTTACATAGCATTTTTGAACAAAGCTGTAATACTCTGTCACCCTCAAGATGACCATATGTATCATTTATTGCTTTAAAATCATCTATATCAAAAACTACAATTGCAAAACTGAAATTATTGCTGGTTAATTTATTTTTTAAATTTCCTATGTGTCTACTATATGCCGCTCGGTTATAAATTCCGGTTAAATCATCAGTAACCGCAATTTTATGCCACATTTCCAACTCAGAAAGCAATTTCTTTTGCTTAATAAGTTTGGTTTTTTCGTAAATTAAACAAACAATCAATATAAACACTGTCAAAGTTAATACGCCTGCAGTCAATTAAATACGCCTCTTCCTTGTATTAATTTTCCTTGTAATGCACATAACATTATAGACGTTTTGCATCTAAATGTCAATAGATATTTTTTATCTATGTTACATTAAATAAGGTGATTAAAATGAGTTTATCTATTGGTGAAAAAATAAAAAATTTACGAGAAGACAACAATCTAACACAATCTGCTTTAGGTAAAGCGCTTAATATGACTCAAAGAAAAATATCCTATATTGAATCAAATCGTTATGAGCCAAGTATACAAGATATTGTTGAAATATGTAAGTTCTTCAACGTTTCAGCAGATTATCTTCTTGGCCTAAAAAAATAGGCATCTTATTCTTCGCATAAGATGCCTGTATTATTTTCAAACCTATCCAAGAAGTACGTCCTTTCGGTGAAGCATTTCGTCAAGTCTCTCGATATAATCCTTTGGCTCTTTTACATTGAAAATTCGTTCTATTCGGTCGGTTTCGCTGTCAACCGTCTTTGTTACACCGCCGCAACCCAAAGAAATTATGGTCTGTACCTCCTCCATTATATAAATGTTATAAAGGCTTTCTGTACCGGGCTTTGCATAACCAACATTTTCAAGATTGCCAAGCATATTTTTTTGTCTGTAAAGATAGTATGGATTCTTACCTGCTGCAGTTATTGTTTTCATAGAAAAATCCACCATTTCAGCAACCTTATTACCATCGGTAAGGTTGTATTCATTTAAAGTTTCGTTCAGTTTAGACGAACGCTTTATACTCATTGTATGAACTGTAGTATTTTCAGGATTCAGTCTTTCGACCTCTTCAACTGTGTGTTTAAACATATCCACCGTTTCGCCCGGAAGCCCTGCAATAATATCCATATTTATGCAATCTATTCCACATTCTCTTGCTAATGAATATGCTCGACGAATATCGTCAGGAGTATGGTTTCTGCCGATGGTTTTTAAGGTTTCGGGATTCATTGACTGCGGATTTATGCTTATTCGGTCAATTCCAAAATCTTTTATTGCCTTCAGTTTTTCAGCAGTAATGGTATCAGGTCTGCCTGCCTCAACTGTAAATTCTTTATTTTTTGACAAATCAAATTCGCAAAAAATTGCATCAAACAAAAAACGAAGCTGCTCTGCGCTAAGAGTTGTGGGTGTTCCGCCGCCGATGTACACACTTTCAACGACATTTTTGTTGTGCTTTATAATTTCTGCCGTATATGCAATTTCACGTCTAAGACACTCAAGATATTCAGGAATAAGCTTTGCACTGCTTGCCACACTGTTGCTGACAAACGAACAATAAAGACACCTTGTCGGGCAAAATGGTATACCAATGTAAATACTGACACCTTTTTCGTCCATAGAATCAATTATCGGCCTCTCAACATTCGCAACACGCACGGCAAGCTCTGCCTTTTCGCGGCTTGCACCATATTCGTTTATGAAATATTCAACTGTTTCTGCAGAAGTTTTGCCTGATTTTAACAGCTTGTATGCAATTTTTACGGGACGAATCCCATTAAGAATACCCCAAGGGCTTAAAATATCATTCATATTAAATACGGATTTTCCTTTCTTTCGTTTCCGATTGTTGTTGATGGACCGTGACCGGGAAAAGCCTTTATATTATCAGGTAAAATCAACAGCTTTTCTTTTATAGACTTAATCTCGGTATAAAAATCACCCATCGGGAAATCATATCTGCCGATAGAACCGCAAAAGAGAGTATCACCACAAATCAGGGTTTCGTCAAACAAGTAGCACACACCGCCCATAGTATGACCAGGCGTATGAATTACCTTGATTTTAACATCACAACACTCAATAATGTCACCGTCATCCACTATGACATCAGCTTTAACCGCAGGCAACGGAACATATGATAAATTAAGGGATGTATCGTTTAAATACTGTTCTTCATCTCGGTGAACAACTATCTGTGCACCGGTTGCCGACTTTAATTCGCTTAGAGCCATAATATGGTCAAAGTGTGCGTGGGTAAGAAAAATGTATTTAAGGCACAGCTTCCTCTCTGTCAGGAAACCAAGTATTTTTTCTGCCTCAGCCGGTGCATCAAATAGTACAGCCACACCGCTGTTTTCATCAAATAAAAGATATGAATTTGTAGATAGTTCACCAAGTACAAATCTTTGAAAATCCATAAAACCCTCCGTATATTCAAGACCGCAGGGTCTACTGACGCCTGCGGACTACTGATTGTACACCGTCAATCTGTTTGAGCCTTTTGATAGCATTATCAAGATGCTCGGTGTTTTTAACTTCAATTGAAATTTCTACAATTGCTACATTATTTTTTACTGTTCTTGCATTAAGACTCTTTATAGGAGTGCGCAAATCCGCAGTAATGGTTGTAATATCAACAAGCAAAGATTCTCTGTCGATTGCCGTAATACAAAGTAAAGCCTGAAAGTCACTTTCAAAAGCCTGCGCCCAGCATACATTAATAAATCTCTGCTCTTCCTCAGGGGAAAATCTCGCATTGGTAATATTGATACAGTCTGTACGATGAACAGCAACACCACGGCCACGGGTAACATAGCCAATAATTTTATCACCGGGGACAGGACTGCAACAATGCGAAATTCGCACAAGACAGTTTTCGATGCCTTCAACAATGACACCACTGTTGTTTACCTTGCCGCCTGTTTTGACAAAAATCTGGTCCGAAATATCATTTATATTATGCTTGGTTGCGATATCCTTCTTGCAGTTTTCTTTAAACTTTGCCAGATATTTACCTGCACTTGACCCGCCGTAGCCCAAGGTTGCAAACATATCGTCAATCTGCTTAAACCCGTATTTGGGAAGAAGGCTCTCAAGCATCTCATCATCATTTATATAAGACATCGGGATATTTGCTTTTTTGAGTTCTTTTTCAAAAATCTCCTTACCCTTGATGATGTTTTCGGTTCTGTTCTCTTTTTTAAGCCATTGATTAATTTTGTTTCGGGCTTGAGATGTCCTTGCAATCTTAAGCCAGTCAAGATTGGGGCCACGTGCTGCATTTGACGTGTGAATTTCAATGATATCACCGTTTTGCAGATGATAGTCAAGGGTCACAATCTTGCCGTTTACCTTTGCTCCCTGCATTTTATTGCCCACCGCACTATGGATTGCATAAGCAAAATCAATCGGAGTTGCACCTGCAGGCAAGCTGATAACATCGCCCTTAGGGGTAAACACAAACACCTCGTCACTGAACATATCAATCTTCAGGGTTTGCATAAAATCCTCGGCATTGGTCATATCCTTCTGGATATCAAGAAGCTGTTTTATCCATTCCAGCTTGCTATCAAGGTCAGACTTGCCACTAAAGCCTTCTTTATATTTCCAGTGGGCAGCAATACCGTTTTCTGCTGTACGGTGCATATCCCATGTTCGTATCTGAATTTCAAAGGGTGTGCCGTTTGGCCCTATAACAGCAGAATGAAGCGACTGATACATATTGGGCTTGGGCATTGCAATATAATCTTTAAATCTGCCTGGGATTGGCATAAACTGCTCGTGCACCATACCAAGCACGGCATAACAGTCTGCATCGGTGTTAACAATTACACGAACAGCAAATAAATCATAAATTTCGTCAAGATTTTTATTCTGCATAAACATCTTGCGGTAAATACTGTAAAAATGCTTTGCACGACCCTCAACTTTGGCGTCAATATTAATATTTTTTAGACGTTCGGTAAAAACATTTATAATATCATTAATGTATTTTTCTCTCTCGCTGCGTTTCAGGCTGATTTTGTCAACAATTTCATAGTAGCCTATAGGGTCAATATAACGAAGAGATAAATCCTCAAGCTCAATTTTAATCTTTGACATACCAAGACGGTGAGCAAGCGGTGCAAAAACTTCAAGAGTTTCTCTTGCCTTTTCTCTTTGCTTATGCTCGGGCATAGATTTTAATGTTCGCATATTATGAAGGCGGTCGGCAAGTTTTATTACAATAACACGGACATCCTTAGCCATTGCAAGAAACATTTTTCTCAGGTTTTCGATTTGCTGTTCCTCGTTTGAGGTATAAGGAATTTTACCCAGCTTGGTAACACCTGAAACAAGCAGAGCAATAGTTTCACCAAATTCCTTTGCAATTTCCTCGTCAGATACGTCTGTGTCCTCCACAACATCATGAAGAAGTGCCGCCGCAACAGAGCTTGCGTCAAGTTCCATATCTGCCAGAATATTAGCGACAGCAATTGGATGCATAAAGAAGGGTTCACCAGATACACGCAACTGACCTTCGTGCTTTTCCTGTGCATAATTAAAAGCCTTCGTAACAAGCTCAAAATTGCCTGAAGGATTATAACTTTTTAATTTGTTAAGCAAGTTATCCAGTTGTTTTTGCATTATATTTGTTCACATCCATAAGATTTAAACTTAAACAATTTCATACTAAGCCTTTTCTTCATAAGGTTTAATATCTTTAAGAATAAGCTGTACATTTTTAAAGCCCTTGTAATCGTTTATATCAAGGCCAAAGGCAACTTCGATAAAATCGCCTTCTTTAAGATGATTATAATATTCACCCATACCAAAGCCAACCGCATCAAGGAACTTATTTTCCTTAAGCAGAGTCATTCTAAGGTGTTTGCCTTCACTCATTGTACTTATTTTATGAATCTTGATATTACGTACAGCAAATATAGGCGATGGATTATCAACACCAAATGGCTGCAGCTTGTTAATTTCGTCAACAGTTTCAAGTGTTATGTATGACGGTTTGATTACCGCATCAATTGAAACTGTCGGAATAAGGGCATTTTCATCAATCTTGGTAATTGTCTGCTTATTTATGGACTCTCTGAACTTTTCAATGTTTTCTGTTTTTATAGAAAGCCCTGCAGCAAGCTCGTGCCCACCAAATTTTTCAAGAATTTCATTGGTATTTTCAAGAGCCTCAAAGAGATTAAACCCGCTGATGCTTCTGCCCGAGCCTTTTGCCTCGTCACCGTCAATCGCAAAAAGTATTGATGGCTTGTAGAATTTTTCGGTAATCTTGGATGAAACTATTCCCACAATGCCGTGGTGCCAATTTTCGTGGGCAATAACCAAAACCTGATCATCCTTAATTGCAGGATTGTCTTCTATATATTCAAGAGCCTCGGCAAACATCTTCTGTTCGGTCTGCTGTCTGGTTGTGTTTTCTTCACAAAGGTCGTTTGCAAGCTCGTAAGCCTTTTCTTTATCAGAAGTCAAAAACATCTCAACACTGCGTGATGCACAACCAAGTCTGCCGCTTGCATTAATTCGGGGTGCAAGGATGTAACCGATTGTTGATGTAGTTATTGCCTTATTGTTGGTAATTGATACATCAATAAGTGCCTTAAGACCGATATTTTCAGTATTACTGAACTTTTCAAGACCTTTGGTTACAATAATTCTGTTTTCGTCAATCAACGGAGAAATATCTGCAACGGTGCCAAGACAGATAAGGTCAGAATATTTTTCGATAAGTTCATCAACCGATGTATTGTCATCAAGAGCCTGAATAAGCTTAAACGCAACACCAACTCCGGCAAGATTTTTAAATGGATATGTGCAATCTTTGCGCTTGGGGTCGATTGCAGCATATGCCGCAGGAATGGTTTCTTTACATTCGTGATGGTCGGTAATTATAATATCCATACCTATGCTTTTAGCATATTCAGTTTCCTCAACGGCTGTGATACCTGTGTCAACGGTTATTACAACTTTTGTGCCGTTTTCCTTTATTTTATCCAAAGCATCACGATTTACACCATAACCTTCCTGAATACGGTCGGGAATGTAATAATCAACCTCAAACCCCAATGATGTAAGATGCTTATACAAAATAGCAATACTTGTAATGCCGTCAACATCATAATCACCATAGATTGTGATTTTTTCGTTATTCTCAAGTGCCTGTCTTATTCTGCTGACTGCTTTATCCATATCTTTAAGCAGATACGGGTCATGAAGGTTCCCCAAATCACATTTTAAAAACTCAGCAATTGCTTCACTTTCGCAGATGCCTCTGTTATATAAAATTATGGACGTCAAGGGAGAAATGCGAAATTCTTTGGAAATCTCCACAACTCTGTTTTTATCAAATTCTTTAAGTAACCATTTTTTCTGTAACATAAAATTTCTCCTGCCTGTTAATTCTTTACCCTTCATTTTATCACGGTTTTATCAAAAAAACAACACTTTTCTTAAAATTATGATATTTTTTTATGAATTTTTAAGTTCGACAACCGTGACACCGTTCTCGCCCTCACCGTATCTGCCAAGACGGAATGATTTAACGTGAGGATGCTTTCTCAGCATTGTATGAATTCCCGACCGCAGAACACCCGTTCCTTTGCCGTGAATAATGGTAACTGTAGATAAACTTGACATTGCCGCACGGTCAAGAAACATATCTGTCTCTAAAAGTGCTTCTTCAAGAACCATCCCCCTCAGGTCAACCTCGGTTTTGATAGTTTTACTTCCGCTTGTTACATTCTTTGTCGGAAGGAACTTGGCAATGTTCTTCTTGGTTTCGTCCTCAAGAATTACCAGACTTGTCAGTTTGGAGGTGGTTTTCATTATCCCCATCTGGATTTGAGCTGTACCCGCCTTTTTGTCAATTGTAAGGATTGTACCCCTGTCATTAAGGTCAGTAATTAAAACAGACATACCGGGCTTTAACAAGTTTATATTAGTTTTTACCGGCTTGCTGATTTTAGGAGCATTTGGTGCTTTTTTTGCTTTTTTCAGGCTGATACTAAGCTCACGCTTAACCTCTTCCATCGCCTTCAGGGCTTCTTTTTCGTCCTTTTCCTTTTGAAGAGTGCGCATTGTATCTAAAATTTCTTCTGTTTCGTCTTTTGCCTTTTCTATTATTTCTGCCGCAGATTTTTTTGCGCGGTCAATTATTTCCTCACGCTTTTTGTCAAGTGCCTGTCTTTCCTTTACAAGTTCAGCTTTAAGGTCTGCTACCTCTTTTTTCAGTTTTTCCTGCTGAGTTCTTGAGGTTTCAGCAACTCGGCGGTTTTCTTCAATTGACGATAAAATATCTTCAAATTTAACCGTTTCTTCAGAAAGCAACTGCTTGGAATTTTCGATAATATAATCCGAAAGTCCTAACTTTTTAGAAATTGCAAACGCATTACTTTTGCCGGGGATTCCCACAAGCAAACGATATGTGGGGCTAAGAGTTTCAACATCAAACTCACAGGAGGCATTCTCAACACGGTCGGTAGAAAGGGCATAAATCTTCAGTTCACTGTAATGTGTAGTAGCGACAGTCTTTGCGCCCATATTCTTTACATAATTCAAAATTGCATTTGCTAAAGCAGCACCTTCAACAGGGTCGGTTCCTGCACCAAGCTCGTCAAATAAAATCAGCGAGTTGGGCGTAAATTTATCAAGTATGCCGACAATATTGGTCATATGTGCCGAAAAGGTACTAAGGCTTTGTTCGATACTCTGCTCGTCTCCGATATCGGCATAAACGCCGTCAAATACCGCAAGTTGTGTTCCGTCTGCAGCGGGCACACAAAGACCTGACTGTGCCATAATAGTAAACAAACCTATTGTTTTAAGAACAACAGTTTTACCGCCGGTATTTGGACCTGTAACAACAAGCGTGTCAAAATCATACCCCAGTGAAATATCCTGAGGAACAACTTTCTTTGCATCAATCAAGGGATGTCTGCCCTTTTGGATTGAAATTTTACCGTCATTGTTCATTTCGGGACAAACAGCCTTTTGCGAAATGGCAAGCTTTGCTTTGGCAAACAACAGATCAAGGTCTGCAATAGCATTGTAATCACATTCTACAACATCGGTAATTTCAGCAACCATAGCAGTAAGCTCTGCCAGAATTTTTTCGATTTCGTCCTTTTCTTTGGCAGCAAGTGTGTGAAGCTCGTTGTTTGCATCGACAACCGACGATGGCTCAACAAACAATGTACCACCTGACGCCGATACATCGTGAACAATACCTTGAACATCCCCCTTGTGCTCTGCTTTTACCGGTACAACATAACGGTCGTTTCTAAGCGTAACAATGGGGTCCTGCAAAAATTTCTGATAGTGCGGTGAGTGTATCATAGAATTTAGCAAATCCTTTATTTTATCACCTGCACGGGCAATTTTACGACGGATATTTGAAAGCTCCGGGCTTGCACCGTCTGCCATTTCAGTTTCTGAAATTATGGATGTACTTATTCTTTCTTCAACCCGATTGTTCTTTTCAAGGCAAGCAAAATAACGGTCAAGAACACCTTCGTGACCGTCATTGTATTTTTTAAGCTGTGACGCACACTTCAGCACACGGGCAATATTTAAAAGTTCTGACATAGACAGATTGCCCCCAAGCTTTATACGCTTAATTGCAGATGTCACCTCGGAGACCGTGCTGATTGGCGGTGAGCCATACTTTAAAATCATCACCACTGCAGCATCGGTATCCAGAAGAGCTGTCTTTACCGCCGAAAGCTCTGTTAAAGGCATAATACTGCGTGCTTTTTCTTTAGCTTCGTCATTTACAGCGTGCTTTACAAGCATTTCACGTATTTTATCAAATTCTAATGTTCTTAATGTTTTTTCATCCATAATACAAAGTTCCTTTTAAAATCTTTGAGTCATTGTATTTTATCATATTTTCAGGCATATTGCAACACCAAACATTTTATATTCTGTATTAATATTTAAAAATTATTTAACACCCGTACTTGCACCTGTCAAGCTGTGTCTGCATAAGATAATTCATAGTTAAAAATTCGGAGGTCGGACATTTATGTTTGGTGTTTTAGGTTCAATTTTTGAATCATTGGTTTTTCTTATATCCTTTGTGTCGGATAGCAATTCTTTCCCAAAACCCTTATCTGCCAAGGAAGAAAAACTGTACATAGAAAAAATGGAAAACGGTGACGAGGATGCAAAAGCCAAGCTTATTGAGCACAATCTGAGACTTGTTGCACATATTGCAAAAAAATACTCAGGGACAATCCGTGACAGTGAGGATTTGATTTCGCTTGGCACAATCGGACTTATAAAAGGTATTAACAGTTTTGACAGTTCAAAAGGAACAAGACTGGTAACCTATGCGGCAAGATGTATTGAAAATCCTATATTAACCTAGCGGCTCACTCTTCGCAAAAAGTTACAAAACCTGTACCTTTTTACCCAATAAATGACCATTTAGGTATAAAAGTTGATACATCAAGAGCCGTAACAAAAATAACCTTTTTAACGGACAGAGCAGCAAATTAAAAATATAATAGAATTAATCAAAAAGAACTTGCAAAACTTCTGGATGTTCAATTATTCTGCATCAAAAGATGAGAAAGAGAAGAAAACAGAATTTTTAAATTTATTTGGAAAAAATTAACTAGTTTAACGTAATAAGCACCTGCTATCCCGCAGGTGCTTCGTTACTATTTATTTGTATATTATTTCTCAAGCAAAATTTTCGCCCTTGTCTGTATCATTTTTTCGAGCATTTTAAGTCTTTTGTCAGGCAGATTATATCTTGAATTTTTCTTAAATTTGAACTTAAGCAATTTACGAAGTCCTTCACGATGTTTTGGGGTAAGGACTTTTTTTGCTGTTCCAATAAAATCATCATAAACGCACGGAACCAAAGTATCCGCATAGGCAACAAGTGATTCATAATTTTCCAGGTCATCGCGACCGGCAAAATTCAAGAGTGCATTGCCGTGATCAAAAAGCGGTGCTGGAGCAACTATTTTGTTTGTTTTATTATCAATAATAAAGCCAAAATTCCCAAAATGCCTATCTGTGTTCATAATAATTGCATCAAGCACAAGCATATCGTCTAATGCTTCAAGAAAGTTCTGTCCCAGACCTTCATAATACTCTCGGACTGATTTCATACCACCTGAGGTAACAATTCTTCCTACCGGAAGAAATGAATAGTCTTTTGATGTAAACAGTTCACAAGTAGAACATAATTCGCCTTTCCACTGAGAAATACCATACTCGATAGCATTTACACCAAGAGCTTTTGCAACCTGAGCAGCATAGTATTCCGAATAGGGTTCATTTCCCGTATTAGATGCTCCGCTTGGGCCACCTTTGTAGAGTATAATCTTACCGTCTTTTCTTCTCCAGCATTTCGGGAGCATACCGTTTGTGGTAAACTCAGGACAAGAAGCAAGAGATGTCCTTATACTGCTACCGTATCCAGTAAATGCGATTAAAGCAAGCACCTGACTGAAACGGTTATCGTACAAGTTAAATTTATCATAAGTTCCTTCAAAGCCTTCCTCGACTACCCAATAGCAGTCGTTCAAAGAAAGCCCCTTTGAAACCTTTATAATTGACATAGGGCGATTGATGTTAAGTCCGCATTTACTCAAAAAATTATGCACATAAGCACGGTTTTTAGGTATTGTTCTGTGTTTTAGCCATTTTGCAAGTCCTTCATCGGTCAATTCTAAATCAAGAGGCAACAACTCTTTTTCTTCTTCGTTTACCCACAAAATGTTTATCTCCGGAGTATTAGTATCTTCTGTTGCCGAAAAACAAACAAGAGTTAAATCATAATGTTTCAATTCATAATTCACACTAATCCCTCCTTAACTTATTTTCTCTGTAAAAGTTTATATAATTATAATATATTTTTTTTATTTTGTCAAAGGTTTATAAGTATACAATGTAAATCCAGCGTGTTGTTGGTTCACGCTGGATTTAACATTAATTATTTTTTTCGTTTAATCTTTTCAATTATCTGTATCTTCTGTTCTATAGGGCACGATTGATTGTTGAGGTATGATATAATCGCCTCTATATGTAAATCTGCCACTTTTTTGCTAAGCTCGGATAATCCATCGTCAGACTTTGGATAATGTACGATTATTTTCACCCTCATTTCTCCTTCCATTGCATTATATGTCTGTAATGCTTGGACTTATTTCAGGATTTTGGGGTTATTTTCATCACCTGCCAAGTGAATTCTTGTCGCATCATCACAATGATGATATATGTATAATAATTCACTCTGCCGTCACAGTGTTCGGGTTACTGTCACAACCCTCACGGTTTTTTAACTTGCGAATAAGTCAAATTGCAAAAACTTACTCCCCTCTAACATTATGTTTTCTTTCTTTCCTAACATAATTTACCTCTTTCTCCGAATTGATTTCGGCTTTAATTTTGTCAATTATATAGCAAGATTTGCAAGCAAAAAGAGGATACCTATTTGGCATCCTCCAACATTTTTTATAGTTTCCGAACATATATCGGCATCCCTACGTTGGCATTATCCAAATCAGGTTTCCGGTCGAAGGTCATACCTTCCTCTCAGCCTGTAACACAAGCTCCCGTTTCTTATTCATCTGTTTATATTATATCACATATCGTATAATTTTGCAATAGAAATTACAAATTTATATATTTACATTTTTATCATTGTGGTTATAAACCATAATGACAGTCTGCAGCAAAACGATTTTTTAAATCGGATTGACTACATTCCCTTTTCAAAATGTCTTAAACAACTCTTTTAAGTATTAAAAACTACATATTATACTTTTTAAGCATTTCCTTTTCAAAATTGAGGAGGTATGCAGCTTCTTCGTCAATACGTGCTTCTGTTGGATTTTCAACAAGGTTGCGGTATACGTGAATGTCACGACCAACCTCGCCACCTTCCATAACAAAGGGTTCTGACACGATTCTGCCCTTATAGTTAATCTCAGCAAGTGCGCCAAAGATTTCATCCCAGTCAAGATGGCCTCTGCCGGGAGCTGTTCTGTTATTCTCACCTGTGTGGAAGCTGGTAAGCTTATCGCCAACAAGACGGATTGCATCACCAATGTTGTTTTCCTCAATGTTCATATGGTATGTATCAAGGAGAACACCAATATTGGGGCTATCTATTTCTGCAACATAATCAAGTGCTTCACGAGCGGTGTTGATAAGGCAGGTTTCAAAACGGTTTACAGCCTCAACGCAGTAGGTTACGCCACATTCTTCTGCAACCTTAATGATTTCCTTCATACTCTTGATGCTCTGTTCCCAATAAGGACGCTTGTCACCAAGGAAGTTATCGGGTGTTCCCCAGCCCGCATAGCTTACACCCGAAAGAAGTGTACCGCCTCCAACGTGCATCTTTCTGATAATGTTCTGCAGATACTCAACGCCACCTTTTCTTACGTTTTCGTCAAGAGAAGATACGTCATAATTTCTGTCAAGACCAAGACTGTAGGTAAGCTCGATTCCTACCTCATCAGCAAGAGCCTTTAAAGAACGGATTTTGTCATCTGACATTTCAAGAAGAGGCTGTGCCTGAAATTCAAGCACATCAAAGCCGATATTCTTTGCTTTTTTAATATATTTCGCGTGATCGGCATCCCAGTTCTTTTCCCAGAAATTCATAAAAATTCCAAGCTTGTTCATAATTGTTCCTCCATTTTTTAAATTTATTTATTAAAGTACGTCTATTTTATATCCAAGATACTTAACAAGAGCTTCTGTTACGCAATCTGACCATTCACCCTGAGCAATAGCAACGTGGTGCTTGTAACCATTTTCGCACATATATCTGAAAATACCTTCAAGATTCTGATTTTCAAAAACAACACCTGCGCCAAAGAATTCTTTGTCAAATGCATCGTCTGTAAGCTTGCCATCTGTTGTAAAGCCAAAGATTTCGCCGTCTTCGGTCTTGGTGGTTGTAACAGTAACCTTACCTGACTTAATCTTTCCGGTTACGATACCAACACCTGTGCCCTCGCCATAGCTCTTTTTAAACATAAGATGTTCGCCGACTGTGGGTGTGTCCTCAAAGAATGAGCTGGGAACTGCTGAACAATGGAACATAATATTTTTAGTAGATTCTGTGCCATAGTTGTTGTTTACGTCAAGGAGCATAACTGGCTTTTCTGATGCCAAAAGAAGTGCATACATAGCAACCGCATTGTTAACATCAAGCTCGCAGGCAGCGGGGATTCCTCTTTCGTTAAGGTCACTGAGGATAAGACAGGGTGCGATGTTATACTGTGTAACAAATTCGTCCCAGCATCTTACCGCAACAGCATTAAGGCTGTATTCGTCAATCAGCTTGTCAACAGCAACACCAAACTTTGCAAGGTTGGTAAGCTTTATGTCGGGATAGTTGCCAAAAGCTGCATATTCTGCAAGATACTTTTTCTTTGCATCAAGTTCTGCTGCGTCTGCATTTTCCATCAGGTCAAATATGTAAGAAAGGTCAATTGTTTCAACATTTACATTCTTTTTCTGGAGTGCAACCTCATCGGTACGAACAGTCTTAAATGCAGTTGTTCTTGCACCAAGAGCACCGATATTGAATGATTTCATACCTTTAACAATACGGCAGATTGCTGCAAACTTCTTTAAATCCTCTGCAAAAGATTCATCAAGAGGTGAAACTGCCATCTTCTGTGTAAGAGTAAACTTGATACCGCATTGACGAAGAACATGGCACATAGCAAACTTACCGCACACAGCATCACGTCTTTGTGCAAAATCCATCTTGCCTATTTCGTCAGGATATGCCTGAACAAGTATCGGCACATTAGCCTCTCTAAGAGCCTCTGCTGCACCATTCTCGTCTGAGAAGTTAGGCATACAAACAATTACGCCATCAAACTTTCCTCTGTTTTCGTTCAGGAATTTTGCATACTGCTGACCTTCCTTGCGTGTTTCCACTGCACCGTAGCGTGTAGCAGATTCATCCATACAGATATAATCGAATCCGGCTTTTGTAACCGCTTCGATCATCTCACGTCTTGCATCTGCAATAACTTCTCCCGGGAAAAAGCCTCTGTTTCCGAAAAACAATGCAAATGTAACATTTGTATTTTTCATAAAAATTTCCTCCTAAATAATAAATTTTCGTCCGGTCATCTTTGTAAGATGCTCGGTAAATCTTTCTAAATTTGTGTTTAATATGGCACTTTCGGGAATCCCCGCCTCGGTAAGGTATTTTACTGCCACATCAAAATTGCCAACATCCGACGCAAAATGAGCATCAGAGGATACTACAAGGGGAACATTGTGTTTTACACAAAGTCGTGCAATTTCCATACAATTATCCTTGCAGGTGGGACGGTTGCGGAAGGATGCAGAATTTATTTCCACAATCTTTCCGTACTCAGCAAATGCACGAACGCCCTTTTCATAGTCAAATTTATAGTTTTCTTCTCCGCAATGACCTATTACATCAACATCAGGATTTTTAGCAATGTTGCACCATAATTCAGTATGGGCATCAAAGTCCATAGGTTTGGTTAACACAGCATGTATTGAAGCAATTACCCATTCAAGCCTTGATAGTGTATTTGACGACACATCAAGCTTTCCGGTTGCATCCAATATGTTTGCCTCGCAGCCGCGCAGAATGTTTACTCCCAAATATTCATCCGGCATAGCAGACCACATACATTTGAAATAAGTTTCTGACGGCGCATCCGGCATTATACCTGTATGGTCGGTAACAGCAAGGAACTTAAAACCCTTTCTTGCCGCCTCTTTTATATTCTCAATAACCGTAGAGTGAGCGTGCCCCGACATTATGGTATGAGTGTGAGTATCAGCTATAAAATTCATAAACTACCTCCTATGCGGTAAATCTCATCGGTTAAATCTCCGCAAGATAAATGCACACAGCCCTCGGTGCATCTTACAATAACCTGAGCTTTGCCATTAAAGAAATTAATCTCTGGAGCCTTTTCGGAATGATGGCTGTTGGGGTTTCCGTTGCCAACGCCAAGAATTCTGCCATCCGGACATTCAATGTTGATTTTTTCGCAGTAATCAGGCACAACATTTCCATTGTCATCCACAGCATACAGATTTAAAATATGGGTATCTGGGCTGTCAGGCGATTCATCAACAACTTTAATATGTGACGCCCTGCCTGTTGTTACAATCTCATCTTTAACCTCAATATTGCCTTTTCTTGCAACAACGGATATGGTACCTTCTTCAAATTCAACCATCCATTCACAGCGTTTTTTATCAACCGTTTTTACGCCAAGAGATTTTCCGTTGAGAAACAATTCTGCATCAGTCGCATTTGTATATGCACAAACACGGATGTTCTCCCCCTTCTTCCAGTTCCAATGGGGCAGAAGATGTACAACTACATCATCTTTATACCACGCTTCAAGCCAATATGCAGTATCCTTGGCAAAACCGCAATCATCGGTAAATCCCCAATGAGATATAACACTTGGCCAGCCACAGGGTGTAGGCTCGCCACGATAGTCAAAACCGCTCCATGCAAAACAACCTGCAACAAATCGTCTTGGGGTAATAAACTCTAATGTTTCGATAAGTGACTCCGAAAACTTGGGTTTGTCCTCTCCGTAATTGCTGAACTGTTGTCTGTCTTTGTCGGTTTCATAAACGCCCCTTGTGGCATAAGTAGGGAAGTTTTCTGTTCCGAGTATAACTTTATCGGGAGTGCGTTTGTGTGCCTCATCATATTCCCTGATGAAATAATTTACACCTATTACATCAAGTGCATCAGAGGCGTTGTCGCTCTCAAGCAGTCCTCCGTCCTGTGCCCCGATAATTGCACGGGTATCATCAAGAGAAAGTATTTTTGCTCTCATCTTAGCCGCAATTCTCTTGCCTCGCTCCTCTTTCTGCCATCTTTCTTCATTAAACAAGCTGTATAAGAACACGCTTGGATGGTTGCGTGAAACGTACACCAGCGACTCAAGTTGCTTAAACACATCTTCAGAAACCGCAAAATGTCTGTTTTCAGCCATCACCAGCATACCCATTCTGTCGCATATTTCCAAAAAGTCCTCGGTCGGTGCGTGGTGAGCACAGCGATATGCGTTTATTCCAAACCTTTTAAGAACCGAAATGCGATATTCCATAACTTCCTTAGGAACTGCAACACCTACGCCTGCGTGGTCCTGATGACAGCATATTCCGTTAATCTGATAACGGCTGCCGTTAAGGAACATTCCTTCATCCTTTTTCCACTCAATTTCTCTGAAACCAATAGACTTATTTATTTTGTCTATCGCCTTGCCGTCTTTTACTATTTCGCAGACAAAAGTATAAAGATTAGGGGTTTCAGGCGACCATAGTTCCGGCTCGGCAACGGGGATTTTTATATCTGTAATCTCCTTTGCCTTACAGGTTTTTTGCTCAATCACATTGCCTTTATCATCTGTAAGACAAGCTTTAACAAAAATGTCATCAGTGTCTTTAATGCCATTTATTTTCAGCTTGGCTGAGGCTCGCCATATATTATCGATTTTTTCGCCGTGCACAAATACCTTTTCATTATCAAAGCATATCTCAGGGCGGAACTCAATG
>JAZNBG010000026.1:0-109483 GCA_045586925.1 Clostridia bacterium | reverse complement strand
ACCAGAACAGGAAGCAGCATAATATACAGTGGTATGTATCTTGACTTTAAACGCTCTGACGTAATTTTCGGTCTGTCTACCTTTCCCTTTCCCAAACTTATTTTTGTCATACCAAATTTCTCCTTAAGATAAATTCACAGCTACAGAAAATCGAAATTTTCTGTTAAAAAATGTCGGATAAGTTCAAGAACACAACCGCTGTGATGTCTGAACTTTGCTTTGAACATATTCGACATAACTCCAGAAAATTATAAACAAGTGATTTTTAAGGTTTGGGTTACACCTCATCAGTCACCTGACGGTGACTGATGAGGTGCCACCCTTACCAAATCAATTCGTTAATTTTCTGTAGAGCTTGACGTCTGATTAGTCATACAGACCAATAGGTGTAATGTCAAGGTTGCCATCGGCATTAACTACAAAGCCATAAAGACGTACTGTCCAGTTTTCTCCGGCTTCGCCTATGTTCAGTTTGAATGTATTCGCTGCATCAACCGTGCCTGCAGGATAGGTAACTGTCCAGCTTGTAGTAAGACCATCACCTGAATCCAAACGGTTATCGGCTGCGTATACATAGTGCATTCTGTCGTCTGCCTCGTATGTTGCAACAAAGTATTTAACGGTAACATCTGCATCTGTTGTATTTGTGAAATAGGTTGTAAACTGTTGTCTGCCTGTGTACTTAGGTGTGCCGTCAGTATTCGTGCCTGTAGGTTCAGCAATTACAATTGTATCCTCAAACTCACCAAAACCGTATCTTTCAGGATAATCATATACGCTGTACTTGAAGTTGTCAATTGTTACAGTGTAGCCATTACCCAGGTTAACATTGAATTCCAATTCTTCCGGTGTTGCAAATTCCACTCTCTTCCACTCGCTGAAACCTGCATCATCCTTACCCTTGAAGGAGATGGTAGCAACAGAGGTAGTCTGATCGCAGTCAAACACAGCCTTTATTCTTACAGGCAATCTGTCTGAGAAGTATGAAGTAGCCTTTTCGTTGGTTGTAACATCTGTATAGGTGTTGAACAATGCAGTACCATTCACGTTAAATGAAGGGCTGTAGCCTGCTGTTAAAAGGTCAAATTCATAGTAGTGTACCTTGCGGCCTGTAGCAGTTGGCGCTGCTTTAAAGGGGCTGTTCTTGCTGGATGCATTAGCTGTCACCTTTACACCACCATTATTAGCAGATAATGTGTGATTTGAGTGAACAGTGTTAAATACACTTGCCAATTCTGCATCTGTACCTTCAGCAAAGTCCTCTTCAATTGAATAAGTTGTGTTCTCTATACCCTCAACAACATCGTAGTTGTATACAAAGGAATGTTCCTGATTAAAGGTATCATAAACCTTCACCTCAAGCTTATGTGCGCCGTAGCTGTTGTTTGTAAGGGTGTAAGTGTTGGATTCACTATCCTGAACCATAACATCATCTACATAGAACTCAACCTTAGAAATCTTTGTTGCTGCAGTTGAAACCACATCGGCATTAGCCTTGTCTACAACGGTAATTGTTCTGGTTGCTTCTTCTTCCTTAACCATAGTTGCGCCTTCATAGATGCCCTTTACAGCATATTCAGGAGCAACATCGTATACAGAGTACTTGATGTTATCCAACTGAAGTGCACAATTGTTCTTGTTCATATTAATAACCAGAGTAGGATTATAGAAGTTTGCTTCCTGTGTGTTTACAAGGTCAACACGCTTTAATTCGTCGCCATTTCTCCAAATAATAGCTGTTGGTGCATTGCCTTCTGCATAGTTGTAGTCAATTGCAATGCGAACCTTCTGGGTTTGGCCCTGATAGAAAGCACGGCTTCTGCCTGTAGTGCCGCTGGGAGAGTCGTAGTCGGCTGTAGCAAATAAACCATCTGTAGTACCTGCTGAAACGCCATTGGGTCTTACGCCGAAGGTGTTACCATAACTGTGGCTTACAGGTGTGATATCAAATTCGTAATAGTGTACCTTGTGTCCGGTGTTATATTTTGCAGTTTTAATTGGTATTTCTTTAGCACCGCCACTTGCGTTTTCTATCTTAAGTGCATTGCTGCCGTTAAGTGTTACAAGTGAGAATGACAGTGCTGAGCCATATTCGCCACCGGTGAACAAAGCTGCAAGGTCTGCGCTTGTTGGAGTTCCTTCAATATTGTCAAAGGTTAATTCATATGATTCGCTAGGAATCTTTAAGCCGCTTAATACCTTGTAGTTGCTTACAAATGAATGAACACCGCCAAATACGTCGTAAACCTTTACTTCAAGCTTGTTGTCAACAGTTTCGCCAAATACAAGCTCGTATTCGTATTCGCCAACAAGAGTGTCAAGAAGAACGTCATTGTTCCAGATTTCAATCTTGGATACATTGGTTACATAATTCTTAAGCCAGTTCTTCCAAGCGCTGTCTATAACCTTAATCTTTCTTGAAGCCTCGTGTGTTTTAACGATAACGTCACCGTCGCCGATACCCTCTACATAATAGCTGGGTGTTGTTGCGCCTGTGTAGGTTGCAGAAGCTGTAGCAAGAACAGCATCTTCTTCGCCAATAACCTTAACGGTAATCTCGGTAGCTGTGCCGGCTGTAAGAGCAGCTGTTTCAGGCTGGAACCAGTATTCGCCGTCTGTACCTGCGGTAACTGTACCTGCAATCTCGGTTTCACCATTATAGAACTTAACAGCAGTGATTGTTGAGTTGGGAGCAACAAGCTTTGCTGCAAAACCTGTATCTGTAAGAACAGTAGCTCCTGCAGCAGGATAACTCATCTTTACAACAGGTGTTGCACTGCCGCAAATATCATCCTTTGTTGTAAAGGTAAAGCTTGTTGCAGCAACATAAGCTGCTGTGCCGCCTGAGTAGTATGAAAGAATTGTATTTTCAGGGATACTTACTGTATAGGTTGTGTTGTTTGCCAATGCGGGCAAATGAAGGTCAACATAATCTGTACCATAGGTATAGGTTACGCCTTCAACCTCGGTAGCTGCGCCTTCAACATCATAAGTAACCTTTGCAGGTGCCTTTGTGCTGTCGGGATAAATAGCGCTATCAAAGTTGATACGGTATGTTTCCAGTGCATTGCATACATTTGTTGCAGCATCACCGATTTCAGCAGTTGCCACAGGTATCACTTCGCTGCTTGCGTTTACACCATAAATACCGGTGATATAAATGGGTTTTGTGTTGTCTTCGGGAGCCAAACCAAAACCAAAGGTAATCCAATCCAAAAAGTCAATAGAACCTGAACCGTCGTAGTCGCAATTTTGAGTGCGGAAACGGTTGAAGCCCTTTTCTATTACAAAATTGCCATCGTTAGATGCGTTATATGCACGTGTAGAAGTGTTGTCTACCATTCTTGCACCGGTACGGCTCAAGCCTGATGCAGGTGAATTGCTTCCTACAGTCAAACCCTCGATGGTTTCAGGTGAATACACGTCAACAACAATGTATTTAAATGTACGTGCAATATCGGGAGTTCTGTCAAAGCGCAGAGTTGTTTGTGAAGCGCCGGGAATAACCTTAAGTGATTCTGTGCCAAACATTGCATAATCTGTGCTCATTACAGCATTGTTGTCACCTGTCAAAGCGCCGCCATCAGGCCAGAGACGGGTAATTTTTGATGTATCCGCAGGCACAGCAACGACTCTTACAGTTTCATTGCCCCAAGCGGTTGCATTGTCATAGTTGTATGTAACTTTGGTGGTGATGTCATAAACACCTTCGGAAAGGTCATACCATGTGAATTCGCCTTTGTTACCTACGATTGTACCGGGGAGCTTTGCGCCGTTTGCATAAAAGTCTATGTTCTTTACATTTTCAAGACCTGATGCATCTGCAGCCAGCTTAACATTGCCGCCTGCTGCAAAGGTTTCGCCGTTGGTAATTGATGTGATGTCAACAGCTACTGCAGTTTCGGTTGCTGCTGCAGGAATAACTAATGTTGTGAGAACAAGAGCAAGAGTTAAAACCATGCTTAAAAATCTTTTCATTTTTTATAAGTCCTCCTATTTAAATTTTTATTTAGAAAATTATTTGTTTGTAAAAGGTACGGGTTGTGTGCAGATGTGATCCTTGCCTTCTCCTCAAGTTGTATGCTAGCCCACCGCCAAAATCTGCGATTTTGCACCTCACAATCCCTCCACCACGCTTTGCGTGGTCCCCCTCCCTTTAGGCAAGGGAGGCTTGTAAACCGCATCGTTAAGCCCTCCTTGTGTAAAGGAGGGTGGCAGCCGAAGGCTGACGGGAGGATTGTTTCAAAAAAATCCGATTTAATCAGTGGTTGTTCAAGGGGAAGGCTTCTCCTTAAAAATCAGGGTGGGGACAACAAATGTAGCTTCTTAACCTTGAGTCATACGGAGGGGATGTTTTCCGTCAGACCCGCTTTAAATTTTCTTACATTTGAACCCTGTTTTTTATTTGCCGCCTGCTTTTTCAAATTTCCTTTTACAAGCATTAATTTTTTGCAAGTATTATTCTATTACTAAAATCTTATCGCTTACAGAATTCAGGCTTGTGTCAACCACGAATGCCTCGACAACAGCACCTTCGACAATACCTGTCAAATCAAGGGTTACGCCTTCTGCTGCTGCATTGCTGGTAAGTTCTTTTGTGTCATATGCAACCATCTTGTTGTCTTTGTATGCTGCACAAACCAGAATAACAGGTTTTGTTTCATCAGCACCAACGAAGTCAACCGACAATGTTGCAGTAGTGCCTGATACCGAGCCGCTTACATCAGCTACTACGGTTGAAGGTTCGGGTACGGTGAAGGCTGTCTCGTATGCTCCGTTATAGCCCATACCGTTGATATCACGAACATTGTCAAGAACACGTACCTTATAAGTTTCGGTATATTTCAAAACTTCGTTAACTGTAAATACGCCGTTTGCATATTTAAGGTCTACTGCATTGCCTTGTGAATCAACAAGCATAACATTGCCATCCAGGGTTGCTTCGTCAACGCCTGCAGCAAAGCCAACTGTGATTTCCAGACCGTTTACAACAACGGTTGGTGCTACAGCAGCACCAACAAGTGATGCACTTGCCGAAATAATCACAGTTTCGCCTGCGCCCTCGTGAGTAACGCCGATTCTGGGGTTAACTGTATAGGTTGCAGCTGCAGAACCTATCTGTGTGCCGTTTACGATTGCATAAACCTTGCCTTCAGCGGGGGCAACAACTGCTGTAATGTTATAGATTTCGCCTTCCTGATATGTGCCCTTATTTGCACCGCCAAAGGTGATTTTGCCGCCTTCGGTAAATGTTGCAATCTCTGCATCACCAAGCTTAACTACTCTCTTGGTGGTTGTATCCTTAAATGACAGCTTAACGTCTGCAATAAATTCTGTGTCCTTAAGGTTACGTTCGATTGTGCGCTGTGCTGTGCCTGTAACGGTTGTTGAGCCTTCAGGCTTAGAGATAACCACACCTTCGCCCTCAACAAATGCATATTCTGCTGCACCTGTCTTGTGCCATTTTGAAACCAAATCTTCTGATGTGTAATCTTCGTTTAAGATATAACCAGCCTTACCAAGCTCCTCAACCAAAACCTCAACACTGTCAAATGCTGACTGATTGTCATTGTCCATAACCTCAACAATGATTGTGTGTTCGCCAACTGCAAGGTCTTCGGTTAAGGTGTATGATTCTGCAGATACATCTAATTCTTTCTTCACACCATCAACATAAAGATCTACATAATTGATTGTGCCATCGGTATCTTCCTTTTTAAATTCGATTGTGGGCTTAACATCAAAGCTTACACCGCCGATGTTTGAATAGTAAAGTGTGCCCTGTGCGGGGCTTGTGATTGTAACTGTGGGAAGCTCCTTGCTGCGGATTGTTACATTTACAGCACTTGATACAGTGTCGCCGCCCTCGTTATCTATTGCCTTTGCAGTAATTGCAATTGGCTCTATCTGATCGAATGAATCATCAAGTACCCATTCAAATGTGTATACGTCATCAACACCTTCTGTAGCCTCGCCAACCTTCACGCCATCAGCGTAGAATTCAACCTTTGCTATATATCCGTCAAGGGAATCTATTGCACTGGCGCTGAGTGTAATTTTGCTCTCGTTGGGGAAGTAACGTGTTCCCTCGATGGGTGATACCAAAGCTACCTCAGGAAGAGGATTTTCGCCCGGGTTGAGAGTACGGAAGGTAAAGCTGTAGTCGCTGTAGTTGAAGTATTTATCCGCAGGAACTCCGCTGATATCAATTTTGTAGGTTGTGCCCTCTGCCAAGTCATTTTCGAATACAACAACAAGCTCTCCGCTTTCTTCATCAACAACTGCAAAATAAGGAGCGTCGGATGCTACAAAGTCGCCGTCACTATCGTTTGCTCTTTCGCTGAGAGTAACAAATTCTGTAGGGTCATCTACGAGATATGTGTCACCCGCAAAGCGAACCTCGCCAAGCCCTACAGTAACCGGCTTGTCACCACCCGGGATTGATGCGCCTGTGAATGAAGGAGCTTCCTTTACATCATATACAGCATAGCTGAAGTTGTCGATGTATGCAGACAAGCTGCGGCACTGTATATAGAGGCTGGGAACAGGGTCCTGTGTGCCTGTGATAGCGTTAGCCAGCTTAATTCTGCCCCACTCGATGCCGTCAAAGTAGATAGCAGCTGTAGGTGCGCCGCCCTCTTCGTAGTTGTAGTCAAGGACCATTCTTACCGGAACAGTTGTGTAGTTTGAGCTGTGCTTTGTGAAGCTGCGGTTTCTGAAAAGCTGATCGCGGCTTGAAGAGCTGGTATATCCTGCACCTGCAATGTACATTACAACTGAATATGCACCGTTCATTGACATATCAAAATCATAGTAATGCACCTTGTGACCTGTGTCGGTTGGTGCACTGATAAGCTGCATAAAGGATGACTTTGTGCTGGAATCAGTACTTACCTTAAAAGCCTTGCTGCCGTTCCAGTCTGCAACAGAGAAGGTTATATATTTATCGGTGTAGGTTGTACCATCGTTTGCAACGATTAATTTTGCAAGGTCTGCTGCTGTGCCGCTTTCGAAGTCGATTACACCATCGGTAGATGCTTCGTTTAATGTACCTGCAACTGTTTTAAATGTGATTGTTTCGGTTTCATCAGGAACATCTGTGCTGTTGCCTTTTTTGTACACATCATATTTAAGTGTCTGTGCTCCGATGCTGTCAAATTCCATTGTGTAACTAAAGATTGTACCATAAATTGTTTCGGGATCGTTGTCGTTGAATGTAAACACAACCCTGTCAACATTTGTGGGATTTATATTCATTTTGTACGCACCGCTTGCGGGTTCTGCTGTTGTGGCAGCCGCTGCGTCAACCACATATACTGTTTTGGTCGGTTCCTGCTGAATTACAACTGTTTCACCTTCATACAAACCTTTAAGGTAGTACTCACCCGCCGCACTGACTGACAGTGCGGGGAGGAGTGAGATTATCATACAGAGTATGAGAAGTATTGATATTTTTTTCATATTATTTCACCTCATTCTTTTGATACGAACATTTCGGTTACTGATACCCAAGCGCCCTGGCTGGAGCCATAGAAGCTTACTTTTACGTATCTTGCCTTGTTGCAGATGTCGAACTGTTCTAAGTCTGTGGTTGTACCGCTGTTGTGGCCGTTGAATGCCTCGGTAAAGTTAACGCCGTCAAGCGAGTATTCAATCTTGAAGTTCTCGGTACGTTTGTTACCGCTGAGGCACGCAATGTTAAGCTTAAGGTTGCCCTCGATAACGCTTCCAAGGTCCATAGTTACTGCACCGCCCTGTTCGTCGGTTGCAAACTTGGATACAAAGTCGCCGTCGAAGAGGTTAGCAGCGGGGTTTTCGCCCTGAGGCTCGGATGTTACCTGATAAGCGAAAATCGGAAGCTGCTTGTCGCTGTGGAACTTGCGTGTATCGTTGATAGGTGTGATAACGAAGTTATACATTCCCACAGTTTCGCCGTTTTGCTTAAGGAATACAACTGTTGTACCCGGTGCGGTGGTTGCCTGCTGAATTTCAACCTGAACTGTTGAGTTTTTAGCAGTTGCAGAAATCTGAGGAATTCTATCTTTTTCGGTAGGAATCTGAATCGGGTAGTTGAGCTTTTCAGGATCAAAGGTCTCGAGCGGCTTGCCGTCAACCAATACTGAGTCAAGAACCTGACGCTTAACTTTTGAATTCTTCCACAATTCAAGCGAAACATATTCCTGAGTGTGCATATTGCCCTCAATATATGGCTGGAAGGTTACTGCCAGCTTGAAGTGCTTGATGTCCTTATCCTTCTTTGTTCTTACCGCCAGCTTTCTTACCTCTGCCTTAACGTCACTTGCCTGACCGTGTGTGATGTAGAACGGGTCGTCCTTGCCGTAAGGCTTGTTGGGAGTTTCAAAAGGCGGTTTTACGGATGTGCCGTAGGTTTCGTCAAAGGCTGCGGGCAGAACCTCGAAGGTGAAGTCGCAATCGTTGATGATTGTTGCCTTAATCTTTTGGTTATTCTGTGTAAGAATAGCAGATTTACCATCTTCAGCAACCTCAATCTCTGCATATGTGTGCATTGACCACAGGAAGTCTGTGGGCTGCTTTGCAGTGAAATCGTCCTGAATTTCGATAATGTTGTTAATCTTATCAAGTTTAACACCACGAACAGCACTCTGATAAATATCGTTGGTGTCTGTCATATCAAGCAAGCCGAAGGATGAAATATCGCTGAACTCGGTCTTGATAAATTCGGTTGCACCGTTCAAATCTATGGCTTTTGTGGTTCTGGGGTCAAGAGAGTTGGTGTACTGACGGTTTGCAACAACCGTGTTGTGACCCTCGCCCTTGGTACGATAGTAGTAACCGCCGCTGAGGTAGTAGCCGTCGGGCCAGAATTCCTTTACTCTTGACTTGTCATAGTGACCAAGGTCACGAAGGTTGTAAGCTTCACGAGGGAGGTCCATACCAAAGCGAACACCGCTCATATCAAACTGAATAGAGCCGGGGTCGCCTGCATGACCGTGTGGGTCACTGGAGGTGCCGCCGTGAAGGGCAACCGCAGTGTCGGCTTTTGACCAGCCTGTTTTAAGAATAAGGGTTGAGTTTGACTCGTTAAGTACGTCTTTGTCATAAACTTCAAGTCCCTGATTATATTCGGCTGTGTCGGGGGTCCAGCTTACAAGGGCAGACCAGCCTGCCGATTTACCGGTAAAGTCCTTGTAGTACTGTGCAAGGGATTTGTTGCCTGTCTGGTCGGCAACATAGAGCTGCAAAGGAATAATCGCTTCTTCACTCTGGCCGTCACCAAAGGCATAAGCGGTAAGAGCACCGCGCATACGGAAGGGGAAGGTTGAGGTTTCTATAACACCGGGAACATCCAGTCTGCCCCAGTCGGTGCCATAGGCTGTCTGCCATCCCTTGAGAAGTTGCGGGAAGCGTGCGCCTGCATAACGCCAGTAGGAGATACCTTCGACATACTCGCCGTTGGGGAAGTATTCAATAAAGCCGCCCTCATTACCACGCATACAACCGCGAACAATGTCGTTGAAGTATTCGGGGTCGTATTCGTACATTGAGGTTGCCAGAATTGAGAAGCCGCCGGGGGTAATCAGAGCCTGGTTACCTATACCGTATGCATTTGCGTGGTTTGCATAATAAAGGGGGCAGGTCATTACGTGAATTGTATCGTCAAAGATGTTGCGTTTGCACATATCAACGATGAACTCGCGTTCTTCATCTGTCCAGTCAACCCAGTCAAATGCTATGGCTATGCCATATGAGCCGTCGCCGTTACCAAGAGCTGAGTTTGACTGCATCATCCAGTCGGGCAGCATCTCGGGGTTTCCGATATGCTCAAAATGGCGCCAGATTTCTGCCTTATAGCGAGCCTTTTGCTCGGCATCATCACTTAAAAGATAAGCCGTTGCCAGAGTTTCGCAATAGCCACCAACTGTACCGATACCACCGAAACGTTTACCGTCGTGCATTTTGTATTCAATCAAAGGCTTGCCGATTAGATCGTCAGCACTCTTGAAAAGAGATGCAAGGATGGTCTGAAGCTGTGGCTCAACCTTTACCTGCTCTTTAAATGCCGCAAGGGATTCGGGTGTGAAGCCGATACGCGGACGCTGGTTGTTGGGAGAAGCCGTTTTGAAGGCTGTGTCAAGCTCTTCCTGTGATGGTCTTTCATAAAGGAAGGTCCACAGGATGGCTCGGTTAGTAGCCTCTTCAACTGTACCACGACTACTGTTTGTTGCAAACTCGGCACCTGTTGCGGGGTTAATGGGCATATGCCAGTCGAATTTGTTTGGCTCGTCGAACCATAAAATGTCGCCTTCAAGGTGATATTCCTTCTCTAAGAAGCTGAACAACATATCCAGGCTCATACACGTAGCGCCGTCAACCAATTCAATGGGTTCGCTGAGCCTATTGGGTGTGCCGTTGACATAACAGATTTCTTCACCCGGAGTAAATGCCAGTGTTTTGCCCTTGTAGCTGAGAGTTACCTTTTGTCCGACTTCCTCCCAGCCCACTTGTGCGCCGTAGTGCTCGGCAATGGCACGGAGGGGAAGCATAATTTTGTCGTCCTTTGTGTAGCTCTTTGCGGGAAGGTCAACTATATTTGCACCGTCAAAGAGCTTTGCTGTGTTTATAATTGTAAACATCTTGCCTTCTGCCTTGCGGAAGCCCATATAGTTGTAAAACATCGAACGTACACCCTCGAACTCATAACCGGGGTAGAACATACTGTCTTCATACTTTTTCCACTGTGCGTCAAGGATAGCATCGTCAATCAATTTATCTGACTCGTAAATCAGCAAATCGTCAATGTACCACGCACTGTTGCCGCCGTCAAAAAGCTCGGGAATGTCAAACTGAACTTCGCTGATGTTCCGTGTACCTGACGGCAAAGATACATCTGTTGGCTTTCCGTCAAAGTAGATTGTTGCCTTGCCTGTTGAAATCTCAAATACAAAGTCAATTCTGTACCAGGTGTCTTTTTTGATGTCAGCTGCGATTTCTTTGTCGCCTCTGTATATAACCTTGTCAGATTTTACTCTAAGAAATTCCCAATAAGTTTTAGTATTATCTGCATAGCTGATTTGTCTTTGCTGATCCAGATTACCGTTAATTTTGATAACTTTGTCAACCTTGAAATCTTCTACACGGAAGGAAAAGCTGATAACGCCTTTGTCCTTAATTGGGTAATAATGAAGCATTGCACGTGCAATTGCGTCATTGCCGTCGTCAATTGTGTCAGCATTGAATTTTGCTGCTATGTTGTCACTGTTGCCGTCTTTTTCGATTTTGGTAGCAACTGCCGCTGAGTCGAGCGCTGTCTTCCACTGTGCTCTTTCAGGGTAAAAACTGTAGGCATAGTGGTGATAGCCAAAGAGCTTGGGGAACTCGCCCTCGCGGTGGTCGTCAAAATCGTAATTCATATATATATATGTGTCTTCGGTTTCAGCTTCGGCTGCAAAGCAACCTACTGCACCGAAAACCATCAACAGTGCCAAAAGCAAAGAACAAAGTATTTTCTTCATATATTATATATACCTCCATTCTGCTTGTTGTCTTATTGTCTGTTTGTTTGTCGTTTGTTTATGGTGTTGGCATTCTCTTGCGAGAGTAGCCATTGGTTAAATGGGTATTGATTCTCTTTTTTACAATCCCTCAGTCACTCCGTGACAGCTCCCTTTACACAAGGGAGCCTCAAATTCTCACCGTTAAGCCTTCCCTGTGTAAGGGAAGGTTGCAGCCGAAGGCTGACGGAAGGGTTATTTTAAAAATCACCATTTAATAATCATTTACCTGAGTAACATTTTGGTAAATGTTCTTTTATTTCCACGTTTCAAGGGGAGCATATACCGGAACTGCTGTGCTGCCATCAGGCTGGAATGCAACTGTCAGCTTGAACCGACTGATATTCTTGCCCTCAGGTGTTCTCACCGCCAGCTTAAACTTGCCTGTGTTGGCAGTTTCAACAACGGGTTTTACGTCACTGCCGTAGGTTGTGTCAAATTCTGCAGGAAGAATCTCGAATTTTAAATCGCAACCGTTGTCATTGATGATTGTTGCCTTGATTTTTTTGCTGCCTGAGGTAAGTGTTACAGATTTGCCATCGTTAGAAAGTGAGAATGTTGATACCCCTGTGTGCATTGACCACAGGAAGTCTGTTTCTGACTTTGCTGTGAAATCGTCCTGAACATAGAGGATATTGTTCGCCTTATCCAGCTTTACGCCACGGATAGCACAGCTTAATATATCGTTTGTTTCGGTCATATTAAGCACTGCAAAGGATTCGTCCTCGCCAAACTTCATATCAATGAACTCAGATTTTGCCGAGCCGTTCATATCATAGGTGCCTGTCATATCATAGTTGACAAATACACCGTTTTCATCCCTGAGCTTCTTTGCGTTTATCACACTGCGGTTTGCAACAACCGTGTTGTGACCCTCGCCCTTGATACGGTAATAATGGGCGCCGGTATAGGGGTAGCCGTTTGGATAAAGGGCTGTGGGATAGTTTTCTTCAACCTTGTTGATATCTGTATGACCCTTGTCGCGGAGGTTATAGTCTTCACGGTCCAAGTCAATCGCAAAACGTACACCATTCATATCAAACTGGAAGGAGCCTATATCCCTGTGACCATGGCCGTCGTCGTTGGCGCCGCCATGGAAAGCAACCGATGTATCGGTTAATGCTACGCCGGTTTTCATAATAACCGTTGAGTTTTCAACATTGTATACGTCGTCTGCATATATGGGGCTTGTGTCGCTTTCTGTGTCAAATACCCAGTTGGCAATGTCGGAAATCGTCTTGCCTGCTGACTGCTGATGGGTCTTGCGGAACTGAGCAAGTGCTTTGTCGCCCGTCTGTGACGCAACAAACATCATCAGCTGTGAATCTGCCTTTTCTGCCTGACCGTCGCCAAAGGCATAGGCGTTTGCCTCGGTTGCACCCTTCATCATAAAGGGGAAGTAACCTGTTTTCAGAACACCGGGAACATCTGTTATGCCCCAATCTGTGCCCATTGAGGTCTGCAGGCCCTTAAGGACTTGTGCCAGCGGGCCGCTGGCATATCTCCAGTAAGAGATACCCTCGATATATTCGCCGTTGGGGAAATAGCTGATTGTTCCGCCCTCGGTTGCACGAAGAGCACCGCGGATTATGTCGCTGTAATATTCAGGGTCACGCTCATACAGGGCTGTTGCCAGAAGCAGTATGCCGCCGTTGGTGATAAGTGCCTGATTGCCCTCGCTGTATGAGAATGCGTGATGGAACTGGTTAAGAGTGCAGGTGTATGAATGAAGTGCGTGGTCTAAAATATTGCGTTGGCATGCTTCTTCAATCATTGCAATCTCGTTTTCTTCCCAATCAACCCAGTCGATTGCGCGAGCAAAGCCGTATGCCATAGAGCCTGTACCAAGACCGCTGTTGTAATAAATTCCCCAGTCCTTAAACAGAGTTGGGTCTTTTAAATAGTTAAAGTGGTGCAGGATTCTTGCTTTGTACTGTGCCTTTTTGTCAGTATCGTCGGACAGCAGGTAGCCTCCTGCCAGTGCATCCACATAATCGCCCACGGCGCCAAAGCTGATACGTTTGCCGTCGTCGCCGGTGCCGTATACAACGTCGTCTACATACATAGGCTCGCCGTTTGCATAATAAAGCAGATTTCCTTCATCATCGGTTTGCTGAGCCTTTGCAATTTGTGTATCTGCCGCAGCTATCCGAGCATCCACAAAGGCTTTCAGTTTGCTGTCTGTTGCCAGATTTGCCTTTATGGTTGCCAATGAGCCTGCTGTAAACTCAATACGTGGATGACTGCTGAGCATTGCATCGGCAATCTGTGTATCTGTGGGTCTGTCGTACAAAATCATATGTAATATACGCTTATAGATGTTGTCCTGCAACGAGAGGTTTGATGTACCGCTCAGTTCTGTGCCGCTTAAAGCCAAGGGCATATGCCAGTCAAATTCGTTGGGCTGGTCAATCCACAGAATATCTTCCTGAAGAGTGTAGTCTTCGCCAAGCAGACCAAACAATACATCAATCTGTATGCAAACAGCACCATCAACAATCTCTGCAGGTATGCGCAGCTTGGCAGGCTTGTCGTTGACATAATAAGTGTCTGACTCGGGAACAAATGTTAATGTTTTGTCGCCAAAGTCAACCACAACATCGCCGGCGCCTGTATTCGTTACGCTTGTTGCGCCAAGGAGCTCTGCCATACCGCTGACAGGAACCATAAGGTCATTACCTTTATAGTAAACTTTTGCAGGCAGGTGAATTACGTGGCTGCCGTCAAAAACTCTGTCGGTGTTAATAACCAGAAATCTCTTGCCGTCGCATTTGAGAAATGCCATATAGTCATAGTTAGCTGCACGGCTTGCCTCAAATTCGTAGCCGGTGTAGAAGGAGCTGTCGGTATATCTTTCCCATTGTGCGTCAAGAACGCTGTCTTCAAGTACCTGATCTGCCTCGTAGATGCGGAGGTCGTCGATATACCATACATCGCCTGCATCGGTTGGCAGATAAAATCTTATTTCATAAATGTTTACTGTGTTTTCAGGCAAGCTCACTTCTGTGGATGTTCCGTTATAGTAAACCGTGCCTGTGCCTGCAGGGATATCAACAATAAAATCAATATCATACCATGTGTTGTTTGCCACGTCGCCAAGCTCAACATCAGTGCCGTTACCGGTGTAGTATGCTTTGCCATCCGCAACTTTGAAGATTTTTCCCCAGCTGCTATTTCTGGAACTGCTTTCACTTTGTACGTATCTGCTGTCACCGTTACCGGGGTCTTTGTTGTCTACATAGGTTATGTGTCTGCTTGAAATCGCATTACGTCCCATATTAACAGACTTTGCCTTGGTTGCATCTTCTACCATAAATGAAAAGCTTATAACGCCGTTTTCTTTAATAGGATAGTATGTAAAGATTGCACGGGCAGAGCTTTGGTATTCTCTCACGCTGAAATTGTATTTTTCATCATTTACGTCAGCATTGAATTTTATCGCTTTGTTTGAACTGTTTCCGTCCTTTGCAAGAGTAACGATTTCTGTATTGTCAATTGCTGTAATGCGATCCTCTTCCTGACTGTAAAATCCGTAACCATCATAGTAGTGCCAAGCAAATGCATTGGGGTCTTCACCAACACTGTGGTCTTCAAAATCATTATTTACATATATAAGGTAGGCATCCTGTTCTTCTGCTAAACAAGTGGTCGCTCCAAAAATCGTCAATGCCGCAAGAAACATAGAACAAAGTATTTTCTTCATATTATATATACTCCTCCATTCTATAGAAATCTATTGGATTTTATTTTACGTTCTGATATCTTACATATGCTTCGTTCTGGAGATCAAGAAGTCTGTCTATGCCAAGAGTCTTAACTTCCTTAACAAACTTGTCATAATTTGCATCGAAGTCAAGTGAGCCAAGAATCCATTTCTGGAAGCACTCGTCATAGTATGTTTCGATGTTAGTTTTAAGAGTTGTATATTCTTCTCTTTCTGCTGCTGACATCTGCATAGTTACAGGAGGCATCTTTTCTGCAAACCAGTTGCCTTCTTCATACATTTCCATACCGTCAACCGCAATCTGGTTCATCCACTGTTTTTCGTAATCGAAGTTCTGCTTATAACCAATACCCATCTGGCAGCCAAATGTACGAATTACATCCTGAGGAGAATCCTGTGCTAAAAGCTCTTCTGTGAACTGTGGCTTGCCGTCAACCATATTCCAGTGTTCGCCTTCCTTACCGAAGTTGATAAGGTTTGAACCTTTTTCTGAGAACCAGAAATCAAGGAACTTAACTGCTTCGTCAAGATACTTTGTTCCGCTGTAGATACCCCAGCCGTAGTTAGCGCTTGCAGCACGCTGACCAAGTATGATGTTTTCGGGAGGAGCAAAAGGTGTAAACTTAAATCCGGGAATATCCTTAACTGTGTCATTGTAGCGTGCAGTTGATGCAAACCAGTCGGTTGTCATACCACCGATGTTGTCCATCAACATTCTGTCACGAGGACTTTTGCTTGCTGTAACAATTTCCTTGTCAAAAAGACCTTCTTTATACCACTTGATAATGTTCTGCATAGCTGTTTTGTATTGGGGATCCAAAGGACCGAATCCAATCTTGCCATCCTTTACATACCAACCCTGTCTTGCATCCCAGAGAGGGAAGAAGTCTTCAAGCTTCTGTGTTGCAGCACCGAAGAAGGGAACTTCGTCTGCAATACCGTTGCCGTTGGGGTCCTGAGTCTTGAATGCTGTAAGAACTTCGTAAAGCTCTTCTGCATTTGTGGGATTTTCAAGACCGAGCTTTTCCATCCAGTCTTCTCTTACAAACCAGCCCTGTGCTGTCTTACCGCCTGCACAGAAGGGCAGGTAATAGATGTTGCCGTCAATTGCTGTCAGGTTGCGCTTAACTTCGGGGTTTTCATCAAGGAACTTTTTGAAGTTGGGCATTTTGTCAAAGTGCTTGTTAAGAGCAACAAATGCGCCATCCATACCATACTTCATAAACTGAAGTTCGTCCTGAGTAAATACAAGGTCAGCGATGTCGCCTGATGCAAGCATCAGATTGAATGACTGTGTAAGGTCAGAGTTACTCTTTGAAACTGTTGTTTTTGCAAAAACACCTGTCATTTTTGCAGCTTCTTTAAAGATTCCGTACTGACCGTCTGCATCTTTAGATGCACGGAAGAAGTATGAAAGTTCGATAGGTTCTTTTGAAATCAATACGTCTGAATCGAGGTCAATCTCAAAATCTGCGTTACCCTGTGTCTTGTTGCCGCAGCCTGTAAACTGGAGCACCATTATAGCTGCAAGTGTAAGAAATAAAACTCTTTTAAATAAATTTTTCATTTTAAAAATTCTCCCTTCTGATTAATCGTTGTAAAATACTACTTTTATATTACTGTTCATATGTATTGCAAATATTCTTGTATAATTTTCCTTATCCTGACGATAGTCAATTATATCTTGTGAACTTCCCAAATAAACCTTATCTTCTGATTCGTCATAGAATTTAAATATTACAGCCTTATCATTAACCTTACCTGCACCAAGCAAATGGAGGTTTAAAAGAAGCATACGGTCTTTACTGGGTACACCCTGTGTCAAATCTTCCTCAAAGAATTCAAGTCCGTAACCATCATCTGGCTTGTTGTACGGATGAAGGATAAGTGCACAAACCTGATTTACTGAAGCTCCGGTGCTTGACAATTCAGGTGCCAGTTCCGGATGAATGTTGCCGGTTTCGCGGTCATAAATCTTTGCTATCTTAATGATATTATTAAGTGCGTCCAACTGAACCATAGCAATATCACCTCTTGTAAAGCCTGGTTCTTCGTCAGCACTACCCGAGATTGCCTTCATCTGGTCGATTGTGGCAGCATCTACTTCTTTACTGTCAACAGTGTATGTCACAGATTTCGAGCCATACAAACCACTTATTACATAGTCAACACCGTCATCGCTGTTTAAGGACTGATATGTGCTGTCTACAAGCATAAGTTCGCCCTGTTTAACTACATTAATTTCCTCCACCTGACTTGAGGTATATTCTACCAGCGCTCTGGGAAGAATTCCAAACTCATCGTTTGTAAACGACTCAATCGCCATACCTGATGCGCCTTCATAAGCATCCTTGCTCATTTTTCCAACTCTGTACCATTCTTCTCCTGATGTTTCCTGATCGATGAGCGGAACCTTGAATAAGGGGTGTGTACCTGTGATCAGATATTTCTGTGTGTAATAAGCATGAACACCTGCAACTTTACCATCATATGTATCATCTTCTGATTGGTAACGAGCTACACCGTAACCAATGTTGGTGTATATCTTCGCAAGACCATCGCGATTAAAGCCGTACTTCAGGTATATCTGACAGTCTTCGTCATCGCTTACTGTGTAGATGTGTGTAAGATTGCCTTCGTCATCCAGTCTATATGTAATAAGCTGAGCAATTTCGCCGTCACCGCCAAGCTGGTATTCATCCTTAATTCTTGCAAGCTCGGCAATGGCATCTGTTGCATTTAACATTTTGCCGTTTATGTTAATCTTTTTGTTGTTTGCTGTCTTAAACGCTTTAATACTGCCGCCTGCATCAAGAATTCTTGCACCAAGAATGGTGGTCTGGTTGAATTCTGTTTCGGTTGCTATATTAATAATGTAACCAAGTGAAGCAGCCGCTTCGCTTGCCGCAATTGCCCAAACCGCGTAATTTCCTTCGATTGCAGTAATAGCCACTGCAGCGTTAGCTTTAATCAAAGCTTTGTGTTCTGCACTGAGGAGGCTGGTGTTGTATTCTACACCGTCTTCAGTAGTAAAGGTTTCACCGTTACCTGATACAGTTGTTATTTTAACAGTTGAACCTGCATTAAGAACGTCTATCATCAGCTTGGTTTCGTCTGTGCTTATTGCATATCCGATAATACTGCCTGCCGGGATGCTTTCAATTCCTATTGCTTCACCTGTTTCAGCAAAGGTTATGCTTATGCTTTCATATGTTTCAAGCGAGAACACTTTGTTTTTAGCAAAAATCTTGTTCTCTGCAGCCTTTACTGTGTTCACTAAGTCGTATTCATAGTTTTTAGCTATAACAACGTCTGCCTTTTTGTCATCGTTGTTATCAATCAATGTCAAAGTACCTTCAAAGCTGTTGATTGCATCTGCTATATTTGTAACAACTTCACCGTTGTAGAAAACAGATGCCGAATTTGACAAGCTGATTTCCTTCTTTTTGCCATCTTCATTATAATAGGAAACTTTTCCGTCAGCACAGCCATTAAAATCTGCCTTTGCAATCTTGATTTCTACGTTTTCTTCAACAGGTGTAACAGATACAAGATGGTAGGTTTCAGCTTTCTTGTCGTGTCTGTAGTAATATTCAACCTTCTTGCCGAAATATGAATATACTTCTGTTACATTGCCTACATAAAGCTTTCTTCCACCGATATATACTATATCATCTTCAATCTTTAGTGAAGAAGAAATAGTCATTGCCTTATTGTTTTCAACAACAGCTTCATCTAAATAAATGCTGTGGTATTCAGAAAGCGGAGTTATGTCCTCGTCAATCTGAAATCCCATTTCGTCGCCTTTGATGCTGTTCATTCTGCATATGGGTGTATCCAATGCTACATTTACAATATTCAAAAAGTCAACTCTGCTTGCAATGTCATTCATACCCTTGGTGATTCCATCTGTAAGGTCAAGTTCTGCCGCAACCTTTATGTAACCTGCAGGATAACCGCCATAGGCTTCTGCCTTCCAGCCGTAGCCAAGGGCTACAACCAAAGCCTTAATTACGTGAGCAATTTCCATTGAATCATCCGGTAAAAACAAGCCTGCGCTGTTTGCTGACATAATGCCAAGGCTTGTAACATAGTTTACAGCGTTTATGTAATCACTGTACTGAGGCACATCATAAAACTTAACTTCCGCTGTGCCGCCAGTACCGGAATTTTTCATACCAAGCATATTGCTTATTACAACTGCGGCTTCGCTTCTTTTAATATTAGCATTGTCGCCAAAGAAAAACTCTTCATCAAACTCTTGGAAAATTCCCAAGGTGCTAAGTCTGTCTACCAGAAGCTTTGTGCCCTCTTCGGAATAAACCTTGTTTACCGCCGCAAACGAAACAGTTTGAATCAGCATTAGCATTATAAGTAATGCGGAAACTACTTTTTTCATATCTTTTCCTCCTTGTTTAGTTTAATGAACGAAGCATATGAATTATCTTTGCTGCTTCTGCTCTTGTTGCATAATCTGTCGGTGCAAATTTGTTGTTGCCCTTGCCGTTTATTATGCCAAGGCCGCTAAGTGCTTCTACCGCTTCCTTCGCATAATCGGAAATACTTCCTGCATCAGCAAAGTCTAACTTGCCTGTCAGGTTAACTTCAACACCGAGAATTGCCAATGCTCTGTAGCAAATTGCCGCCATATCCTGTCTGGTAATCTTGCCTTCAGGGTTAAAGCTGTTGGCTGTTACGCCGTTTACAATCTTGTTTGCTACTGCTGATGCTACATATCTATAGCTCCAGTGTGATTTTGGTGTGTCTGCAAAGTTTGCTGCTGCACTACCGTCAACAAGTCCAAGTGCTCCAACTATTATCTTTGCAAATTCTGCTCTTGTGACGTTGTCGCCAGGTGCGAATACGTTCTGGCTCTTGCCGTTTATAACTCCGTCTGATGCAAGAGTAAGAATTGCATCCTGTGCCCATTCATAACCTGCAAGGTCGTTGAAACCGAATGTAGCAGGCTTTGCAGGGGGCTTAATAAGTCCTGCTGATACAGAAACTGATTCTCTTTCGCCGCTGCCATTACCTGTACCGCCAACAGGAGCACCACCACCGGACTGATTCAGTCTGCCATAAAGGGTTTCTGCATTTGTCTTCATTGTAGCAATTGAGGTTATGCCGTTCTTAAACAGTTCTGTCTTGAACGTGGTGAAATTTGACATACCCTCGTACTTGGTGATAGGCATTGCCAGATAGTCATTGTTTGCTGAAAGCACAGACCACTTTTCATTATCTGTTGAAACCTTTGAAAGCTCGATGATTATTACAGCCTCTGTAAGAGCCTTTTTAAATGCATCGTCTGTTGTACAGCTTTTGCCCTTAAGCTTGCTGAGTGCTGCTTTCTTATCGCTTTCACTGTATGCTGCAAATGTCTCGCTTGCTTTACCTGTAAGCAGACTTGCCATTTCGCTGTCTTCAAGCAATTCATAAAGTGCAGCATCTGATGCGCTGTCTTTAATGCCCTGTAACAGTAATCCGTTTTTGTAAACAGTCTGGAAAGTTTCAAGTGTTGCAAAGCTGCTGCCATCAACGTATGTACTGATAACATTGCCTGCAGCAAACTTGCCAGCCTCAACCTGCAATACCTTTGCTACAGCTGCGCCTGTTGCTTCGACATTCCTCGAAACTGCGGCATGTATACCATCTGCTGCAATATCCAACGCTTCGTTAACTTCAGCATCAGATGATTTGTAGATGGTCTTCGATTCTGCTGTTCCTCCAGCATTAACTGTGACAGTTAAATCGCCGTATACCACCTGTTCTGAAACATCAAACACAAATGTGTATTCACCCAAGCCATCTGTTTCGGTCTGGCGTGTATGTACCACTGTGCCGTCTGCTTTTTCTACTTTCATCGAAACAATCTGTCCTGCAATTGCTTCGCTTGCCTTGCCCGAAAGTTTGAAGGCTTTATCTCCACCGGCATAGTCAATGCTATATGCAAAACCAACAAGCGTTGATGTCATAATAGCGATGCACGCCAAAGCTGAGATTGTAACTCTCAAGAACTTTCTCATCCTAGTGTTTTTCATTTTCATCCCTCCAAAAAAATTTGATGGTTTTATTTTTTCATTTTAATTGTAGCAAAATGCTTTTTTTCAAACAATGGCAATACACAACATTTATGATACTTTTACACCACAATTGCCACAAATTAAAAATAGGGCAAAACGCCGTATGTGTAGCATTTTGCCCCATTGCACCACTATGGTATTTTTTTAACATTACCGCAACCTTGGGTTGTAAACAAGCATATAGTGTTGTGTCAGTATTACAGCACCACAACATCTACTGTTTCACCCTTTAACGCAAGTGTTGATTTGCACCAATATTCTGCTTTTCTTGTTTCAAACAACAACTTTTTCTGTATTGCGTCGGACGGATTATTTAACATTTGCCAATACGATTTCATCGTCCTTAACCAGAAACTCTGTATTCATTTGGGGTCTGGTTTGTATACTTTTTAAACAGCCTGTTAAATGCACGTATATCGGTATACCCAACATTATTAGCAACATTAGCAACTGTCATAGGCGTGTTTTTCAAAAGTCGTTTTGCCTCCTTGATACGCACATCATTTACATATTCTTTGTAACTTTTGCCTATTTTATTTTTCAGAACACGGCTTGCATGATTCTGAGAAATGAAGAATACCCTTGCAACTCTTTCAAGTGACAAGTGTGGATCATTATAGTTTGATTCAATATACGCCATAATATCTCTTGCAATCTTATCCTGCTTAGGTTCGGTGCTGACGCTTCCACTACAGGAGCACAATATACCAAAAACCGACTTGATACTTTTGGCGAACTCCTCTTTATTGCGACTTGCGCCAATTTCCAGATACACGGATGCGTTCTCACCAAAAATATCGCTTACATCCTTGTTCATACGGTTAATAGCTCTGTTTATTGTACCCACCATTACTATTTTCAGTTCACGCATTTTTTCGGTGTTGAGTGAAATTTCATACAAATTCTTTACAAGAACCTTGCTTAAAATTTCATCAACAGCCTCTCTGTTGCCCGCCATTATATTTTCAATAAGCTGAACTTCAACATCTATCGGATAATAGAAGCTGCTGTGCTCGTTTCCCAGTTCGCTTGAAAAAACTATAAAATGAGATGGGAAGGTATTCTTTCTTTCCAGGCAGTCAAGGGCATTTCTAAATGACGCTTTGATATTTTTTAAGCCGTCAGCCCTGTCACCCACGGCAACAAGCACATCCATTTTGCATTCGGTCGCAAATTCAAGAATAGCCGAAAGTTTCTTTCGCAGCTCGTCCTTGTCACAAACATTTGTTATATATACGAATCTTCCATCGCTGACAGGTATAAATTCACCGGGAATACTTTGCGAAATCACGCTTTCAAGCTCGCGCACAAATCGGTCATCCGTATTCGCATAATCGTTTTTATAATCGAAGTCCATCAGAATAACTCGACATTCTTTATCGAGATACCTTAAATTATATTCCTCAAGATAATTGCTTTGGTATTCTTCAATATCGTACAGTAGATTTCGCAAGTATGTCTTCTTGCGAAAAATCATATCTTCTTTGAGATTGTTGCGCAGCAGTTCGCTATCACAAATAAGCTTTTTAGCCGACCTAATCCAAGCATCGTCCCCTTGCAGAAGCTTGTCCTTTTTAGCCACCCCAGCCGCCTCGATTACAGGAATATACAGTACATTCAAAATATTTGCAGAAATTTTTGCCCTGTAAAATATTCCTGCAAGGCATAACATAATGCAAATAATAAAAAATATAATCAAAAAAGTATTGCTATATTTTGCACTGTATATACAAGTCAGACCGGGAAACGTCGCAGACTCTCTCGAATAAGTTTTTCCGGTTTTCACAAAACCGTTATCGGTGGATTTATTTATATATCGGCCGCCGCGATCAGCAATAACAAAATTTTCATGTGGCAAAAGAACATTGGCATCTGCCATTATGAAACAATAAAGCCGTCCGCCATCCATTCTGTACTGATGGCTGAAAGCAAAGCTTATTACCCCTCTTTCCGTATCATAAAAATAAAATTCCGTATCTGTGTGATTATTTATTATCGCTTTAATTCTTGTATCATTCAGTAAAAACTCTTCACTTACTCCCTCTAAGCTGGCGCGTCCACCGCTTGATACGCATATATCACTTTCAAGGTTAGTCAAGAGAATACGGTATTGCCCCGATGCCAGAAAGGTTTCAAACATCTCAACCGCTCTGCCCGCCAAAACTGCGGTATATACATCATATTCACCTGTTAAAGCATTATAAAATCCCTTTACATCCTTATGAGCAAATAACGCATCACTTGCTTTTCGAAAGCCGTCAAGCTCGCATTCAACCATATTATAATAATTTTCAAAATCCCTGCTTGTTTTAGCTTTGTTATCGGCAATCATTCTAACGCAAGCAACCAACAATGTTATAGAAACAATCCCACAAACAAGCACAAGTAAAATCCTGAATCCGGAAAGTATTTTGATAAAACTATCCTTGTTATTAGTTTCCACAGTAACTCTTAACTCCTTTTATTTTTCAAAAATCAGATTTCCAAAGTATTGCGGGCTGTGAAAATCAGGTTTTTCCGTTTTAATCATATTCCACATACCATAGTGCTTGTGTCCGGTTTCACTACCGCATTTGTAAAAATTTCCTTTCATCTGCATGGTGCAATCCCCGGCATACTTTTTTATAAAATCAAATGGCAGCTTGAATGATACCATCCATCCATCTTCATAAAGACGAGGCTTTATCTCAAACTGCTTTTCGTCATCACTGCATCGGATTCTGTCGCCTTTTATCCCTGCTCCTATAAGAAACGCACCAAGAGCATTTACTTCAAAGTTTATATAAAAATCTTTATTTATATCGGGTGAAAAGAAAAATTCCATACAACTATCGAGGCATACCGGTGAATTTCTTTCGGTGTATTTTGCCACCACCGGCATTTCGTCCGAACGCATACGCACGTATATAGCTTCGTCGCTATATAACACCTTTGCAAAACTGTTACATTTGTGGGTAAACTCCGTCCAGTAGTTTTCATTCATTTCTGCAATATTGGCATTTTCCCAATCTTCTTCGGTAGGCACGCCTTCTATCTTCTTTATAACATATTCATTCATAGATCTGTCCCTTTCCGCAAAAACTCATCAAAAATACATTTTCAACATTTATACTTTTTACTCACTTTATAACATTTATCCACCAAGAACAATGGCAAAACACCACATTTATGATACTTTTCAATCATTTTTGTCGTTTTGAGAGGTTTTTTCCGCTTAAGTGTTGTTTATTACCCACAAATATTTACTATTGGAATTAATATTTTTTAAGTAGCTTTATGTGAAAATACGGTGTATTTTTATCAATAAATATTTATTATTCGAATTGACATCAAAAAAATATATGATATAATTGTATAAAAAAGCGAGAGGATGTTAACGTGAAAAACCACGTTAAACCTCCGGTGGAATTTATTGCACCGCCGAGCTTTTGTGTCTGAAGGGCACAAAACGTCGATGTGTGTAATTTCCACTACACGCCTTATCTGCCCACAATGAGATGCGTGTAGATTTTTAATTACTATTTGCGGGCAGAAAGGCTATGGAAATTATTATGGAAAAATATGATATAATTGTCATAGGTGGAGGCATTGCAGGTTCTGCCGCAGCTTTGAGCGCAGCAAGAGCAGGCAGCAAGGTTCTTTTAATTGAGCGGAGCAATGCGCTTGGCGGCACAGCAACAAACAGTTTGGTTATCCCCTTTATGCCTTACTCATATACCGACCCCGAAACAAAGGAAAGAGTGGCGCTTTCAAGAGGCATATTTGCCGAAATAGTTGAGGAATTGAGAAAGTGCAACAGTCTGTACGAATATACTGATTTGGAATTTGATACCTCTTTCCACGAAGAATACCTTAAGCTGATACTTAACCGTATGCTACTTAAAGCAGGGGTTAAATTACTTTTCCATTCCTACTTAATAGAGTCTGATGTTACAAACGGACATATTGAAAGTATCACAGTTGCCAACAAATCAGGCAAACAGACATTCTATGCCGATTATTTTATTGATGCAACCGGCGATGGCGACCTTGCCGCCATGAGTGGATGTGATTTCAGGCTTGGCCGCGAAGAGGATGGGCTGTGTCAGCCAATGACTATGTGCTTCCGAATGGGAAATGTGGATGTTGATAAATATGTAAGCGAAGAAAGAGCAGATGCTATAAAGCTTTATAAAGAATACAAAGCGGCGGGCAAAATAAAGAATGTTTATGAAAAGATACTTACCTTCCGTCATCCGTCAAAGAATGTAATACACTTTAACTCCACAAGAATAGTAAAGAAAAACCCCACTAATGCATTTGACTTAACCGAGGCGGAAATCGAAGCAAGAGAACAGGTTTTTGAACTGGTTGCTTTTATGAAAGAAAATGTTCCGTCATTTAAAGATGCCATACTTTTGTCAACTGCCGTGTCCATAGGCGTTCGCGAAAGCCGTATGATTGAGGGCGAATACACTCTTGGTCAGGACGATTTGCTTAACCTGACAAAGTTCGAGGATTCAATTGCAGCCTGCAACTATGATATGGACATTCACAATCCCGAAGGCAGCGGAACAACCCACCACTACTTTAAAGCAGGAGAGTATTATACCATTCCATACCGTTGTCTTACACCCAAAAAGACAGACAATCTCCTTGTTGCGGGACGTTGTATCTCTGTAACTCACGAAGCACAGGCATCCATCAGAATTATGCCAACCTGTTTCTGCACCGGAGAGGCAGCAGGAATTGCAGCAGCAGTTGCCGCAAGCCATAAAACCGATGTTAAATCAGTTGATATAAAAGAAGTTCAACAAAAGCTTAAAGACGCTAATGCATTTTTCTAATTTCACTTGTAACACCAAGAAGACTTTGCGCCAAAAACCAAGGTGGGAAGTCTTCTTCTTTTATTTACTTGCAATAAAAGCTTAATCTATGCAGGAATATACTACTATGTAAAATTTATTACTTACCCTCATACATTTAAATTATTTATCTCGATTTAATAAAATATACATAATTTTAAACGCAATATGCATTGAATTAACAAATCTACGTTGATATTATGTGTATATAATATACATATCTTTAGCATTGAAGGGAGAATCATTATGTTAAAAACAGGTTTTAAAGAAGTAAATATCAACCCACCGTTGGGGATAGCGGTTGCGGGTTATTATGTTCCCAGATACGCAAAAGGCATTCTGGACGATTTAACTGCAAGCGCCATGGTGCTTGCATTAAATGACAAATTGATAGCAATTATAAGCGTTGATGCCTGCACTATGGATAATCATTTAGTTGAACGCTATAACAAATTGATAGAAGAAAAAACAGGAATTCCTAAAGAAAATATATTTATGTCTGCAACACACTCCCATACAAGCGGTGTATTGGTTCCAGGTTCATCATTCGAAATGGACGCAGAAGTAATAAATAAATATGCCGACTTTGTAGGCGAAAGAATTGTCGATGCCGTGAGTATGGCAATAAATGATTTAAAACCGTCAAAGATGGGCTATATCACAGGCTATGCCCCTGAAAGAGTCGCATACATCAGAAGATATAAAATGAAAGACGGAACAACCTTTACCTGTCCTCCCATCAATGACCCAAACATTGACCATCCAATTGGTGAGCTTGACCAAAGGGTAAATGTTCTCAGATTTGACCGTGAAGGTGGCGAGAGCATCGTCCTTGTAAACTATGGTCTGCACGCAGATACCGTAAACGGCGAAATGCTTTCAGCAGACTGGCCGGGCTGGATGAAAAAAACTCTGGCATCAGCTCTTGACGGTGTAAAATGCATCTTTATCAGCGGTGCTGCAGGCGATGTAGGAAGCACCAATGTTCACCCCAAGGACGGTGATATGAACGATACCGAAATTAGCTTTGACAACGAAATGAAAAGCCCCGGAATGGCAAGATTCGTTGGTCGCGCCATTGCAGGAACAGTTCTTCAGGTATATGATAAGGTTCACTATGTTGATGTTGACAGCATTGATATTATATGCAAAAACATTAAAGTTCCTGCCAATGTCCCCAAGAAAGAGGATATGCCCCTTGCCCGTGAATACAAAAGACTTCACGATGAAGGCAGAGATGACCTTATTCCCTACACAGCTATGCAGCTTACAACTGTTGTTGCAGAAGCTCTCCGTATGTGCAGGATGGAAAATGCTCCTGAGGAATTTGATTTAAATCTTACAGGGCTCAAAATTGGTCCGGTAGCAATGGTTGGTATTCCCGGCGAGCCATTTACAGATATAGGTATCGCCATTAAGGAAGCCGAAGGCTGGTCGATGATTATGCCTTGTGGATTAACAAACGGCTACCTTGGTTATTTCCCTATGGACTCAGCCTATGCAGAAGGCGGCTATGAAGCACGTACCTCTCAGTACAAAGCAGGCGTTGCTGAAAAGATTATCGACGGCGGAAAAGCTCTGCTTGATGAGCTTAAAAAATAAAAGGTGGTAGTGAAAAATGACCGTGGTAACTAAAGAAAACATAAAAGTTGCATTAAAGGAACTGGGAATTGTACACGGTGATATAGTTTTGATACACTCATCAATGAAGAGTATGGGGCACGTTGAAGGTGGCCCTGAAACTGTTATTCAGGCAGTACTGGAAACTGTGGGCGATGAAGGAACACTTTGTATGCCCACAATGGTACAAAGGGATTTCGGTAATGCGTATAAAAACTGGGACATTAACAAAAGTCCCTCGGATGTTGGCTATCTTACCGAATACTTCCGCACAAGAGAAGGCAGCCTGAGAAGCGACCAGGCAACCCACGCAGTATCGGCAATCGGTAAAATGGCTGAATATATTACCTCTGAGCATACCGCATACGGCCCAAGACTTGGTGAATTTGGCGATTACGCATTTTCAAAATCATCACCCTGGCAAAGGCTGTACGAGCTTAATGCAAAAATGCTGTTTATCGGTGTGCCAATGAAAAAGGGAACAATAAGACACCTTGCAGAGCACATTATTGTTGAAAAACTTATTGAGAAATTTCCCGAAGCAACCCCGGAAGTAAGACAGTATAACGAACCTCTTGATAAGTTCTGGGCGGAAATAGATGGAGATAAGGTTCAGGTGAAGTACGAAGAAACAGGTCTGCTGACAAAAACAACAATAGGCGATGCAACTGTTTTATGCGCCTCTGCAACTCCCTTTGTTGACGAAATGATTAAATTGTCAATTCAATCTCCACTTGATTATATGGGAGGAATGGCAACAAATCACCCCAAATTTATTGATTGCATAAAGCAACTGTAAATAAATTCATTTAAAGAAGGAATTGCTATGAAAAATCTAAAATCAATAAAAAATGCTCAAGTAGTTTTAGAAAACGGTATCCTGTGGGACGGCACTATCATAATAGAAAATGATAGGATTGCGGCAATTGGTGCCGGACGTGAAACTGAAATCCCAACAGGTGCAGAAGTTATTGATGCAAATGGTGCATATGTGGGCCCCGGATTTATAGACCTGCACGTTCACGGCGGCGGCGGATATTCAACCTGCTATGATTTGAAGAACGCAGCAGAGTTTTTCCTTAACCACGGGTCAACTTCAATTCTGGCAACACCCGATTATCATATGAACCGTGAAACAACCTTAGAAGTAATTCGCAATATAAAAGCCGATATAGACAACCTTAAAAGTGTAAAGGGAATATATATGGAAGGCCCGTATACCAACCCCTTATACGGCTCACATTCGGATACAAACCCATGGAGATGCGGTGTTGTGCCCGAAGATTATATTCCAATTGTAGATGAGGCCGGCACTTATGCAAAGATATGGACAATAGCCCCTGAGAGAGAGGATTTAATTCCTTTTTTGGAATATGCACGAAAAGTGAATCCCGACGTAGTATTTGCAGTTGGTCACAGTATTGCAACCCCTATGCAGATTCGTGCACTTGGCAAATACAGACCTACTCTTGAAACCCATTCAATGAATGCAACCAAGCGTATTCCTGTAGCAGGCGGTACACGCGGATATGGCCCCGACGAATATTGTTTCAAAGAGCCTGATGTTTATTGCGAACTTATATCCGACTCCTGCGGAATACACGTTCATCCTGAACTTCAACAGCTTCTTATACACAACAAGGGAATTGAAAAGGTGGTGCTGATTACTGACAGTACCACTCACATTAACCCTGTTCCTGAACACCTTGAGCACATAACCGACCTTAACTTTGACCCCCACGGCGGTCTGGCAGGCAGCAAAATGACAATGGACTGTGCTTGCAGAAATATTATGACCAACACCAACTGCGGCATCACGCAAGCCTTCTTTATGGCAGCAACAACCCCCGCCCGTGCTATTGGCATTGACCACGAAACAGGCTCTGTGGTTGTTGGCAAAAAGGCTGACCTTGTTTTTGTTGACGACAGATTTAACATCCAAAAGGTTATGCTTGAGGGCGAAATAAGGGTTTCAAATTAGTGAGGTGCTGATATGTTGCAAACAGAAAAAAATTACGATTTCAGAAAAAGGATGCTTTCTCTTCACGAAAAAAACATACGAAACACAAATGCAATTTTGAACAATAATGAATTTGAGATTACCGACGGCATAAGCATTGTCCTTGGCGATGACAGTGAGGTGCTTTTTACAGCGGCTCAGGACTTTGTTGAATATCTGCATATCTCAATGAATATATCTGCCATTATCGTGAAAAAAGGTGTTGAAATAAAAGGTCAATATATATCGGTTGAACTGGCAAAAGACAATGGCGTTGATTTAAAGGACGCAAATGGTTACAAGGGTTTCAGGATTGACACCGAAGATGCCATCCGCATAACCGCCTTTGATGACCGTGGTGCAGCGCAGGCACTTTATCACCTTGAAGAAATGATGACTTTAAGAAAGGCGCCCTACATCAAAAAGGAAACCGTATTCATAAGACCTATGTTCTCGCCCCAGATGGTACACTCAGGCTATGGTCTTGACGAATATCCCAATGAACATCTTCAGGCAATTGCCCACGAAGGAAGAGATGCTATCCTTATTTTCGTAAAAGATGTAAATATAACACCTTACGGATATATGGACTTTAACGAGCTTATCCACCGTGCGAAAAGATATGGAATTGACGTTTATGCATACAGCTACCTTAAAAGCGACTACCATCCTGCGACCAAAGGCGCAGAGGAATATTACGACGCATCCTACGGCAAGTTATTTGAAAAATGTCCGCAGCTTAAGGGTATAATTTTGGTTGGCGAATCGGTTGGTTTTCCCAGCCACGACCCTCACGTTGCCCCTGACCACAACTCGGTTCTTGACAGCGATGGGCTACCTGTCGGAAAGCCTCGCTCGGGCTGGTGGCCTTGTATTGACTTTCCTGAATGGCTTGAGTTAATCAAAAAGGTTATAAGAAAGCATAGCGATACAGCAGAAATTGTTTTCTGGACATATAACTGGGGCAGACAGCCTGAAAAAGAAAGGGTAAGACTTATCGAAAGCCTGCCAACAGACATTACCCTGCTGGCAGCAACCATAGAGAAATGCCAGAAGGTTTATTTTGAAGACAATGAGGTTGTGCTGGCAGATTATTCACTCCAAAGCCCCGGTCCAAGCCCTGTTTTTACATCCGAGGCAATTGCCGCAGCCAAGCGTGGCATTAAGCTTTATACGATGACAAACACAGGCGGCCTTACCTGGGACTTTGGTCTTATTCCTTTCGAGCCAATGCCCTTCCAATGGATGAAACGGTATCAGGCTATGAAGGATGCCAATCGTGATTGGGGTCTTTGCGGTATTATGGAAAGCCATCATTATGGTATTTATCCCTCATTCATCAGCAAGCTTTCAAAATGGTGCTTTAATGACCCCAAGAGGTCGATGGAGGAAATCTTAGATGATGTTTTAATAAGCGAATATGGTGAAGATGTTTTGCCAACCGTGAAACAAGCCCTTGAGCTTTGGAGTGAAGCAATTAACTACTACACTCCCACAGATAATGACCAATACTGCGCCTTCCGTCTTGGTCCTGCTTACCCATTCTGTTTTTTGGTGCCCTATAAAAGCCCCGATGTGCCTTATGCACATTTTGGGAATGAAATTTACAACTCTGCTTATGCTACATGGTACCCTCACGAAGTGACATTCCACAAGGGTGCGCCTGTCCCCATAAGAGTGGCGGCTGAAATACGTTCATTAGAGAAAATGCTTGACCTGATGGAAAAGGGCGTTAAAAATCTTGAAAATGCAAATGTGAAAAATGACAAGCTTTTGTATCTTTTGAATTTAGGGAAATACATAACCAACTCGGTTAAAACCGCAATAAACGCAAAGAAGTGGTACAAGCTTATAAGTGCATTCCATTCATCCGAAACATACGAAGAAGTGCTGACAGTTCTTGATAACATGGAAAATCTTCTGAAACAGGAAATTGAAAATGCAAAGGACACCATACCGTTGGTTGAATGTGATTCACGACTTGGCTGGGAGCCATCAATGGAATATATGGGCGACAGAGAGCATATTGAGTGGAAAATCAAGCACGCAAATTATGTTATCAACACCGAAATTGCTGCACAGAAAAATGCCGCAAAGATAGGTAGACCCACAAAGAGATAGCTAAAATTGATTCTGAACACACAAACTGAGCCAAAGCCATGGCTTTGGGCTACCCGAAGGTGTACTTGTGTACACCGAGAGGCGAGGTTTGTGCGTAGCAAAAAGACAATATAAACAGAAAAACCGCATTCTACTATGCGGTTTTTTCTTTATTCTGTATATTTTTTGCCGATTATCATTTTAGGAGTTTTGTTTCCACTGTCTTTTTGCGGTCAGAACAATTTTAGCATCTCTTTAAACTGAATATTGTTCAATAAATTCCACTATAGGTGTAGGGTCATCAAGTCCGTGGGGATGATGTCCGCATCCCGGTTTCATAATGAGTTTAATTGTGCCATTGTTTTGGGTGTAATAGTCATACAAATACTTGCCGTTTTCCTCATAGGGAACAACGCTGTCGCTGTCACCGCACACCAGGATAATCGGCATATCATTCTTTAAAAGAATTTCTTTTTGGTCTATAGGATGTTCCCTATAATTTAAAAGTTCCGCCAGACTTATGCCCGTAAACTTGTGAAACTGTTCCTGAGTGGTACAGTGAGCATTTCCCAGTCCCATAGGGCAGCTAAGAAAATTCATAACAGGCGCATCAAGATAGAGTACCGACACATTTTGAGGATACATCCCTGCATATTTAACAGAAATTGCACCCCCTGCACTCATACCAACCATAGTACACTTTTTTGCAAGAGTATATTTTTCAATTACAAACTCCTGAAATCGTGCACGTCTGTGATAATCCTCTTCGGGACACCATCTGTATGTATTTTCCAAAAAAGTTAGATGAAAGCCCTTTTCGACAAGAGCTTTTTCGGCATTCTGAAAGGCGGTAAACCACTCTGCCTTCATAAGCCATCTTCTGTTTTTATCAGGTTCTTTGGGGCAGATAACGGTTGCCTTTTTGCCCTCAAACATAAATTCGTCTATTTTGAACCCTGTCCACATATCTAAAATTACCCCTTTTAGAAACAGTCGTAAATCGCCATTCTCTTTCTGTAGAATATCTGTCTTAAGGAATCAACGTCATTATAAACTTCAAGCCCTGTTATAAATTCAGCATCCATCATATCATATTTACCCAAAAGAAGTGCAGTAAACATTTCAATGCTTGCCTGTGCCTGAGGTGTCTCCTCTGTTTTTGTCAATGACACAAAACTGCCGTCTTTAAATTCAATCGCCCAAATGCCGTTGTTTTGTTCAATCATATCATCGCATATTTTGATTACCACTCTTCCGCTGCCACAGAAAGCCGCCATCTTAAGAGCATTTTCAAGATGGATGATTCTTGCCATACCGTTGTTGCGGCACTTTTTGGTAATAGCCGACCGCGCGTGTTCCACAAGCACAGTATCCACCCTTGCATCAACGGGGAATGACATCTTTAAAATATGGAAGTTTCCGCCAAGCTTAATTGCAAAGTCAAGAATTGCACCAAAGCCCTCTTTGTCATAGAAATAAACATTTTCGCCCATATCCAGAATATTGTCCCAGCCGTTAACTTCCTTTTTGTAAGTGAAAAAGCTTTTGGGAACACCGTTTTCGTCACGATACAGGTATGTATAAGTTTTTTCCTTTAAGTAATCCTTTTGTTCATAGACAAGCCAGTCATCATTCTGACGGTCTGCAAGCATCGAGTAACGCTTGCACATCTGGGCATAAACTTCTTTTATGCCACTTACATCACCTGATACAAGCTCATAGCTGCCCTTGGTGCCGCAGGGTATAAGTCTGTGAATCTTTGCCTCCCAGTCATTTAAGTCACAAGCAAGGCAATATCCAAACTTTTTATAATATGCCATACTGGAGCCGTAAAGGTATGAGAATTCACAGCCATTTTCATACTCATCTGCAAAGTATTTTGCAAAACACTGTCTTATTGCGCCCTTGTTGCGGTACTGGGGAAGACTTGCCACCGCACCAATACCCGTAACCTTAACCAGGCCCTTGTCAAAATAAGCGTTATATGGTGCAACACGTATTGTAGAGGTCAGATTTCCTTCATCGTCAATTGCCACATATCGGTTGAAATAATTACGGTTTGTTAAATCCTTTGCATTTTTTATTATTTCAATCATTTCCTCATCGGTTCTGTCACTTACTGCGCCAAATGAAACCGCCAGAACCTTGCGCAAGGCATTAAAATCTTCTTGTTGGAATTTTCTGATAAGCATACTTTTACTCCTTTTGCAAAAGTTATTTAACCTCGGGGATTGGCTCTACGGTTCTGTTCTTTCTTGCCTTTTCTGCTGTGTATACAACAACATGGCTCATCTTCGAATCATCAAGTGTTGTGCAGGAAATTGAAGGATTTCCGTCGTTAAGATAGTCAAGGAAGTCAATAACAAGGTTTCTGTCACCGCCGCCGTGAGCACCTCTTTCGCCTGTCATATCACCTGTTATCTTTAAATCGTATAATTCTTCGCTGTAGCCTGATGGCTCGTTTGGTGTCATATGACGAACTACATATTTAGAATCTTCAAAGGTACCCTTGATTTCGCCCTTTGTACCAACGATATGTATGTTTCTTTCGGACTTGGCACTGCCGCCCATCAACATAAATGAGCCGATAGCACCGTTTGCAAATTCAACATTAACTGTCTGGTGGTCAACATTTGAGTCACGTTCAAAATCCCAAACGCACTTGCCGTAAGGGTTATCAACCCTCATTGACTCTGCCTTACGTTCAGCAGATACTTCGCCTTCGTTTTCGATGCACTTCCACACATACTGAAGCCATCTTGGGTTAGAAAGATAGTTGGACTGTGCCGAGAAATGACATTCCTCTGCCATCGGGCAGTCAACCATACATCTTGAGCCTGCACCCTCCGGCTTGTTTTGAGTTCCGAACTGCATTTCGTTACCGAAGCTTGAAACCGCAACAGGAGTGGTCTCTTTAAGCATCCACATCAGAATGTCAATATCGTGGCAGCATTTTGCCAGAATCATAGGAGCAAAGCACAGCTTTTCTGAACGCCACTTTCCGCGAACAAACGAAACCGCCATATGATGATAGTTAACATGCTCGCACATTTCAACAGAAACAACCTTGCCTATTTCGCCGTTCAGTATACGTTCTTTAATTGCCTTGTAGAAGGGTGCATATCTCAAAACATGGCAAATAATTACCTTGCGGTCGTATTTTTTTGCCGCAACCGACAGTTCTTCAACCTCTTCGATATTCAGCGCAAATGGCTTTTCTAACAGTAGGTCATAGCCTTTTTTCAAAACAGGGATTGATGTCTTTATATGAAGATGGTCCATTGTCGCATTGATGACCGCATCTGCAAACTTATCTCTTTTAACAAATTCTTCTACGTCCGAGAACAAGTTTTCTTCGCTTACCGAATATTTTTTTGCCATAATGCCGCGTCTTACGGGGTCAGGGTCAACAATTCCCACAATTTCCATTTTGTCAGGTGCTTCAAGAGAATATGAGGAATACACATCAGCTCTGTTGCCTGCACCAACCAATACAATCTTAATCTTTTTGCTCATATACAGCATCTCCTATCAATAAAATTCCCAAATCCGGGGGTTAATCTAAACTCTTTTATTATACTAATCAGGCAATTCAAAGTCAACATTTTTCGGGAAAGATTTGCCTTAAAACCGCGATTTACTTTGGTTTTTTAAACTCTTTCAAACCTTCTTTGTAAACCATTGCTTTTTCTATAAATATTCATAAATCAAAACGGGGCTGTTTTAACTTTCCCTTCAGTTTAACGATTTTCTATTTAACAAATAAAATCTTATGTCCGTATGGCGGAAGTTCAAAAGTAAAACCTACTTCTGTTTTATCCCCCATATCTATAACTGTCGAAACATTCTCGCCGAACTCCACGGCAACTGTTTCAACAGCAGATGGAGATATATTTGCCACAAAGGCAAGCAGTTGGGTCTCGTCTGTCAAAGTTTTATACTTATAATAGCTTACCTTAACTTTTTCGCTTGATACCTTTACATTATTATTCCAATATGGTTTCCACTCGGATTTTTCTATCGGGAAGGAATCAAAAATCCACCACACCTTGCTCATTACGTCAAGCGGCTGGTTAATATTATTGGGTCTTGGCAAAACACCGTGAATTAAGCTGACCGAAAGTGCAGTTTCATAATCCCAATGCGGGCTGTTTTCATAAACAATAAATTCCACAGGCACACCCACATTTCTGCCGATATACTCTGCACGGAAATAGTCAAGATTTACATCCTCTTTGCCGCTCCCCATAAGTTCCTTTTGCAGAACCTCTCCAAACCAGAATTGGTGTATATATGGTGCTGCGGTGTGATTAAGAACCCCGCTGGAGTGAACACTGATTTTTCCGCCTCGCGAGTCTACCACATCATACAATCTCTTAAATAAGCTTCGAAGTGCTTTAAAGGGATAAGAACCGTGCAGCTTGCCATCATAGTCATACCAGCCGCATCCGTGCGAGACCTCCTCGCAGTAACGTGGAAACACTGTACTGTCAAGATAAACGCCGTCTACATGATATTTATCCATCAAATCTTCCACACCGTCAACCATCCAGTCAGCACACTCGGTATTGAAGCATAGGCCGTAATTTCTTTGGAAGGGAACACGCCAATGCCCGCCGTGTAATTGATTTACCTTTCGTGTAACAAGCACATTCCCTTTAGCTCTGCTCCATTCAGGCGACATTGTTGAAAGTTCGAAACCAAAATATGGAAGCACCTTTATTCCACGTTTATGACATTCGTCACATATAACTTTCAGTTGATAGGAGCTAAGCTCCGAAAGCTCAAACCAGTTTTGGCTTGTGTTCCATTTCTCGTGCAAAATCAATGTGGTAACGCCTTTTTCTACCAAACGGTCAAAGCGATTTTCTGCCAACATATAGTCCATATAATTTCCTTCGATTTTAGAACCGCAATCCAAATGAAAGGCGTTGTGTATATATGGTTGCTTTGGAAACTCCTTTACGGGCGTGATATGAAATCCAAAATTAAATTCTATCGGGCGATACAAGATGTTTCCTTCCAACGGATCGCCCTCCCACGAACGCGGATGACTGTCAAGCAGCCGAACCCTGAGAACAACGGCATCCTTTTCAGGAATTATCTCCATCGCAGCATCTTCTGTCTTGGGCTGCCAATAACGGTTTTTTTCGGCAAACCAGCAGAAGCCGCGTTCCTCGTTGCCAAGCCACAGAAGAGGCTTAAAAGACATACTTACCGACTGGTCAGGAATTTTTCCGCTTGAAAGCATTTCTGTTCCTTGGTCATCTGTGTCGTCAGCATCTTTCATTTCGCTGTTTATCTCGGTACTTCGGTACATATGAAATAATGTACACTCCTCAGCCTTCAGGGGAATTTCTATCCACAATTTATCAAGAATATACTTTATCTCTTCAACTTTCTCCAGACCATAAACCTGCCTGAATGTCAGGCTGCTGGTCATCAGCTTTAAATCAACATCTATGTTTCCGTCAAAATTTACGGTGTTGCAAACATCTATAACAAATCGTTTAGACTGCTTTGCACCGCAGATTATAATTTCCTCATCTGTGCGTCTTTGAACAAAGCTGGCGCTTTCATTATTAAAATAGTTGTCCGACCATACAGAAGGCTTTCCGTCTTCCTGCATAACAATCCGTACTGGTCCTGCAAGAAGCTCGCGTCCTTGCGATAATACAGATGTTAACATCCCGTCAGCACCAAACGTATAGTCTCTTCCAAGAATATGTACTGTGTGATTAGGGCCATCGCTTTCTGCGCGAAGCGGAATAAAAGGCCTTGGAATTTTCATAGCGGGTTCTCCCTTTTTAAACTATTTATCAGCTATGTTTATAATACAATAAATCTTTATAAATTTCAAGTCCTTAAACGCAATGGAAAAACAAGAACTTCCACTGTATGCAGAAGTTTTTGCAAATTATTAATCATTTTGTCTTTATGTGTTTTTTGCACTATTCCAATACTTTTAAACCACTTTTTGAAATTGCTTTCTTTGCCATTTTAAGCTCGTCATCCTCGGGAAGTCTAAGCGGAAGAGTATCCTCCATATCAAGGGATTTATACTTGGTTCCTGCAAAATTGTGATATGGCAATATTCTTACATCCACAATATTTTTCAGTTCTGCAAGGAATTTGCCCATCTTTTCCACTTGGTTGTCGTTGTATTGGGGAACAAATGGTATTCTTATCTCAATCTTCTTGTTGTTTTCATCTAAATATCTTAAATTTTCAAGAATAATCTTGTTTGACTGCCCCGTGCATTTTATATGTACATCCTCGTCAAAGGCTTTCATGTCGTAAAGGAACAAATCTGTATACGGCATAACCTTGTCAAGCGCCGCTTTAGCAACAAAACCGCAGGTGTCTACTGCAGTATGCATGCCTTCCTTCTTCAGCCTTTCTAAAAGCTCGGCACAAAAGTCTGCCTGAAGCAAACATTCACCGCCCGAGAGAGTAACACCGCCATTTGATGAATCATAAAAGTCCTTATCCTCTAAAAGCTCGTCAATTATTGCATCCACAGTAATATTTTTGCCATAAAGTATTAAATTCTTTCCATAACACGCATCAACGCACAGGCCACAAACCTTGCATTTTTCACGATTGAATCTGTGCACATTATTTTCGTCCATATAATGTGCACCATTGGGGCAAACCAATGCGCATCTGCCGCAATTTACACATTTGTGTTCAATATATCCAAGCTGTTTTTTATTTGAAATACTCTCGGGATTGTGACACCAGACGCACTTTAAGGGACAACCTTTAAAAAATACTGTAGTTCTGATACCCGGTCCGTCGTGAACTGCAAAATGTTTAATATCAAATATATAACCTTCCATTTTAATCGTTACCTTTCTTTGCTTTCACAGAATTTATCAATATAATTCCTGCACTTATCAATAAAAGTGACGCCCCATAATTCCATTTAAAAACATTTTCGCCAAGCATTACCGATGACATCACCACTCCAAATACCGTTATCAAAAGGTTAAATGAAGATATTTCGGATGCAGGAAAATATTTAAGTGGCATCAGCGAAAGAATATACGCCACTGCCGAAATCAAAATTAGTGCCATTAATGACATAATGGCAGTTAAATTAATACCATAAATTCTTCCCCCCGATAAAACAGAGAAAATGCACAGCAAAATTCCGCCAATAAGCTGACCGTAGCCCACAAGCTTTGGTGCAAAAATTGTTTCTGCGGTGCTTTTGCTGACAAAATACGCCGCCGTCTGGCAAAGAACTGCACAAAGCATAATTCCCTCGCCAAGAGGATTAAATGTAAATGACACTCCATCGGTATTTATAACCAGAACTCCCATAAATCCTAATACTACACCAATCACCTTGTTTAAATTCAGTTTATCTGTTTTAAAGAATATTCCGCTTGTAAGAACCACAATAAACACACAAAGCTGGTCATATACTGCTCCCTTTGAGCCGTCAATCCGTGACAAGCCGATATAGGTAAACGCATATTGGAGGGCCGTTCCTAAAATTCCGTACAGAATTACACTTTTCATCTGACTGCGATTTATTGAAACCTTTGTTTCCTCTTTGAAAAAGCACCATAAAAGTGCTAAAAGTCCTGAAAAGGAAAAACGTATTCCTGCCACCATACATTTGGACATATTATCGTTATCCGGGATTTGAAATGCTTCCATACAGATTTTCACAAGCGGAAAAGCACAACCCCATAAAAATGTATAAAAAATTGCTGTCAGAACAACATTTCTTTTACTCTGAAAAAAACTATCCATATTATAAAAGCTTCCTTTGTTATGCAAATGATTTGGAACGTATTATATATGCATCCTGTTCCTTTTTGGACATATTGTTCCACAGAACATTCCAGCCCGACACTCTTACCTGAAGATTTTTGTATTTGTCAGGATTTTTCTGTGCGTCAATCAGCATCTCGGGACTGAAAATGTTAAACTGTATTGAAATTCCGTCGTTATTCATATAATTCATCAGAATCCCCTCTAATGCATTAAGGCCGTCCTCGCCACTTACCGCTGAGGGATGCAGCATTGCATCAATAACAAATGCCTCGGAAAATAAAGTTGGGTCAAGTTTCATCGCAGACCGTATCATTGGCAGAATACCACGCCGCTCCATACCAATAACGGGAGCAACGTTTTTCGAACATTCCTCTCCCATTTTTCTGCCGTCGGGTGTTGCCTCTGTTCCGTCGCCGTAGTAAAGAAAATGTAATGTCGAGGGCACGCCCGCTTTATAAACACCGCCTCTGCCGTTTTTCTGTCCGGTAAGATATATGCTGTACCACTTGTACAGGGTGGATGCAAGACTATCTGCCACCTTGTCGTCGTTTCCGTACTTGTGCTTTGCATTAAGAGCTTTTATACGAAGCTCGTTATAGCCTTCCCAGTTATTCAGTATAGCCTCTTTTAATTCGCCAAGAGTTGTGACCTTCTCCTCAAAAACTAGTTCCTTTATTGCAAGCAGGGAGTCAACTGCCGTTGCAAAGGAAACAAGAAACAAAGTTGATGTTGGGTATTTTACCCCAAAGGCATAAGCATCCACCGCTTTTTCAAGGGCGCTTGGTATGGTAGCCGAGAGCATTATTGACGGGGTTATCACGCCAACATATTTATCATACCGGCTTGCAGTTTGAATCATAGTATCAACAATATTTTTAAACTGTTTCATAAAAGCATTGTAAACTTCGTCAAAACTATTAAAGCTCTCAATATCACCTGTTTTAACGCCAATCTGTTTTCCTGTTATGGTATCAACGCCGTTTGTCATCATATAAACAACAGCCTTTGCCATATTGGGATAGCCCGAAATCATACACGCCTCGCCGCCACGAATGTGCATTTCGTTGCAGCCACTTATATCGCAGTTGCGAGCCTCCTCCTCGGTTACACCATAGCAGCTCATCAAAGATTTTATCATTCCCGGTATGCAGCAGAATACAAAGCTGGTTTGACCTGCCCGAATAAGCTCCAGAACCTTGCGGATTATTTTGGGATTGGTGTCATAGTCAATTTTAATCTGTATTTTGGGGTTATAAAGCCCCAGCTCTTCATACACCTCTAAAATGGTTAATGTCAGTTCGCTTATATCGGTTGCATTATCAAAGTCTGTTCCACACAGATAAAAAGGCTGCCCCCAATAGTTGCCCATAGCCGAAAACTGCAGCATAAAGTATGCCAGAAATGTCTTGATTTCATCCTTAGTGAACACGCCGTTTTCTATATCGTTTTTATAAAACTTATACAGTGTTCGGTCTAAGCCATTGCCCAAAGAGCGCACCTGATACTGGTCAACACATTCGGCACAGGTAAAGTAGGTGTACATCAAAAGCAGGGCTTCAAATGTGTTTTTAGGTGCACCTTCTGCGATATTTTTAAGGCTTTTTTCAATCAGGTCGGTTTTGTCACATCTGTGCATCAGGGCATAATCCCTTATCCTTGAAACAAGACGGATTATTGCCTCATATTCTATCTTTATTGATTCAAAAAATGCCTCTTCTTCTTTTGACAATTCTCTTTCATCTGAAAGCTTTTTGCGATACTGTTGCGACCGCTCCAAAAGACCGGGAAAGCCAAGCTCCATTATATCTATCCAATTTGGAACAACATGGTCGGTATCGAGTATCAGCCTTCCCGTTGATGATTTTGAATAGTCGGATATTATCTCTTTAACATCCGGCATAGAATCAAAAACCTCGTCCCTCCATTTGGATACGAAGGGAATATTCAATGGCCAGTCCCTGTTATAAAAATTAAAGAAATAATCGTTGTGCGAAACATCAATCCTGCCGTTATCAAGCACAAAGGCAAAGCCCTCGGCCTTTGCCTCGGCGTGGCAAAGATGCTTTGTTTCTTCATAAAGGGCAGAAAGCCCATCAGTCATTTCTGCGTCGTCAAGACCGGTTGATTCGTCATATTCACCACCGTGATATGCAAATCTGTTAAGAGAATTAAATTCTTCATTGTTGCTATGATATTTATTTTCAATATAAATTCTGTCTGTATCTGTTATATGTTTCATTTTAATCTCCATAGCCTTTCCGCCCACAAACATTTATTTCAATAATCTCCTATTCCTTGTCTGTGGGCGAGATAAGGCGTATAATGGAGATTACGCACATCGTCGTTTCGCACGAAGTGCGAAAATTTCGACGGTGCAATTTAAATCAAGTGCCGCAGGCAGGCTTAACGTGAAAAATCACGTTAAGCCTCCAAAGCTTCTGCCCGTGCGATAAATTCATCCTGAAAATTCTTTTCCATCTGGGTAAAGAACCAGCTCCAACCGCTTATACGCACCTGCAGGTTGGGATATTTTTCGGGGTGTGCCTGCGCATCACGAAGAACCTTGGCATCAAGCACATTGCCCTGATAGCCATAGCCGCCCCTTGCCATAAATGTTCTGAGAAGACCAAGCATTGCATTTAAGCCGTCCTCACCCTTAACTGCCGATGGATGCAGCACATAGTCAAATGGACATCCGTATGCAAACTGCGTTGCATCAATTTTGGTAACGGATTTAATATGTGCTGTAATGCCACGTCTGTCCTGACCCAATGATGCACTCATATTTTTAGACAGCATATCACCGCGCTTTCTTCCGTCGGGAGTTGCACCGCATTTTGTGCCAAACTTGTGTGCATAATGAACAGACTCGCCATTTACCACAAATCTGCCGCCCTTTATATTTTTGCGGCTTGTAACCATCGTGGTAAAGTGGTTAAGAAGCTCTACCGTCATATTATCAACCGTATCTATATCGTTTCCAAATTTTTCGGGGTCGTTATACAGGGTTTCTCTCAAATCTTCATAACCGACCCAATCTGCAAGGAGCGCCTTATGAAGTTCCTCAATTGTTACAAGCTTTTTGTCGTACACATACTTTTTAACCATCATCAAAGAGTCTGCCGCTGTTGCATGACAGCTCAGGAATATAAGGGTGTTGTTATACTTCACGCCGTCCTGATATGCGTCACGTCCACACTTTATGCTGTCAGGCATTGCACCCGAATACATTGGTGCCGGGTTAATATACAAAAGCTTTGAATCGTAAAAATCCGATATAACAAAAGCCTTCTTTATAAGACATTCTGTTTGTGCAACATATGCCGCCTTAAAATCCTCAAAGGTTTTGAAACTGCTTACATCTCCGGTTTCACAACCGATTTTGATGCCTGTTCCGGGGTCGGTGCCATTATTAAACGCAAGCTCAATTCCCTTTGCAAGATTTACATACATATGCTCGGGCGTGGTTTCATTTCCTCTTGATGCAAAGTTATTGCAGCCTGTTCCTACAAGACGTTTTGTTTCTTCCTCGGTTCTGCCAAGCTTTCGTGAAATTTTGCAGCCCAGCTCCTCGTTGATAAACACCAGAGCATTATTTCCCCGGCGAATCATATCAAGCGCCTTTTTTAAAAAGTCATCTGGGGTATTTGGCATAACCTTTATAAACAGTTTGGGATTGATAATGTTTGATCTGTCATATGCATCAAGCATTATGTGCGAAAGCTCGTTTATAAGGGAGTCACCATTTTCGTCAAAGCCGCCAAAATACAAGGGTTGAGAATATCTGTGTCCCTGATTTGTATATTTTTCAAAGAAGTATTGGAAAAGCTCACCTGCATTTTCTTTTGTAAGACGTCCGCTTTCAATGTCAGCTTTATAGAAGGGATAACCGTCTACGTCAAGGTTACCTAATGTTCTTACCTGCACTCTTTCAACATATTCCTGCAGAATATGATAAAAATATGTCAGAGTAAAATACTGATACAGGGTCTTTGGCGAACTGTTACAGATGTTTTCTAAGCACTCCACCATAATGGGCATTTTTTCATCATCTGCAATGTGCTTTTTTGCACACTCTAAAAAGCGGTTTAAAAGCCTTAATATTGATTTATAAACAATCTCAACACCGGTGTAGAAAATCTCCTGATCGGGTGTTATTGTGCCGTTATCAATTTTTTCCTGATGGTATTTTTGTGCTCTTTTAAGAAGTCCCGTAAAACCAAGACCTATGATAGAATCCCAGTCAGGAACGCAATGGTCATAGTCGCACCAGTATACACCTGCACCGCTTGGATCAATGCCGTTAGCTGCCTCACGGAACTCAGGGGTATATTCCATAACGCTCTTCCAGTATTCGTTAATCACTCTTAAAGGACTTGTCATATTGGTGTATAATTCTTCCTTGGGCGCCCGCTTTTGTGTGCACCAGCCTGCAAAATTAAAGCCAAACCAGTCAACAGGGTTTACCTCGATTGCGGCATTATCCATAACATACTCAAATGCCTTTGCCTTTATCAAGGTGTGGGGCTGACCCTCCATTTCGTGAAGAATTTTTTCTACATTTCTTATTATCTCGTTTCTTTCACATATACCGCTCCCCGGTTCAAAGTTAGGGTTTTCATATAAATCCAGCTTGTGTCTGTCCTGTTCAAAACGATTCCACAACATAAACAAATCCTCCTATTGTTATTCTGTAACCTTTGCGTAAAATCTTCCTCTTTTTATGTAACGCTCGGTATCATTTTTACCATCGGTTCTGTGATATTTCATCTTATTGGGTTTGATAAGCCGGCTTTCGTCGATATCCAATGCACGGCACAAAACCTTATTTACCTGACCGCCAATCAGCTCGGTTGCATCTGCTGTATAGTAGTGTGTCTGGTCGGAGTGAAGCTCGGGCTGTGCGTCCTTTAAAAGTGCATATAAATCATTTATTTCTACGCCGTGCTTTGATACAACTTCGCACGCTATTTTATTATATTCCTCAACATCCTTATTGTAACGCATTTCAAATTCTTCGATAAATCCAGATTCTATACAGGGAGTGCTGGTTGCAAAAATTGCTTTTGTTCCGGGGAATAAAAACTGTATTCTCTTACAAATACGGTCAATATAGTCGGCATAAACCTCGGGCTTGGTAATTATCTCATCGCCATAAACCCTTATGGTGTCCCAAAGACCTGCATTAAAGTGTACAGCATCTGCATAATCCAGATTAAGCTCTTCCTTCCAGGTATGCAGATTTCTGAGAACATGCTGCGCATACTTGCAGTTTTCACTCGGGAAATAAACCTCGGCAACATTTGCCATACTTTCCTGAACATATTTGTCATAACCTATTCTTATTGAATCTCCGATTAAATATATTTTTTTCATATCTGATTACCCCCTTTTTTTACAAAAATATCATTTAAGTCCCCATCTGTAAAGGTTTTCCTTCGTACAATTAGTGTTTTTTCGTACTAAATTTGCAAAAATGGTTGACTTTTTAATAAAATATACTATACTAAAAACAGAGGGGGGATTTTATGCAGACTATAAGCTGGTTAAACGAGCTGTGCGTTTCGGAAATAAGCTTTGTAAATGCACACACTGCACCGGCAAAGGTATATCCTATGCGAAACAAAGGTCGCAGGCACCACGGCTTTATATATACAATAAAGGGACCCGAAACCTACACTTTTGACGACAGAGAAATTGCGTCTGCGCCGAATTCCGTCCTTTATATCCCCAAAAATGCACAATACACTATGCATCTTGAGGGCGACGAAAGTATTGTTATTTTTATAGATTTTGAGTTGGCGTGTGATTCGCCCCATCCGCCCTTTTTGGTTAAGTTTGCAGAATCAGACACCATAAAAACTCTTTTTTCGGATACCGAAAAAGTATGGAACAGAAAAAGTGCCGGCAGTCCTTCTGCCTGCAAGTCCCTGTTTTTTAAAATCTGCGAAAGCTTAATCAAAAAAAAGGAATCTTATCTCTGTTCGGAAGGATATTCAAAGATTGCAGACTCGGTTACATATCTGCACGCTCACTATCTTGAGCCTGATTTCAGAATTATGAAGCTTGCAGAGCTCTCAAAAATAAGTGCAAAGTATTATGAAAAATTGTTTTATCAAAGGTTTGGGGGTTCGCCAAAGGAATATGTGCTTTCTCTTAAAATAGAACGTGCAAAAGAGCTGTTGCTCAGCGAAAAAAACTTAGTCAAGGATGTTGCTTTTCAGCTTGGATACAGTGACATTTATCATTTTGGCAAGATTTTTAAAGCCAAAACAGGCTACACTCCAAGCGAATATCGCAATCAAAATATATAATTTTTTATTTTTATAAGGAGGATAAAAATATGCAAGAATATGTTATCAAAAAAGCAAGTGCAACGTTTTGTGAGGAGGATTGGGCAACCGCCAATGTTGCGGATGTGAATGTAAATCCCTGGAAGGAATTTACCCCGGAATTTCATACCACCGCCCGCCTTTTATACAACGACGAGGCCGTTTTTGTGCGTATGGAAACTGACGAGTTGCCAATCGTTGCAAAATATGTTAAAAGAAACGACCCCGTTTGCACAGACAGTTGTGTGGAGTTTTTCTTTTGCCCCAACGAAGATGACGGAAGATATTTCAACTTTGAATTAAATGCACTGGGCACACTTAACCTTTCAATCGGCAAATCACGCCACGACAGAAAGTATATCGAAGACCCCTTATCAACATTTGACATCCATCCCGAACTGTTTGACGGCGGCTGGAGAATGTCCTTTAAAATCCCTATGGACTTTATCAGAAAATATGTGGGCGAGCCAACCGAGGTAATGCACGGAAACTTCCAGAAATGCGGAAGCTCAACAGGACACCGCCATTACGGAATGTGGAAGGCAATCGAAACCGAAAGCCCCGACTTCCACAGACCTGAATTCTTTGGTAATCTGAAATTTGAGAAATAAACCTTTATATATTAACAAACAATGGCTGTTTAAAAACAACATTTTTAAACAGCCATTTCTTTATTTCTGCGGTATAATGGGATAAAGTTGAATGGTATTTCCGCCATCCACAACCAATTCTGCCCCTGTTGTGTTTCTTGCATGAACTGCAAAATACCAAACAGCATCTGCGATGTCCGCTCCAACCGCTACATCCCCAATAGGAGTAAACCGTGACGGTACATCCTTATAAAACTCGGGATTTTTCTCCCAACGGTCAGTTTTTATCATGCCCGGAAGAACCGCATTAACACGAATGTTATATTTACCTAAATCAAGCGCTAACGCACGCATCATACCAAGCTGTCCGCCTTTTGATGCAGAATATGCAATTCTGTCGGGGATTGCGCGGTATGCTGTGTTGGAATTTATAAAAACTATATTTCCGCCACCATTTTCTTTCATTCTTCTTGCGGCATGTTCCGAAAGGCAATAATTCCATGTCATATTGGTATTGATAACACGCATAAAGTCTGTAAGCGGATTCTCAAAAATTTTTATATTAAGCCCCTGGTCGGCAGCGTTAAGCACAAGAGTTTCGATAAAAACGCCCTTTTTATCAAGTTCATCAAACATTTTAAGCACAGAAGCTTCATCAACCGTTTTTTCATCAAGAAGCGAATCTATATGATAACCAACAATATCAACATCCGGAAATTTTGCCTTGTATTGTTTCTCGGCAGCGTGCACTTTTTCAAACTGTCTGCCCGTAAATACAACATTCCACCCCTCTGATGCAAACTTTTCTACAATATCCACGCCCGTATTTATGCAGGCACCCGTTACTAATACTGCTTTTTTCATAAATCATTTCTCCAATCTGTCAAAAACTCTTATATGATCTACAGTAAATGTATCTCCGACAGTGGCTGCCGCTCTCGCTTCAGGACTCGCAGTATGTTCAGAACTTCTGTAACCTCTTGCTTCGGTTGAAATAAGTAAAAACTGTGGAATGTTCGAAACGGGTTCTGTTATTTTTTCGCCATCCTGAACACCATCAATAAAAAAGGTATATCCATCAGGTTCCCAAAGCATCCCAAAATAGTGGTATTCATCAGACGACACCTCTTTCCCACTACCTGCGACCTTTGATTTATGATCAACACCATATCCGTTGTAATGAATTGCATGTCCGGCTACATTCCCTGGTTTAAAAGCTTCCATAATATCTGTTTCAACCCCCGAAACAGTCGGATCAATGCTTGTGCCAATAACAGGTGATTGCATCCAGAAAGCAGCCCACCAACCGTCACATTTCTGCAATTTACAACGGCACTCATAGTATCCAAATCTGTGTGAGAATTTTGGTTTATGTAATTTCCCCACGGGCCAAATAAGACCCGGTTTCTCTGTTTCGTCTACATCCCCGAAAAGAGCCTCATCGGTATATGGTGCATCTATCCAATTATGCCCTGTTTGAAGTTGCGCAGTACATATTTCACCATTTTTTTCGAAAATTCTGAAAACAGCATTTGATTTTCCGTCTAAATATACTCCTTCTTCATCCCATGTTCTAAATCTTTTTCCCCATATATGTAATCTGTAATCCCATTTGGTCATATCAATCTCTGTTCCGTCAAATTCATCTGACCATATAAGTTTCCATTCTCCTTCAGGCAGAAAACTTGGCTCATGGTTTTCAACTTCGAATTTTTTCATAAAAACCTCTCCTTTAAAAATAAAATTCTGTTTTTGCAGGGCGTATATCGGTAAGCGCGCCTGTGTAATGTCTTAATGTGTGCACCTGATATGGGTGCTTTAAACACTCTTCTTCGTTTATCTCGATACCAAGTCCGGGTTTATCAGGAATTGTAATATAGCCGTCGCTATACTCTAAACTCTCGTTGGTTACATCCTTGCGCCATTCAACATCAGAATACATAATTTCAAGGATTTCAAAATTGGGACAAGTTGCCGCCAACTGCAGTGTTGCAGCATTCGCGACGGGACCCGACGGATTGTGGGGCGCAAATGGTATATATCTGCTCTCTGCCTCTGCAGCAATCTTTTTAAGCTCCATAATTCCGCCTGCGTGTGAAATGTCGGGCTGTATGTAATCTGCCGCCATTTTATCAAACATGGGTCTGTAATCCCATCTTGTATAAAGTCTTTCACCTGCCGAAATTGCAACAGGAGATTTATCCTTTACCTCTTTAAGTGCATCCAGATTATCAGGTGGTACCGGCTCTTCAAAAAGCATTGGTTTGAACTGTTCAAGTTCCTTTGCAATTTTTATTGCTGTGGGAATATTGAACCTGCCGTGTCCTTCAATAAGCAAATCAACCTCGTTGCCAACTGCATCACGAACTGCGGCAACACAACGAAGGGCCTTGTCCAGCTCCTTGTTTGAAATATTTAAATAATTTTTGCCAAAGGGGTCCCATTTCATTGCGGTAACGCCCCTTTTAACAGCAATTCTTGCTTTTTCGCCAAACTCCTCGGGTTCTTTTGCCCCTGCAAACCAACCGTTTACATAAATTCGCACTTTGTCGTTAACCTTGCCGCCAAGCAATTGATAAACGGGCACATTCAAACTCTTGCCAAGAATATCCCAAAGTGCCATTTCAACAGCAGAGAGGGCTGACATCAATACCGCACCGCCACGCCAATATGCATCACGATAAATATTGTGCCAATGCTTTTCGATTTCAAGAGGGTTTTTGCCCGTCAGATATTCTTTTATGTGCTCAACCGCACCAATGAGCGCCTTTTCCTTATATTCCAGAGTGGCTTCACCTACACCATCAATACCTTCATCTGTATAAACTTTCACAAACACCCAGTTGGTGCGGAAACAATCCACCGCAAAGGTTTTAATATCCGTTACCTTCATTTAAAAACTACCTCCTTATAAATTTCGGGAACAACCTTATCTTTGAATCCGAATTTATTCATATCAATATTATCAAACATTCCGCAATGAATGGGAATGGCATACTTTGGACAAATTCTTTCACAGAACTTTAGCGCATCCTCCATATTCATATTGTTTCCCGCTCCATTAACAGGCAGAAAAACCGCATATATATCATCGGGAACATCTTTAAAAATTTCTTTATTATATAGGGTATCACCTGTTATGTAATACTTTTTATTGCCGTCATCAATAATTATTCCAATTGCATATTCGTCACTGTGCTCGGCCTTTACGGCAGTAAAACTTATTCCGCTCTCTGTCCATACGGTATGACGGTTAAACAGTACATAATTATTATTGCCGCCGATTTTCCGGACTTCTCCCCATACAGACGAGGGCGCAAGAACGGTTATATTTGTTTTGTCTTTAATAAACTTTGAAACGGTTTCAGGGTCATAGTGGTCAAGGTGATTATGTGTAAAAATCATTATATCCGGGCTGATTTCAAACAGCTCTTTTAAAACAGGAACCCGTCTGTAATTTTGGGGATTGATTTTTTCCACGCTATCCGAAAGATATGGGTCAATCATAATTTTGATATTTTCGGTTTCAAAAAGCAGTCCTGCTTGCCCGAGCCACAATATTTTCATAAAAATCTCCATTCCGCCGCCATACGTCGGCACAAATAGGAATTAAATTTCTCTTATCCGTATGGCAAGGAATGATAAGAGATTTTTACGCCCATATGCGCCTCCAAGCGAAGGCGAAGAAAAATTCGCATGGGCAATCAAATCCGCCGGAGGCTTAACGGGAAAGAAACTTTCACGTTAATCTCCTCTTTGCTTGACAATTGTATGTTGTAATTGTATAATATATTTTATCAAAAATATATAATAATCTTAGCTTTTTTATTAGAATTATTACTTTTGGAGGCTTTTATGGAATATATTTTGCCTGAGATAGTTTCTGTAGGAATTTTTAATGCTCAAAATTTCTTTCACGGTAAAATTATCACAAACAAACGAACAACCACAATGTTCGAAATTGAAATTCCAATCGAAAAAGGTGGTGTTTCTTATATAAATTCAGAATCAGCAAAAATAGAGCCCTCAACTATCATCTGTGCAAAACCCGGGCAGACACGCCGGACAAAATTGCCCTTTAAATGCTACTATATTCATTTTATACTAAAAAAAGGTGCTCTTTACGAACACCTTATGAACACTCCCGACTTTGTGCTGACCGACAGATCGGACAAATACTTTGAAGTTTTTGAAAGAATGCAAAAAGTTTTTGAATCACCATCCAATGAAGACGAAATTCTCCTTTACAGCCTTGTTACCGAACTTATTTATATGCTTGCAAAGGATTCCGAAAGACTTCGGTTAAGGGAACAGATAAAGCCCAATAACTTTGTTGTTATAGAACAAGCAATAAAGTACATCAAGCAAAATCTTTCGGCGGATTTATCACTTAAAACCGTTGCCGCTTATGCAGGAATGAGCCCCATATACTTTCACAACTGTTTTAAAACGGCAACCGCCCGCACTTTGCGGGAGTATATTGAGGAACAGCGCATAAAAAAAGCAGCAAATCTGTTGATTACCACCGATTTTACCCTTGCAAAAATCGCATATGAATGCGGATTTTCATCACAATCATATTTCAGTTATGCCTTTAAACGAAAAATGAACCAAACCCCAAGAGAATATGCAAAATCAATTTTTGAGCGTTATGACAAAGATATATAAAAGCGACAACCTCTTTAACTGAGAGTTGTCGCTTTTTAATCATACCAGCTTTTTTCTGCATTCCGTTGGTGTCATTCCGCAGATTTCATAAAATATTCTGTTAAAACTGCTTTGATTTTTAAAGCCGCAGGAATACATTATGTCTATTATTTTTTTATCGGTTTTTTCCAGATAGTACCTTGCCTTAGATATCCGCAAGCCGTTGATATACTCCCTGAAGGATGTATTCAGCTTGCCTGAAAAGATTTTTGTTATGCTGCTTTGGCTTATAAACAGATCAGCCGCCACTTTTTTAACCGTTATGTCCTCGGTATAGTGCTCCGAGCAGTATATCAGAACCTTTTGTATGGTATTGGCATCAACATCTTCTTTCGCGTTTTCCTGCACTGACAAAAATATTTCGCCAATTAACGCTTGCAGATATATATTTGTAAGCAAATCGTCTTTTTTATCATTTTCATAAAATCCCAGTATTTTTTTTAACAGCATCGGTATATCATCATTTTGTGATATAAACGGATTTATACGTTTATATGTTATCAACTTTTTTTCATAAAGATTAGCAACCGACGGGTCAAACATAAGAACTATCGCCTCAAAATCCTCGGTTTTTTCGTAGGTGTGAATTACATAAGGTAAAGTTATGCTTGTATCTCCTGCCAAAAGGTTTTTTTGAATACCGTTTACAGACACCCGAAGCTCGCCCGACAGCATATGAATGATTTCTGCGTGGGAGTGAAATCTGGGCGGATAATAGGGCATATGGTGCCTCATATGAATTCTAAATTTTATATCATTTTTCTCAAAGGTTGCATTCATTTGACCACTTCCTCTCTTTTAAATTTTACTATATCCAGGCTGACAACGCAAGTGAAAAATACGGTTTTTCATTGTATTTTAAAACAAAAAAGCATAGAAAACAGAAATTTTCAATGTTATACTAAAGACAAAAGTATTGAGAGGAGTCTAACCTTATGACAAAATTTATTCCATATCCATTTTATCACGATGATGTACCGTTTGATATTTCTCACATCTTTGCTGACGAAAAGCCCGCCGGCAAGCACGGCTTTATGAAAATTGAGGGAAGAAAGTTCTTCTTTGAAGACGGCACACCCGCAAGATTCTGGGGCACCAATGTTAACTCAGGTGCTTGCTTCCCCGACCACGATTACGCAGAGATTTTTGCAAAGAGAATTGCAAAAATGGGACTTAACATTGTAAGACTTCACCAGCTTGATGCCGAATGGAGCACCGTCAACATCTTTAACTTTACCAAGGGTAAGAGAAGAGTTGACGCATCCTTTTGAGCCTGAGAGTATGGACAGACTTGACTACCTTATTTACTGTTTGAAAAAAGAAGGTATATATTGTATACTTGATATGGTAACATACAGAAGATACAAATCTGCCGAAGGTGTTGAAAATGCCGAGGCTCTTGATGATAACGCAAGACCTATGGCTGTTTTTAACCAAAAGCTTATCGACCTGCAAAAAGACTACATCACAAGAATCTGGTCACACGTAAATCCCTATACAGGACTTGCTTATTGCGATGACCCTGTTTTTGTTATGACGCAGTTCACCTGCGAAAACGAGCTGTTTGCAAGATATGCTCCCCTCCCCGAACCTTATGCTACCGAGTTCCGTGACAGATATGCAGCATGGCTTAAAGAGCACAATTGCGAAAAATCATTGGAAGACTTTGATTACTATAATCAGGAAGACGAGCAACTTCTCATATTCAAAGAAGAGCTTCAGGAAAAATATTACAGACAGATGTATGACCATATGCGTTCGGTTGGTATTAAGATTCCCATTGCCGGCACAAACTGGACTACATATCCCATAAACACCAAGACCCAGAGAGTCTGTGACTTCTTTGAAAACCACGCATACTATAACGACTGGCAGTGGGGCGAATTTGAAAAGCGTCGTGCAAACCGTGCAATAACCCACAAAGAACCATCCTACCTTGCACGCGGATGTGCTACTGCAGGGGCGGATATTCCCACATATTTCTCGGAATGGGATATGGTATGGCCCAACGAATACCGTGCAGAATCACCCATCTATACCGCCGCAATAGGCAGACTTCAGGGCTGGAACGGATTCTCTATCCATACATATGCATATTCCTCACGCACAGACAGAATGGATATGCTGGGTAAGGAAATTTCCTCCGAAAAGATAGGCGGAACACCTTACCGTCAGGGTATCTTCTCTACCTGGAACGACCCTGCAAAATTTGGTCTGTTCTATCACGCAGCTCTCATCACACGCCGTGGCGATGTTAAGGAATCAAAGAAAATGATTACAGTTAAACCCATTGGCAAGATGAAATTCAACTGGAACGACCTTCGTGCCAACATCGAAAGATGCTGTGTTGTTTCAGACTACTCTTTTGAAGGCGAAGTAACACCCGAATACGAAACCCTTCCTGATGAAATTATGTCAGATACAGGCGAGCTTTACATCAACCGTGACAAAAACTACGGCTGGGTTAACACCGACAACACCAAGTGTGCATACGGTTTCCTTGGCAAAAATGGTAAAATAGACCTCTCTGGCGTTAATGTTACCTGCGAAACAGACTTTGCAGTTGTGGCACTCAGTACACTTACAGACGAAAAAATCTGCAATTCTGACAACATCCTTTTAACAACAGTTGGCAGAGCAAACAACACAGATTTCAAGTTTGAACACGAGCTTATGACAGATTACGGCAAGCCCCCTGTTCTTATCGAGGTTATCCGTGCAGAAATCGAGATTAAAACAGATGTTACCGGTCTTAATATCTGGGCAATCAGCCCCGAGGGTTTCTATATCGGCCTCGTTCCTTCAACTTACGAAAACGGTGTTCTTAAATTCACCGTTGGCGAAAGTGCACAGTCAATGTATTATCACATAGTTAAGGAGTGATTAACGTGCTTCTCACGTTAATTCTGCCTTCGGCACTTGATTTCAATTGCACCGTCGATATTTTGCACTTCGTGCAAAACGACGTTGTGCGTAATCTCCATTACACGCCTTATCTGCCCACAATGAGATGCGTGTGTTTAACTTACTACTTGTGGGCAGAAAGGCTATGGAAATTAAGATGATTCAAATCGGTTGGAGTAAAAAAGATATATCTACCGAACTGCCCGTATTTATCCCCGGTCAGTTTGAAATTCGTATTTCAAAAGGCGTTATGGACCCCATCACCCTTACCGCACTAACCATTGATTCTGAGGGAGAGTATGGCATTTTCCTTAGTTGCGACCTTGTTGGTGTGAACCCCAGAGTTCTTGATGCCATTCGTGACAAGGTAAGTAAGCTCAATCCCAAAATTGACCCATCCAAGATTGTAATGCACGTTACCCACGCACACAGCACCCCCCTTGTTTCTATGGAGGATAAAACAATGTGGGGATATGCCGAAGATTTTGACGGTGTAGATATTGCCGGCCCCGAAAAGTACAGAGAGTTTTTCTTGAATAGTGCCGCCGATGCTGTTGTTGAGTCATTTAACTCAAAACAGGAAGGTAAAATTGCATACGGCTATGGTTTTGCGGTTGTAGGGCACAGCAGACGCCCTGTATATTTTAATGACAGAAGAAAAACAGGTACAGGACAGGCAAATTCACGTATTGTTGATGGGTTTGCCTCACTCTATGGAGCAACCAACCTTGATGACTTCAGTCATTTTGAAACCGGGCCAGACCATTTTGCAAACTTTCTGTATACGTTTGACAAAGACGACAAGCTTACAGGTGCAATTGCCAATATTCCGTGCCCTTCACAGAATGCAGCAAGAGAGTGGACACTCTCAAGTGACTACTGGCATAATGTAAGATGTATACTCAAGGAAAAATACGGCGACATCTATCTTCTTCCCCAATGTGCACCCGGCGGAGATATGGCTCCTGAGATTCTGCACTATTTCAAAGCGCAGGACAGAAGGTTAAAACTCAAATACCCCGATTTTGAATTTGATGAAAGAACTGTCAGACCCAAGCATATGATTTTCAGACAGGAAATTGCCGAAAGAATCTGCGCAGCCTTTGACGAGGTTTATTCCTGGGCATCCAAGGAAAAGATTACCGATGCGCCCCTTGTGCATACCGTGAAAACAATTGAGCTTGACAAAAGACTCATCAGTGACGAAGATTTTGAACTCAATATGCAGATGTATGCAAAGCACAAGGAGGAAAGTCAGTACAAAACCGACGGCACTCCTGAAGAGAATATGAAGCACAATGCCCTTATCAACGCAACCAACAGCAGATACGAAGGTGTTATCAAACGATATAACGAACAAAAGGAAAATCCCAAGCTTCCTATGGAGCTTCATGTAATCAGGCTTGGCGATATAGCCTTTGCATCAAATCAGTTTGAACTTTTTATCGACTATATGCACAGAATTCAGGGACGTTCGCCCTTTACACAAACCTTCCTTGTTCAGCTTGCAGCTCAGCCTTATGGCCGTTGCGGCACATATCTTGCCACCGAACGTGCGGCGCATAATGTAGGCTACAGCGCAACAATGTATTGCAATATTGTATCTCCCGAAGGCGGTCAACAGCTTGTCGAGGAAACCGTTGCGGAGCTCAAAAAGCTATACGAAGAATAAGTCGTTTTTTAAAGCAGAGCAACAATATATAAGAAACATCCACCCGCAACTATTATTGAGCCGCAAACGCTTGATAAATCAAACGTTTGCGGCTCTTACAATTTTACAGCAACAAAGAAATATAACTAAAAACAAAACTGACACCGCCAGAAAAACGATGTCAGCATGTCGTTTAGCACCATTACCTTACCTTCGTGTGCTTTTGTGTGTTACCTGCACAAATTAGTTCACTTCACACCAGGCAATAAACAGGTGCCTTTGCCCAATACAGTCGCCGAATACTATATCGGTAGAACGTGATTTGTGTCATTACCCCGATGTCATTTATTTATATTATCGCATTCCCTGTCAGATGTGGGGATGTTTTTTTGAAATAACATTCAACAGGAAAATTTGATAAATAAACACTAAATCAATTTTTGCTTTATCGAGGCTTTACAGCTTAAATTCCACTATGTTTTTTTACAAATTTAATAACTTTTAACCAATCTTCACGACTAAAGTAATGCAGGCCTGCCCTCATATGATATCCGACACACCCTTCATGGAACTCATCATTAACTTGCGGCAATCTGTCTTCGCATATAAATCCTTTTTTGCCGTGTTTTTCATAAACCTCACTTATTGCAACACATGTTAACATTTCAGAATCAGGATCAGCCCATTCATCCTCTTTTGCACTTGATATATATACATATCTCGGCGCAATTGATGCCGCCAAATAATGTTGATCAAAAGGCATTTCACTTTCATTATTTGTATATTTTTTGTAATTCTCGCAGAACCAATACGGAAATGCTTTACAAATGTCCTCGATTCTTTCGCCTGTATTCCCTCTGGATATTGCTGCTCCACTACATCCCGAATCATTTGAAAATGCATATTTAAATCTCGCATCTGTAGCAGCAGCCAAAAGAGCAGTTTTTCCAAGTCGAGAATGCCCACAAACGATACTGCAATCAAAATCAAGACAATCTAAAGTTTGTGCATAGTCCATACTCCGCTGTGCACCCCAAGCCCACATAGCAATTTTCCCTGCGTCACTTGCTCCTCTTTTACCATCTTCATAAAGAATTCCCGCAAGACCATTCATAAAATCTCCGTCATCACTGGTAATATCTAAATAGGAAAAAGACATTACTGCAAATCCGTTATCAATAATTTCTTCAACAGGAATATAGCGGTCAGGAACATTGTCCCTGAAATTTATACAAATGAAAAAAGGATGTTTTCCTTCAGCCTTTGGAATAGTTACATATAAAGGAAAAGTAAAATCTTTTCCCAAAACTCGTGAGCTTATTTCTACCTTCCTGGAAATAGCTTTACCGGCGCAAAAATTCGAAATGTAGTCCTCGGTTACATTATAAGTTACACTTTCGGGGTTGGGAGGCAAATATCCATACTCTTCTTTCATTAAAATATCCAGCATCTCTTCCCTTGCTTTAAATACAGGAAGATTTCTTTCTTTTAACATTGTGTTAAGCATTTAATATCCCCTCTTAATTTTCAGTATTTATCCCTATTGTTTTATACTCCAATACCCTTGCTGACCGATTATCATTCATAATGTAGTCTTCGAAAACTATTTTGAGAAATAGTTTTCATGACAGCAAAGTATTTGCTGTTGTGGAATAGCGATATATCGCTATTCCGACGGAAGACATTAGTTATAAACATCGGGCTTTATTGCATAACCGGCTTCTTCGAGATGAGAAACATAAACCAATTCATTAAAATATCCCATAATCTTATCATTACGACGAAAATCATTCCGAACAAGCTCTCCGTCAATTAACGCTCTCAGATAAAGCATCTTCCACTTTGCAGAATTTTGTGTTTTTTCAGGCAACAAGGCATTCGCTTTTTTAAAGGTTTTTTCTATACTTTCAGCTTTTTCAGGTTTTTCAATCGGATAGCGGTGTGTATTTCTTTCCTTTCTATAGATGTACACATCATCACCCGGACAATCAAATGGCCAATCATATTGCCTTGGCAATGTTTCCTCCATATCAAATACAGCTGTTGTAAGCTCTTCTAAGATTTCTCCCGAAAAACCAAACTCATAAGTTAAATATTCCTTTATTGTTTCTTCCGGAGACTGATTATCTCTGTATAGTCTTAGCATTATTACCTTGTTTATGTCCTCGTAAAGGCCCTCACAATATGGGAAACCGCCGTCTAACTTATCGCCATCCTTCTCCCAGGAATCACCCAAGCGCTTCGGCATAGGATTAGCTCCGTAGCCTCCCCACGGATTTGCCCTCCACATACTTATTTCGGGAAACCCAAACATAAGCTTTTTCAAAGGTCTTTCATAAATATAGCTGTTGTATTCAGGCTCAGCTTCTATGTATGTAATATCTGACAGTCTGCCCTCGTCAATCGCCTTATAAAATCCTTTGTATTCAACATTGTCATCAAGATAATTGCCAAATTGCCAGAAGCTTGCGGCAAACTTTGCGTTTGGAAAATACTCTTTGTATAGGGGAAGCAACGCCTCAATTGTTTTTATATATCCCTTTGCACCCCACGGAGCACATTCAGAACAGGTGCAGCCACCCTCATCATATGGTCCTATGCATATATAGTCTATATCCAAGTCCTTGAAAACCTCTAACATCTGTCTACGGTATTCTTTGATTTTTTCAATTCCGCCCGGTACAGATGGGCAAATTTCTACATGATAATGGTCTCGCAAATCATTCTTATATCCGTCATGGCCGCATGTCCAGTCAGCACGAAGTGCAACTGGGCTGCACTTAAAGGCTTCGTTTGATAATGTCGTCATTGCCGTCTTGAGGCCAATGGACTTAGCATAGCGCATAATTGCAGCGAAACGCTCGGCATCCGCTTTGCCTTCCTCCATATTTTTGTAATGATGAAGATCAAACCAAATTCTTAAAACATTCATCCCCCAAAGTGCGAGATCATCTATATACCCGAATAACTCTGACAACGGTGCTGCATGCAAATAATTTCTAAAATGAGTGGCAAAATACATACCGCTAAGACGCTTAACAGAACGAAACTTCCCCTCTTTTATTTCCGGATTTCTTAATGCCCTCCCAAGAGTGTCAAGAAGCTGAGAATACGAGCCTGCTGAAACAACATTGCTATTTATGCTTCCTTCGTATTCATCCATCGATGAATCAATTTTCAGGGTAATATCTCTTTTACCACCTATTCTTTCTTCCGCAATACGAGCAATGTTAGAAAGAATGCTGTCTGATTTGTCGTAAATAACCATAATCTTTCTCCTCCTTAAATCCAAAATACTCTTTTGCATTGTTATAGCAAATGCCTTTAACAATCTTCTCTAATGCTTTAAACTCTTTTGGATATTCACCTTCTTCAACCCATTTGCCAAGAAGGTTGCAAAGTATTCTTCGGAAATATTCGTGTCTTGTATATGACACAAAGCTGCGTGAATCCGTAAGCATACCAACGAATGTGCCAAGAGTTCCGAGGTTTGCAAGAGCCTGCATCTGTGTTTCCATTCCGTCTTTGTTGTCGTTGAACCACCAACCTGAGCCAAACTGAATTTTGCCCTTTGCAGGGCCTCTCTGGAAGTTGCCCAGCATTGTTCCAAGAACATAGTTATCCTTGGGGTTAAGGCAATAAAGAATGGTTTTAGGAAGCATATCCTTTTGGTCAAGTTTATCAAGCAGCTTTGAAAGTCCTTCTGCAATCTGGAAATCGTTTACCGAGTCAAAGCCGGTATCTGCACCAAGCTTTTTAAACATTCTTGTGTTGTTGTTACGCATTGCACCAATATGGAGTTGCCATACCCAACCACGTTTTGCATACTCTTCCCCTAAGAATACCAGCTTTTCAATCAGCTCGTCATTCATTTCGTCTATTGCGTGGTCTGAAAGGCGACATCCGTTTTGATGGAAGTAATCCATTCTTTCGGTTATATCACTCTTTATATCCGAAAGATCAGGTCTGAATGCAGGTAATACTTTTGTTTCAAAGTCCTTTAACTGCTTGTGATATTCAAGTGTGTCATAAGGATTGTCTGTTGTGCAGATTATATCCACATTTGAACGGCGGATAAGTGACTTTGCAGAAAAGTCATCACCTTTCAATTTTTCGTTTACCGCATCCCATATTTCCTTTGCCGTGTCCTCGTTAAGTGGCTCGTCAATATCAAAATATCTTTTAAGTTCCAAAGCTGTCCAATGATAAAGTGGGTTGCCAATAAGATATGGCATTGTTTTTGCAAAGCCAAGCCATTTTTCGTATTCGTCGGCATTGCCTGTGATGTATTCTTCATCAATACCCATTGTTCGCATCTGACGCCATTTGTAGTGGTCGCCCCCAAGGAACAAATCATAGGCATTTTTAAAGCGATAGTCCTCTGCAATCATTTTCGGTGACAGGTGACAATGATAGTCGATAATCGGCATATCCTTTGCATAATCGTGATATAGCTTTACTGCAGTTTCGTTTTTAAGTAAAAAGTTGTCGTTTATAATTCCGAATATATTTCTATTCATTTTATATTTTCTCCTAAAACTAGTTTTATTTAAACTTTAGGGACACCCGATAGGAAAGTACAATTGCCAGCATACCCGCAACAAGTTTTCCAATTATCATAGGTAATACAAATTCGGGACTATATGCCATAGCAAAAGCAAGATGTGCGCCAAAAACAAATGCTCCCGATACAGAAAACGCCGAATTGATAATAACCCCTTTGGATTCCATCTTATCCATAATAGCAAAGGTTGTTGTACTTGATGCAAGAGACGACACAATCCCAAGTACGGATGTTTCATCCAAGCCTACTTTATTTCCAATTATGTTTAATGGTTTTGAAAGGACCTTTGATAATAGAAAAATAAGCGGAAATGTACCCGATAAAACAACAGAACAGTTTATGCACACCAGCGCTCCTTCTTCAATCGTCGCAAGACCTGAAATCAACTCTCTATCACTCAAAAAGTTGATAATTCCCAAAAACAGACCAATAATTATAATTGTCTCAATTACAAAACCTACTCCTTTAAAAATCCTGATGCACATCTGCGGAAACAGAACTAAACCAACCGAAATAATTACCGCCTGAATAATTAACGGAACGAGTGATAAAAACAAGGATATCAAAGGAATATTACAAAGTAAACCCGCAACAAAGCAACCAATTGGTATTGTGACAATGCCGCATAAAATGCCAACCGAAAGTTCTTTATGCTGAGATGGTTTTACAACCCCCAATGCAAATGGAATTGTAAAAGATACAGTGCATCCCAACATAGAGGCAACCACTATGCCATTATATGATCCCATTGAATCAATTTGGGCTAGTTCCTTGCACAGCGGAGCACCACCCATATCAATCGCAAAAATACTTGCAGGAACAATGGAACCATCAATATGTACACTATCGCTTATAAACTCAGTAAACGGCTTTATCCACTCTGCTATCAACGGAGATATTACAATCATCCCTATCATCGAAAGAGACATTGGCCCCAGTAATATAAACGCCTTTTTAAATTCTTTTCCCAGTCCGAAACGATTTCCAAAAATCAAATCCAGCGCTGCAAATGCTGAAAAACATAAAATAACTATGTTTAAAAAGTTCATTGTATCCTACCTTATTTCTTATTTAGTAATTCCGTCAATTTGTCCGGGAAATTAACTGTCATGCCATCCACTCCGCTTAAATATGCTTTTTCCATCAAATTTCTGTCCAAAACGCCCCATGCTCGCACATTAAATCCCATCTTATGCCATTCTTTCACCTTAGTGGCATCAAGAATTTTTGCTTCAGGACAAAGTTCATCAATACCCGCTTCTTTAAGTGTGGCAAGCAAATCACCATTAACATTCATGGTAAGAAATCCACAAAATCTTAAAAAGTCCTCTAATTTCAGGCGTATATTCACCAGCTCCGCGATGTGCATAATTTATAAACTTATGTTCCACGTATCCTAAACTCCTTTTGTATAATATTATTAAAAATCAATTACATATAAATCACCCGGATTATCCGCATAATAGCATACATCATCATCAAAATCTATAAATTCCGGTTCTTCATTCAATCCAAGTTCCCTTAAATTTTTATAAAACTTTTGTTTTTTTGTTTCAACATCAATTATACGCAAAACGGGTTGATTGCTTTCATCATCTGAAAATCCCTCAAGAGAATAAATCATTCTCTTATAAAAACAAGCTCCCTGAATATAATGATGATATTCACACGAAAAATGCTCTTTTATATCGTTTATATCCAATATTAGATGTTTTACTCCATATACTTCATTGTCATTTCCACAAAAGCAATCCGGAAGCTCAAACGAAAAATACTCAGTAGTATGAGATGCATCGCGCATGGTAAAAACGTGCAATCTGCTATTTTCAGCGTCAGCAACAAAATTTCCATATGGTCTTACATCTCCTCCGGGAGATTTCCAATAGAATTCATTATCAACAAAACCTATCTCTAATACCTGAACCAGCGTTGAAGAAAAAATATTGTTCTCCCGTTGTATTCTGTAGACACAACATACCCCAGGAAGTGTTTTTTTCTTATCTGCATAATTATTGTATACGTTGGTATAAAGGAGCGGAAATTCGTCTCCTTGACAATAAAACTGGTTGCCAAATGAAACCGAATTGCTGTGTGGATTTAAAATATTCCGTCGATCTAAATAAAACGACGATACTGCCGTCAGTTCATGTACTTCTGTGCAATTATCATACAGTTCCCTTAAATCATACACAAAAGCCTCGCCATCCTCAGCAAAGCGAAACAGAAATTTATTATAAATAGCGCCGTCCTGACCGCCTGTAATTTTGGCAATCTTCTTAATTTTCACACAAATCGCTCCTGTCCTTATCCCTCAGATAACACTCTGCACCTTCCCAATACTGCATAGATTCTACCGGTTCGGCATCCAGTTGCCAATATTGAGTCATCATTCTCTCCTTTTGCGGACCCGAAGATGCGCTCTTAATTAAGTATTCTTTCAACTCAGTTACACTTATATGTGATTTCGGCGTAAAATCATCTGAATTACAATAATTAACCAGAGTATTAAGCATTGCACAAGATGCAGGATTATTATAATCCACACCAGTAAAATTAAGCCCTGCAACCATCAAGCGTCCATTACCAACCCGCAACGCAAATACATAACCAAATCTTCTCATTGTGCGATCGTACATCAGTTCAGGAAGTTTAAATATTTGCGGATCAAATCTGTCTCTGCTGCACTTATCCAAACCACCGACAAGCACATCCGCTTTAACCGGAAATTCATCAAGAATAATTTTGTCACAATCTTCAATCAACGGATAGTACTGGAAATTTATTTGTCCGTCTGTAACAAAACCATATTTATTTAAAATTTCTTTATTATCCGGACCTCCATTAATGGTTCCTCTATCCCAAATAACACCTTTGTAGCGTTCCCAGACGGCACGAAAAGCATATTGGGGTGGTTTCATTTCCTTATTTAACAAGTGCCTTGTCCAATCAGAACGATACAAAAGAAGAACATCTTTTCCATCCTCAAGCATAGCAAATAAATCGTCGTCCAGCTTATCGGTTATGGTAAGTTTAGCATTCGTATTAAAATTGCATACACGATTTAAGTATGAAGCCTGCATATTATTATTCGCATCAACAGATAGCTTGTCAGCTTGCGGAAACACCCACAATTCCCAAGTATTTTCGCATATTGTATCATCCACAAACTTTAACGAACACGACAAAATCATTTTCTGGGGTTTCGTCACCATTGGCATCTCTAGATCCAACCCGCAAATCTTATAAAGTCCGGATTTTATCGTGCTCATATTCTCCATCATGCCTTCGGAATAAACTCTTCCTTCTGCATTGTACAATTTGTATGTAAACACAGCAGTTTCAGGAGGATTAATCATATACTGCGAAAACAGTATCGGGATTTTAGCATTTTCTCCGCAGGAAAAAATCTGCTTTGGCAATCGTGCCAAGATTACTGAATCAGAATTAAACTTTCTGAATTCTTCCGGCGAAATACCATGCGGATCATCAAAGCAATCAACAATACCATTGGAGTTTTCGTATTTATCTGTGTCGGCAAATTGGAGCATATGAAAGCCTGAAAGCAATTCACTTGCACGAATACTCTCAAGCGCTGTTTTCCAGCATCTAAACTGATAATCTTTAGTAATCTGCAAGGTGTCCTTAAAGTTTTTGTCATACCCCTTCGCTTCAATCATCTTTATTTCTTCATCCACCCACCATGGCAACGGACGATGATATTCTTCAAACTTTTTCTTTAAGGCATAAAAATCACGCCAGGATGTATAATGACAAACCTCGTGCGCAATCAAAGGACGAGAAAAAGAAATTGCGCGCCTTATTTTCCCGCTATCATATTCAGCAATCATCTCATTATCGGATACACTGCCGAAGCATAGCAGGTTGTCTGTGTTTTCAAACATATCTGCATGCTTTCCGTAAGGAAAGAAATATCCCATATGCTGCACATCAAAATCAACATAATCACGATCATATTCTCCATGTGCACAAGTATCAATGAACAATCTGTTTGGATCATGCTTTTTTATAAACTCTCTGATTTCCTTAATGCGTGGTTTTTTCCCTGGCTGACGGATTTCATTTCCCACACAGTATACCATAAATGACGGATGATTGTAGAGTGAATGAATAATTTGGATAAGCTCTTCATTCGTTACAAAATTATTTTTCCCATATCTCATTTCTTCCAAATTATCATATACCTGCTTGTCTGCACGCATTTCAATATGAATAAGGATACCAAGCTCATCCGCCGCACGAAAACATTCCTCCGGCGGAACCACCGAGTGAAAACGGATAGTATTAAAGCCATATGACTTTGCCATCATAATATTCTTTTTATAAAATTCATATTCTGACAGATTACAGTTATTCTGATGCTCATGGGCAGCAGCTCCGCGAATATAAGCACGCATATAGAAAGGATAACCATTAAGATAAATATTTTTTTCGTCACAGTCAAAATATCTAAATCCGAAACAATCTGAAACCTTTTCAACCGAGTTATCATCAAAAATCAGGTTTGCTTCAAATCGATACAAATTAGGACTTTCCACAGACCATGCTTTTGCATTAAATTTCGCTGAAAAACTAATCTTGCTACCTTTGATACTCTCTTTTCCATCAAGCAAAATCTTTCCTGTTTCGTCTTTAATAGACCAGGAGCATTCTTTAATCACATTGCATTGGTTTTCAATTTCGATTTTGGCTCCGTCCTCTATATAAAGAGCCGTTATTTTAATTACTGTTTCTTTATTCGTTATCATCGTATGTCACCTCAACATTATCCAGGCGGACTATTTGTCTCATCAATCTGAATATGCAGAAAGAATCTCTTTCTTTCGGTATGTTTTTTGGGAATGATTCCGTACAAATTCCTCAATCATTACCATTATAAAGAGATTCTCTGCTACCTTTTTATTTAAAAATTATAATCCAAAACTACCTTCTCGCCTGTTTTAAAAGACTTAACTATTCCCATGCAAATCGCAGCAGTTGACATACCGCTGATTGCATCTGCAACAACCGGCGTACCATTTAAGAGACTTGTACAGAAATCAGTTGCCTCTGCTGCAAAATTATGGTTATTAATGGCACAACCAATTTGGATATTTAACGTCTGTTGACTTAATCCGTCAAAACATTCATCATCTGAAAAATGCTCTTTGTTCAGAGTAATGTAAGGTGTTGTATTATCCAATATCAAAGTGCCCTTGGTTCCCTGCACAACCGTTCTCATTGTATATTTCCGTTTACATCCGGTTGAGGTCATAACCTTACCGATTGCACCGCTTGGAAATTTCATAATTCCAACCGTGCAGTCATGAATCGGCCAATCAACCAGAGACATATTGTTTGCATAAGCAAACACTTCTGTAGGGTTCTCATCCATCAACATACGTATAAGGTCTACCGCGTGGCATCCTCCGCCGATAACCGGCTCTCTTTCCGGAGTTACTCTCCAACCGCCTGCTCCGCCAATAGCAGAATAATCGTGTGCGTATTCAGACTCTATAAAGAATATCTTGCCTATTGTTCCTTTTTTTATCAGTTCCATTGCCTTAACAAAAGATGGTGTATATCTGCCGATCTGTCCAACCATCAATTGTCTTCCCGTTTCTTTTGAAACCCTTACCATTTCCTTACATTCCTCAAGGTCAAGCGCCATAGGTTTTTCACACAAAACATGTTTTCCGGCACGCATAGCAGCAATCGCAACCTCGCAATGAACCTGATCAGGAAGCGGAAGAACTACCGCATCAATATCGTCCCTTTTTAACAATTCATTATAATTAAGATATGTATCCGGAATATTAAACTCCTTTGCTTTTTCTTCAACATGTTCCGGAATAATATCAGCTATTGCCACAACCTCTGCAATTTCTACCTGTTTTAACTGAGCAAGATGCGTTCCTGCAAAGCCTCCTGCACCAATCATACCAAGTCTGATTTTTTTGTTTTCCATTATATTCACCTCAAATATCAAATTATTTTATTTCATTTGCCAATTTTACAGCACATTTTGCAATCATTTCGCCTGCCTCAGGTACAAGAGAGGAGCTAGGAATTTGTGATTCGTATACACTCGGAGCAAATGCATCGGGTGTAGGAATATAGCAACCAGGGCCGCCGTTTGCAAGCTCTGCAACAAAATTCACCTTTGACGGTGAGTTTGCCTTCATATACTTTCCGTATTGTGCAAACATTTCTCCGGGAACAGCAAACAAATATGCATTTCCCAATCGTATTGCCTGCACGGGAGTATCAAACTCGTCAGGAAGCTCCGCAAAACGCAACAGGCGCGCCGCTTTTGCCCTCTTGTAAATATCTGTTTCAGGATTGCTCATATCAATAGACTTTCCCTCAAGTGAGATTGTCTCCACAAGGTACTTTGCTTCTTCTATATCCTCCTTCGAGATTTTATGTCTGGGAATCATTATTCTTTCTTTTTTGAATGCCACTGAGGATATCTCAAATTCTTCTGCAACAGAATACAATCTTTTAACTTCTTCTGCCAGTTTCTTACCAATTTCGCCCGAAATATCTCTGTCCGGCGGTGCAGGCATATTTACATCAACATGATTGATATTGCCACAAGTTCCGTTCATAAATACAGTAATAAAATCTTTACCAAAAGCTTCTTTCAATTCATTAGCAAGTGCACCTGAATAATCGTTTGAATACAACATTCCACCTACACAATCGTGATGCAGAGTAAAGTTAACCAGCAACCCTTTTGGATTTCCCTGTTCATCAAAAAAGAACATTGCCGGAAGTTCGGGATCATTTTCCGAAATTGGTTTTACGATATCAGGGTTCTGTCTTCCGGGATTGGTTCTGACTGATCCATCCTTCATCAGGAAATTACGAACAAACGCTACTCCGTGTACCTCACCTTTAGCAAACGATGCTGTTGAGGGTGCCAAGCGCTGATATGCCAAAATTGCACAATCGGCGATTTTTCTTGTGTGCACATCATAATAACTTAAATCAGGCTTATAATACGGTGGATCCTCAACATCACGAATCGGACCACCTGTATGTATATGAGTTGCATGAATCAAAATCTGTTCTTCCGGAATACCTGTTTTCTCATATATTCTCTGCACAGCAGTCTTGTACACCTTTTCCCCAAGACCCAATGCATCTACCGATACAATTATGACACATTTACCGTCTGCTTCTACTGCGAGCGCATGGACAAATAATGGTCTTTTTATTCCTTCCGCATGTCTTTCGGTAAAATATCCTGGCATACATCCCCCCAACGGCGGTGTAATGTCAAGCTCATAGAAACCTGTTTTAAACATTTTATCGTCTCCTCCAGTCTGTTTATAATAATTTATTTGCTAGTTTTACAGCACATTCTGCAATCATTTCGGCCGCTTCGGGAATTAAGTGTGCTGTACCGGTCTGCGATTCATATACCGTTGGCGTAAAAGCTCTTTTTGTCGGAACATAGCAACTTGGTCCGCCATTGGCAAGCTCGGCAACAAGATTTATAGAAAACGGCGAGTTTTGTTTCATTTCTTTTCCAATTTCGTTAAATAGTTCACCGGAAGAACTGAATATAACAGCGTCTCCTATTCGTATTGCTTGCACAGGTACTTCTAATTCCAATGGTTTTTTGTGAAACTCCAGAAGATACTCTGCATTTGCCCGCTTATATACATCACTCTCCGGATTGCTCATATCAATACACAAACCCTCAAGAGGAATTTTTTCAATAAGTTCTTCTGCCTTTTTTACATCCGCATCAGAAACTTTAAGACGTGGTATTTTAAGCACTTCCATCTTGGCATTTACAACATCAACATTAATTGTTTTTGCAACAGAATACAGAGAAACAACTTCATCTGCAAGACGCTTACCTATTTGAGGCGAAACATCTCTGTCAGGTGGAGCAGGCATATTCACATCAACATGATTGATATCACCACATGCTCCGTTTAAGAATACTGTTATAAAATCCATTCCAAAGGTTTTCTTAAGCTCTCTTGCCATAACCCCGGAATAGTCACTGGAATAAAGGGTCCCTCCAACACAGTCATGATGCAATGCAAAATTCACAACAGCCCCTTTTGGATTACCATCTTCCCCCAAAAAGAAGAGAACCGGAAGTTCCGGGTCAATATCCGTCATCGCCTCAACAATATCAGGATTTTGTCTTCCCGGATTAGTTCTTAAACTACCATCTTTCATTCGATATACGCGTACAAATGACACTCCGCGAACATCTTTTTTCGCATATGTTACTGCAGCAGGAGCAAGTCTTTGATATGCAAGAACGGCACAATCTCCGATAATTCTTGAATAAACATTCAAAAACTCCTTGTCCATCTCATAAAACGGAATATTGTCATAGTCCTTTACAGGACCGCCTGTGTGTATATGTGTTGCATTTATCATAATATTTTCAGCCGGTACACCCGTTGCCTCTGTAATTCTTTTTACAGCCGTCTGATACACGCTGTTCATCAGAAACTGTGCATCGAGTGTAACCAAGATAACACAGTTGCCATCATTGCTTTGAACCGCTAACGCTTTTACGCACAAAGGAACTTTAACTCCCTCCGCAAGGCGCTTTGTAAAGTATCCGGACATACAGCATCCCAATGGTGGTGTAAATTCTTTTTCATAAAAACCGCATTTCAACATAACAATTACTCCTTTTATTTCATAAAACTCAATTATAATCATTGTCGTGGAAACGGCAGAATGCCGTTTTAAGCGGAACGCGTTCCGCATCTTTCAAGCTGTTAGTTTGAAAGTCACGCATGATTGCAGTAGTGTCGGTTTATGAAAACGATGTTTTCATAGGAGGTTGCGATATATCGCAACCAAAAAACGCTAATGCGTTTCACCGACTACTATTATATCAGTTCAACTTAAAAATCAAATGATGTTTTATGCTATTTTCATTACTTTCGTATCAAATTGTTCATTTTCTCAAAAGTTTTAATCCACTCATTTGCTATTAACCGATGTCCTGCCGCTGAGGGATGTACTCCATCAACAGTCCATTGGCTGACAGGCGCCTCCTTGAGAGCACACTCAAATACATTTTGAAGAGATATGCACGGAATACTATATTCCTGTGCAATTTCTCTGACGATTTGTGCACGCCGTGCTACCGCATCCATAAAAATATCCCACTTTCCCTCAGTAGCTGTATACTTCAGCAAAAACGGTTCCAAAAGTATTATTTTGATATCCGGTAACGACTCTAAGGTATCTTCAATCAAAAATGAGTAGATATCCTTAAATCTTTTTTCTGAAACGCCATTATTAAATTCCAGCTCATGCCATACATCGTTTACACCAATCATAATGCTCAAAAAATCTGGCTTTAAATTAATACAGTCTGCTTTCCATCTTGCATACAAATCAGTTGTGCGGTTCCCGCCGATTCCTCGATTTATAAAGCTATACTGTCCGGGATATGACACACCAAGTTCACCGGCACACATTGTAGCATATCCCATACCGTTATATTCACCATCATTTCTGTCGCGTCTTGCATCTGTAATAGAATCTCCTTGGAATAATATTGTCTTCATAACTTCCTCCCGTTATTAAATCGTTATGTTTACCACATTTTCGGTATTATCAAATGGAATAAATTTCTTTGTGTTACTTGTGATTGTGATATTATATTTTACACCTCTGAACACTCTTGTAACCTTTGCAGGAAGCATTTCTTTGCTCAGGCACGGGCTGATTTCGAGTCCATCCCACTTTGCCTTTATACCGAGCATATACTGTGTAGATGCCACATACATCCAAGCCGCTGTACCGGAAAGCCACGATACATTGGCAAGACCAAACTTATCACTCTCTGGCCCGAATATGTTAGATGAATATACATAAGGCTCTGCCTTGTAACGCCATTCTCCAACCCTTTTCTGAGCAACCATGGGAAGTAACTGATGATAATATTCATACGCTCTTTCTGCCCTTCCAAGCATACATTCCGCAATTATCGCCCATGTGTTCGCATGGCAGAAAATAGAACCGTTTTCACTGCAACCGGGCTTATCAAATGTAAGCGGATCTTCCTTAGTAGGATAATTTTTCATAGAGGGATGAATTTTCTTGATACCGATATCGGTGTTCAAGTATTCCCTTACGCTGTCCATAGCCATAATCTGTTTATCCTCGTCACCAAGCCCTGAAAGAACAGCCCACGACTGAGAGTTAAGCCAAATTTTTGCCTGAGGCTCCTTGTCTGAACCTATAAAGGTGCCGTCATCTGTAATACAACGGCAGAACCACTTGCCATCCCATGCAACCTCGTTTACAAGCTTTTTCTGCTCATTATATAATCTTACAAATTCCTCATCGCTTTCACCCATAAGGCGAGCAAGCTCTGCAATCTGACGCAATACCATACCAAACTGCATACCCGTCCATATACTCTCGCCCTTGCCTTCACGGCAAACTCTTGAGAGCATATCATTCCAGTCGGAAGCAAGCATAAGGGGAAAGCCATGAGAACCAAGATGGTTTTTTGTATAATCTATGGATTTCTTTATGTGCTCCCATACAGTAGCCTCACCGCCGTCGTAGAACGAAACAACCTCGTTTAAATAATCAATACTGCCCTCTTCCATAACAATATTGTATGCGGTCATTATAAGCCACAAATGGTTGTCTGAATGAATTCTTGTAAGCGGTTCCCATCCTTCATTGGGGAAACAATAATGATTTGTGTGACCGTCATTATACTGCTGACTCAAAAGAAGATTAAGCTTATCCTTAGCACGTCTTAAGTTAAAAGGCACCATCGCCAAGATGTCCTGAGCAGTATCTCTTATACCTGTACCGCGGAAGGTTCCTGTAGCATAATAGCTGATATTACGCGAGAACTGGAAGTTACGTTCTGCCTGATAGGGATTCCAGATATTTATCATTGTTTCTGCATCCTTGTCAGGAATTTCTGCAGAAAATTTGCTTAAATGTTCATCCCAATGCTTACCAAGTGCTTCAAATGATTTAGAAACAAAATCTGTCTCACGGCAATGAGCAACACACTTTTTGATATCTTCCTCTGTCATAGCGGCACCTAAGAAAATATTAACCGTCTTTTCTTCTCCTGCCTTAAGACTTATCGGAAGTTCAAGCGCAAAGCAAGGGTCTCCACCGCACATAGTACTGTCTGTACAATGACCAGCTTCTACAAGTCTGGGATTTTCCTCACTTCTGTATCCGCCTATGAATTCATCACGGTCACAGTCAAATCCTGCTATGGGCACATCTGATGCAAAGTAAATAAGCGGCGTCTTATCAGGAAGCGGCTGTGATTCTGCACCATACTCATAAACAAGAATATCATCCATATTGTAACATTCAAGCTGGTGCTTAGTATAGCATTGCCATTGAAGTTCTCTCATAAATTCCATCATTCCAAGCTCTACAAATGGGAAGATGGTTATATCTCTGTCCTTGTCGGATCTTAATTTCAAATTCCATATAAGGCAGTTTTCCAAAGGTCCTACAAAATAATTTGCAATAACATTAAGGCCTTTTCTTTCCGCCTCAAATCTTGTATAACCCATACCATGTGTAGCCTGCCACTTTTCAGGTCTGTCACGGGTGGGCTCGGCTGTGGGACACCAAGTGCTGTCAGCGTCCTTGATATATGTATAAAATCCGCTTCTATCCGTAGGAAGATGGAAGAAGCGATAGTGGTTAATTCTCCAAATCTGCGGAGATACGTAGAATGCAACACCGCCTCCCGCCTGACTCATCATCGTATGGAAGGTACCGTTAGAAAGGTAGTTCATCCATGGTGTAGGGGGATTTGATTTTGTAATTGTTATTTCTCTTTTAGGGTTATTAAATTTATACATTGAAATTCTCCTTTGCCAAAACACTCTTACCTGTAAATTTCATATCTCCAAAAATTCCGTCAACAAGCATTTTTACTGTATCTTTTGTCGGCGTTGTGTTCATCTCTATATATGTTGGGTCCTCGGGGAAATATTCTGTTGCAAAATACGGGGAAGCGTAATTTACGATAAGCTTTTTCTTCTTGTCGAACTGATGAGACGCCCATATCAACATATGTGCTGCACTCCACTGCGAAGCAAAAAAAGCATTTACATTAAATATTACAAGGTCATAGTCATCAGATAACCTCTTAATATCAGACGGCCAGCAGACCTGCGAACACTTTTCATCAATGTCCCTACAAATATCCGCCTTTATACCGCGTTTTTCAAGTTCATTTTTTAGCAGCAATGCCGAATCAGCATCCTGATCTGTAACATCTACAACCAATATCTTTCTGTATGAATTCAAGGATATAGGAAGGAGATTTATATCATTCCTCAGCATACACATTCCATGCTTTGCTATCTCAAGTTTTGTTTCATCCACGAACTTTGCATCAGGAAGATCAAATTTACCTTTATCCAGAGCATCCTTCCTGAATCTTTCCAATCTTTCTATTCTACACAAAGCATCATCAAGCCGTGACATGGGTATCTCTCCTGAAAGTATTTGGCGTTCAATCTCATCAGCAGCTTCAACGGGAGGCCAGAGAAGCAAGTCTGCTCCTGCTTTAAATGCCTGTACCGTCTCCATTATATAATCTCCTGTACCATTACCGCCCATTATCAATGCATCGGTAACAACAGCACCTTCAAATCCAAGCTCTTTTTTCAGAAGATTGGTTGTAAGCTTTGAAGAAAATGTTGCTATTGGCAAATAATCATCCTCTCCATCGCTGTCATATGATTTTAGGGATGTATGTGTCGTCATAACACTCATCACATTTTCCTTAAACATTTCCTTGTATGTATAACCATAAGTTTCCATCCACTTATCAAACGGAAGGTTATTGATTCCCGGAGAAATGTGCATATTTACAAAGTGTGTACCAAGCCCCGGAAAATGCTTTACGGTAGCGCATACTCCCTGATCCTGAATACCCCTTACAACTTCACGGTAAATTTCTCCGATAAGTTTTGGGTCATCACTTATTGCCATCAAATACATCATCGGGTCAAAACACATATCAATGCTAGGGGCGAGCACCCAGTCAATGCCTTTGTCATTCATCTGCATTCCAATTACCTTACCCCAGTTGTATGCATCCTCTCTGCTACGCGAAGCACCAAGTGACCGTTGATTTTCCGCCATTACCTTCTGACCGCGCATAGATACAAAATCTGCACACACAAGAAGCTTGTTCGGTGAAAATTTCCTGCAATCATTAAGAACATCTAAATCAAGCTGTGAACCCATATAGCTTCCGTTATTGTCTTTAAATGCAAGTTCTTCCCCGTAATACATACCTCCAACAGGAAATTGAGCAAAAAACTTCTCAGGCCCGCCGTGAGAATTTATTTCTCTGATTGTAACTATAAAGGTTTTTAATATTTTTTCGCGTAATGTCATATCAATATCCTTCCATCCTACTCATTAGTTTCACATTGTTTGATACAAAATTGTTCTATCAAAATATGACTATGCTCGTGTATTTTGGGATTAAAAAATACACGAGCAATCATACGATATTTTATTTTACATTCTTTAACATATTATATATAATTTGTATTGCTTCAGCTCTTGTGGCATTCGCTTTGGGCATAAATTTGTTATTACCCACACCATTAATAATCTTTTTTTCAGATAAAAATGCTACCGCATTACCAGCATAACTGCTGACATCGCTACTATCTGCAAAAGTAACCTTATATCCAAGATCACCACTGATTTTATAGCATCGGTAAACCATAACTGCCATATCCTCACGGGTTATGAGTGCATTAGGATTAAAGCAATTATTCATATCCCCTTGCACCAAGCCAAATGCGCGTGCCGCATTTACATAGGGTCGATACCACGCACCCGAATCAACATCCAAAAAGTCCGGAGCGGCTGCATTCATATCTGCTTCCACCGCTAAAACAACAAGCTTAATAAATTCTGAACGGGTAATATCATTATTAGGATAAAACTTTCCGCTTCCGTCACCGGATAAGATACCCTTATCAGTCAGAAATTCTACTGCTGTGCGTGCCCACTCGGCATCCTTTAAATCTTCAAAAACATCCGTTGGTGTACTGGTTGTTTGCTGATTAACATTTCCGCCCACATAGAATCCATCGAATGAACTTCCGCTATATGAGCTGCCGCCTGTATGCCCATTGTTTCCACTGTTGGAATTATTATAATACTTATCTATCAGAGCATTAAGAGCGTTTCCTGCTTTCTCGACAGTACTATACGCACCTTTTACATTAGCATATACATTTCCTTTAGCAACTTCGCTGAGAGAATTAAGCTTTGTCAAATTCACTGAAAACAGACTAGGAAATTTCTCAAATACTTTTTTACCCTCACTAAAATGACGATTTTCGATTACCGATAACAATGACTGTTCATATAAAGCTGTACGAATTTCATCCATTGACAAGAATAAATCGCTTGATAAAATTCTTGTTGAAAGTTTATTAACATCTTCCATAGCAATAGCAATATAAGAATACAAAGCATCTTCTGAAACATCGGTCAACGGGTCATCATCATCAAATGCCGAACCATAGCTTGTCAGCCATGTCTTAATATCGGTATCTGTTGCCACATCATTAAATTCACCTATAATAAGTGCATTTGCAAAATCCGTTCTTAAATTATTTAACGACTGCTGAACAGTTGCAATCCAGCCCTCTGCAAGAGGTTCTGTCGGAACAGTATAGGTTTTTGAATAAAGAATCTGGTTTACGGCTCTTACTCCGTCTGCACCGAGGCTACCATATGTACTATTATCTATTCCAAGTGTAGTGCCGTACGTTCCTATTGCCAAAGATAGTGCCGAGTCATTTTTCGTTGTTTGTGCGTCAACAACCGCTTTTAGCGCCATCAACTGATTATCCGCACCTTCAAACTCATAAGAAATAGGCTGAGCATTTCCCGCTCTGTTTCCGGACACATTAATAGTATATGTTCCGGTCATATTTTGGGGATGAATAACGATGGGTTTAAACTTAAACTCAACCTTGGTCTTTGACTCATTAAACATAGCAACCGTTTCGTCTGCATAAATCAATTTTCCGTTAGGGTCATTAATTTCCAGAGCAAGCTTAATATTAGCACGTGCACTGTTTACTATACCCGAAACAATAATTGCATTTTCATCAAAGCTGAATTCAGCTTTTGCCTCAATTGAAGTTTGAGCCGATGCCACCGTGCACATACCAACAAGCATGAACGCAGACAGTAAAATACATATAAACTTTTTCATTTATCTTTCCCTCCTTTCCGGATTTATCTGACAATATAAATAGATGCAGTATTACGTTTTACAATATTGAAGAATACTCTGTCTGTGATTTTAATACTATCAGCAGAAACACCGTTCGAAAGACTTGGGGTTGATCCCGGGTTAGAATTGTACATTACACCTACCGCGGAACCAAGATAAATATACTCAATATCTCCCGACAAATGTTTTATGGTTACATATTTACCATTACGGTCAATAACTGTGCCGCTTGTCAGCCTTGTTGTCGGCAGTGAACCACTCGAAGCTGTTGAACTGTTTAAGAGTGCAGACGCAGTTTTCTCGACGCCATCCACAGTATAAGAAATACTTTCTGCACCGCTGATAAGATAGAGTATCTGAATCTTTGTAATTTCGTTATTACTGTTAACATATGCTCTAATCCAATCACCTTGTTCTAATTTGGAAACAAGCTGGGGCGTTTCCGGATTATTTTCCGATACAATATACTCCACGTCTTTTCTTCCGTCATATCCATACACCTTGATGGCTACATCACCTTCATCGTTAAGTACACTTCCGATTCCATCAACTACAAACGCATCAGAATAATTTTTTGATACATTCTTCCATATGAAAATATCAGCAAAGCCCGGCTTCTCATCAAAACTGTATGCAACACCTGTCATCGGGTCTCCAATCAACTCTGATGTAGGCTCCCATGTATAATCCTCAGCATCTACGCCATCTACCCATTGACAAAGTATCTTTGCGTTGTCATTAAGTACAAATTCCTGCAATCCACCGGAAACTCTTGAGAAAACGCGGGCTGCTTCTCCCCAATAATATGCTGTGTCTGCTGTAACAATTTTTTTGAGCATATCTTTTTCATTTTCTATATCTTTAACAATTGTATCAAGCATGGTTATCTTATTTTCTGCATTTACAATATAACCAATGGGTTCGCCGCACATAGCGTTGGATAATACAGCTGTATTGTCATTATATCTTCTTCCGTCTACTGTGCAAGATTTGTTTAATTCCAGCTTTTCAATTATGTTATTCGCATTGAGAATTCTTACTACTGTTTTGTTATTAAAAGCATCCTCTTTTTCAACCGCTTGATTTAAAAGGAAGCCAACCCGCATTTCATCCTGCTCAACCGATATACCTACAATTTCTCCAAAACTGTTAAGCTTAAAGTCTGCAGACATACCTATTGTGATATTTCCTTTATACTCGGTGGCAACCTTGTAGTAGGAACCATCAATACTGAACTTTCCGTCAGATATGGACTTAACCGTACCGGAAATAATATCTTCTTCAAAGAAATACTGATATATTGTCTTTCCGCTTGTGTTTTTACTTTTATATAGGATTGCATTACTTCCTACCAAAACATCGGCAATTCCACATGCGTTTCCGTTTTTTGTAAAGAAAACTAAAACATCTTGCTTTGAGAAATCTGCTGCTTGTTTGGTAAAGTTATCATAAATAAGGTTTTCGCCTATACTTACACCGCCGACCTCTACATTGACATATTCATATATAAACAAAGTATCTCTTGAATTACGGTTATCGATATACCGAACATATCCACGGAATGGCATTGTTATCATTGCAGACAGTCTGTCATCAATTGCAACACCGTTATAGATTATATAGCTGCCATCCTCAATATCTATATGTTTCTCTTTTCCGTTTTCATCAAGGTAACTGACCTCTTTGTCAGTGATAGAAAAAATTTCATTATCAGCTGAACTTACTTCCGTAACCTCCCCTTCCCGAGGTGAAATGCTGATAATTGTATTTTTTCCGCCATCCTCGCGATAGAAAAACTCACAATTGTATCCCAAAAGGCTGCGCGCTATACTATCACCGGAATTATAGTCTTTTCCGTCAATGCTTACAGTATTTGTATCATAGTCACTGACAGGAGAGGCAAGTGATGTAAAGTTATTTGCGCTGACAAGTCCCTGACCCATTTGAATTCCCAAATTCTTAGAAAGAATACCGTCTGTACAAACTGAATACTGTACACCATTAGTTGTGACAGTCTCAATATCATAGTATTCTGCTTTTATTGCATTATAAAGCAGGCGTGCCATCACTTCTTCTGTCAATGCTCCTGTCTTCGGAATACCATCAAGAAGTCCATATTGAGACGCAACATTCATATATCCTGTAATAAAGCCGCCCTTGAGCTCTGCATAAACATCATAGCCAAGAACACGGCTCAAAACTACAATCGCCTCGCTGATTTCTATAAATTTATTCGGCCGGAAAGTTCCATCCTGGTAGCCAAGGATATATCCGCGCTCTGTACATAATGCAATCGCAGCTTCGTATTCAGAACCGCTTTCTACATCTTCAAAGTTGCACTTGCTGCCGCTGTACAGATTTTCGGATACCATTGCCGCAACCACACGGGCAAATTTACCTCTGGTTACAGGAAGATGCGGATAATACATCTTGTCTGTCTGCTGCTTAAGATCAAGTCCCAGCTCATGTATAATGTTTATTTCCCTTAAATACTTGCTTTCCGAAACATCCGCAAATTCGCTGAGCGTGGGATCATATTCTTTATATGTGCTGTCACCCGTCAAAAGCTGGGTAAAGCGAACATTAAAGAAGTTACTGGTGCTCTTGGCTGTTTTAAGATATAAATCGTGCACGCCCAGAATTGTCTGCGATATTTCGCAATAGCCAGGCGTTGCAATACTCCATCCTTCTGTAGTAACATTGAAGGTTGCAATCGGATCACCTGTCGGGGCATCAATGTATAATGCAACATTTTCAAAAACAGATCCTGCCGGACCACCAATTTCAAGCATAACAGAAACCGGAGGTGCATCCCCAAAGTCTATATCCTTATATGTATAGACAGCATTTGCACCTGATGCTCCTAACATTCCGCCTGCTGTGGTACAGTTAGCATTTGTTGTTTCGTCAAACAGCGTCATTGAAAATCCGGTATAGGGATTTAATGCTGATGCCGCAAATGATGACATATTGGTAAAACATAATAATATCATTACCAAAGACAATAATATCGCTGTTTTTTTCAAAATTACCACCTTCCTCCTTAATTATGAGGCAGAAAATTCTACATTTGCCTCATTTATAAAATTGTGTTCACTGATATCAATTGAAAGTTCAGCAAAGCTTTCTGATTCAATAATGCAATCTCTTTCTGCGATAAGAGCATTGCCATCAAAGAGTTTTACCTTACCGCTGACTGCTGTGCCTGTTGTATTGCTGATTCTGATTACAGCTTCAATTCCGTTTTTGTTGACTACCTTTGAAGTTGGTACTCCATTTTCAAGAAAAGTAACCGCTGAAATCTGAACCGAGCCATAAGATATCTCAGACTCTTGGAAAAGCGTTAATTCTCCTGCAGTATTTGCAGAGTTCCCTTCTGTATCCAAAACACCTGTGCTTGTAAGATTCCAAAGTTCCTGGGAACCGGCGTTGGTTGCTTCCAAAACAAACTTTATCTGATTGTCTTCTGCATAATAGTATGCCTCTGTAATTGCAGCCACTTCGCCGCTTTCAGATTCCAAAGTGAAGTTTTCCGGAAGAATAGTATTTGCGGCAAGCTTTATTTGCGGAGTGTATGCAGCTGCATACACTCCTATTATCTCAGCCTCGTCAAAGACAGTAGTTTAGCGTTATTTCCGAAGTGTTGAAAAGAGGTACTAAGGAAGTAAAGCTATCTAATACAATACATTTAATTACCCAATCGCTCTCTATTGAAAGTTCGTCAAGGATAATTTCTGTTCCCGGTTCTATCATCTGAATATTTCCATTGCCATCATATACAACCATAAATGCTTCATACGCATCTGCAGAGGTTGTAATTTCCGCTTTTACAATACCGGTTCCTTCGTTAAAACCGTTAATAATGTTGTCATCAGCATCCATAAATACAACGCCATCTTTATTGTAGCTTATGCTATCATAGCAATATACATCATTTGCATTGAGTATACCTGCAAGAGATATTGTTTGTGCACCGCTTGGAAGGTTTGCAGCAGGAATTGAAATCTTGTTGCCCGAAACAGTTGCATTTGCAGTATCTTCACCTATTGCAAGGGTAATGCCTGCAGCATAATTCTCATTAAGATTATCAGACATTACAATGTCATAAGTTGATTTATCAGCAGAGAAGCCGTGGCTGATAACCGAGAAATTTGAAACTTCATATCCAACCAGCTTGCTCAATGACCACGAAGAAGCACTGTTTGCTTTCTCATAACCTTCAATTAACATACCTGTAAACTGGTCAAGCGTTGTTTCTGCCTTATAAATTCCAACACCATCAGAAGTGTTATCATTTAAGTTTCTTGCAGCAACATCATATTTGCCGTCTGCTGTTCTTGTAAAGGTAAAACGAACAACATCAAATCCGTCTGCATCGGTATCACCGGACATTGTCTGCGAATCAGCCTTTACTGTTACAGTTTTTCCTACACCTTCAAAATTCATAGCACTAAGCTCTTTATATGTTCCGAGATTAGCTAATACGCGGTTACTAAGCTGTGCACTTGTACTTAAAAATGCCACTTTACGATTACCGCTTGAAGCTGTGCCATTATCCTTGTATGCAATTTCAACTGCAAAGTTTCTCTTGAAATAGTCTGCACCGCTTTCTGCAAGAGCTTTTTTGCCAAGTCCACTCTGAATTCGAACATCGCGTGCGCTAGTTCCGGAGGTTGTAGCGGTAATCCACTTATCACCTGTGGTTTCAGATGTTTCAATTGTAAACTTTACATCACTTGCATTAAACGGATTCAAAGTAATACTATTAGTAAGAGTGCTTTCGTCAGCAAGACCGGCACTGTCATTTGCCGCATTAGTAAACTCTTCGTTAAACAAATAGTTTCTGCTTTCGCTTGCTGTAAATGTAATTGTTTTTGGTGTAGCTGCTATACCGTTAATTGATTTTAAGCTGCTGTTTATACTTAAAGTATATGTACCTGCAGTAAGATTTGGATATGTGATAACAACAGTCTTGCTTACGGGAGTCTCTTTAAGCGCCTTTGCTGTTGCTACAACACCGCCTTGTGAATTTGTAAGTGTAATACCATTTTCCAAAGTATCTGCATTAACATAGTTGTCAAATGTTAATTCATAGCTTCCGCTGGCAATTGATATTGTTTCAGCACTGTTTGCATTGGTGCAGTTCAGTGTGTTTGTAACATCAAGCAAAATATTTTTGTACTTTGCCTGATCAGCATTATAGTTTGCAATCATTTCAGCAGAGCTTAATTTCTTATTATAAATATTAAATTCTGCAATTCCTCCGTCAAACGGTTCATATATGCCGAGCGAAGGATGTTTTTTACCGCCAATGGTCAAATCCCAATATGTAGTAATGGTGTTTTTGAAAACATCTTCCAATGTTGTTTCTGCCTTGATGTTGCCATCTATAACTACCACATATTCCCATTTTCCGGCACCGGTTTCTTCATCCGTTGTTGTCCATTTTCTTGAAATTGCATAGTAGTGCCATTCATTCTTGTTGCTATCATAATCCTGAACGGCCTGTTCTGTCATTGTGGTTGTATCCGCACTCTTTTTATATCCAAATGGGATAATCTTTACCTGTTTTGTGGAGGTAGACTGTGTCTGCCAGCTCATATCAACATTGTTTCCGTTCTTATCATTACCATAGGCAAATGCGCGTCCATAATTCTGAGCGGGAGTATACGGCTTTGCCCAGAATTCAACTGTCATTTCTTCGCTGTCGTTTAAAAGCGAATCCACAAGGGATGAATCCAGCTTAACTGCGCCAAGATATTCATCATAAGCAGTTTCAGCTGTCATAGAATCATCTGCAAAGGAAAGATATTTAAACTGTGTTCCGTCAGCTGCGATATCATATTCTACTGCAGGACCACTTCTTTCATCAGATAAGTTTCTTATCTTATTTATAATAGTTATGTTTTCGCTTGATCCGGTAACTCCGTTTTTAACAACCTGATTGTCATTTGTATAGTCAGATATGTCCAGTGTAAATACAGGTGTAGCAGAGGTATTTGCTGATACCACCGGGATATTCAGCATAGTAACCAGCATCACGCATGCAACGATTAACGAGAATAGTCTTTTCATAAAAAAACACTCCTTTAATTAATATAATTTTTATTATTTATTTAATCACAGACGGGGTTTGCATTAAAACCTTATAACCGTTCTGTGTATTTTCCCAAACGAGGCATTTTGCACTATAGCCCTCGTTCACTGTAACATTGCCCGTCAAAGCTGCTGTAATTGATGCTTCATCTGAGCCGGTGCCTGCTGCTGCATCCACAACCACACCATCGGCATCCAAAAGAAGTAAAATTACCTTATAATTCTTTCCCATTGCTGTGTTGTTTTCTATAGTAACACTCACAGAAATATTTTTATTGCTGCCAAGAGCTGTAATTACCCCATCTGACGAATCTTTATATACCACAGATGCAACCTCTGAATCCTCGTCAGGCATCGTAAAGTCGATACTTGTATCACCTCCGATGGCAAAGCCATCCATATCGCAAACATCTGCAACACTCAGACGATATGTGTTCGAAGCATCCAGATACTCGCGAAGTTTAATTGTCGCAATACTTGTTTCGGCATTGTAAGAGTCAAGCTCAGTTGTTATCACGCGGTTTGTATCAAGGTTTTTAAGCACAAAAGCTTCGCTCGTTACACTTGATTCGTCCAGCGGTTCTGTAAACTCAATTGTAATATACTCATTGTCAAGGCCCAAACTATTTGCGTTATGGGCACTGATTTCCGGCACGGTATAACGGAACACCTTGAACTTGGATACATTGAGGTATTTCTCCTGTCCGGGTGCATTATACTGCTGACAAAGAATATATTCACAGGTAGCTGCAATATCTTCCTTGGTTGCAATTGTCTGTCCTGTTAATTTGTCTATACAGGTCATATCATACTTTCCATCCTCTCCCATAACGAAAAGGTAACGAAGGTTATGGAAGCCATATTCATCAGTTTCGGCACTAAGTGCCACACGCATATCATGAATAATAGTGTTTTTGCCCCAACGAAGCGCACGGGATGCCGGCGACAGTCCAACCGGTTGCAAATTTATATCGGCAACAAAGCTCTCAGAAAAAACAGGACTGAATTTATAACCATAGTATGTATCCTTTGCAGAGGCTCCGCCATTGGAAAGCTCGATATATTTTATCGTATCAACACCATTGGTACTTATTGCTTCTCTTACGGTCAAATCGCTCATATCGCCTTCTGTCGCACGTGATTGAGTAAACATTTTTGTTCCAACCGGCATCTCTCCGACAGTATACTTGCTCATATCCTCTTCTATAAGAACCTGTTGCAGCGGTGCAGTATATCTATCCTTGGTTAAATTATAGCGGCTTGCCGCCTCTGTTGCAGAAAGCTCTCTGGTATAAATATTAAACATACCGATTCCACCGCCGTAAATGTTATAACCATTGTAGTTTCCGCCAACACAAAATGCGCTACCTGAAACATCTTCTTCATTTTTGTAGCCTCCGCTTGTATTGTTCAGGGAAGAAACAACTTCACCGTCACGATACAGTGTGGTCAGGTAATGATTATTGGTTGCATCCCATCTGCGGGTCCATACATAATGATGCCAGCTGTCAAGGTTGGAAGCAATGTTAACGGACGCTGCCTCCCACCAGCCTGTAGCAAGGTTTGCCTTTCCGGATGCCCTCATAGAAAAGGTGTTTCCTGAACCTACATAAATTTCCATAAAACCCTTGTCAAGAGAAGTTGTTCCATACTTGAAGAGCTTTGCGCCCAAGGAATATCCCGAGCTGTCAGCGTAGGTATTTGACCACCACTCAACAGTAAGTTCTGTACTGTTGGTAATACCCAAATCGTCGAGTTTATCCTTACCAATTTGAAATGAACCATAACGACCGTCACTTGTTACATCCTCAGGATCGGTAAAAGTCAAATATGGTGTGCTTCCGCTTGTGCTTTCAAATGTTGCAAGCTGCGGATGACCGGATGAGTTGTTCACGCCTTTAAATGTAATACCATCGCTTGAACCTGAATCTGCCGCATTTTTAATTACTGGGGTTGTATTTGAATATGCTGACAAATCCATGCTGAAAACAAGACCATCCACCTGTGCAAACGAAGGCACTGTAAAGCAGGAAACAATAAGCACCGCCATCACAAAAACCGATAAACATTTCTTTATCATTCTATCTCTCCTTTCTACTTATTTTCGTCGTCCGGCAGTTCAGTTAAAAAGCCGAAGCTATATAAATTACAGGTTTTTCCGTCTGTAAAGAATTCTGCATAAATATCCATCTGTCCTGACGGCATATCCTTAAGCTCAACATAAATAGGATCATTGTCTGCATACCAGCCGTTGTCCTTTGTAACTACCTTTGCAAATTCGGTATTCTGCGGATCACCAGTCTTATAATAACTGAATACTACCTCCTGACCCGCATATGAACCGGATACACCAGCATTGAAATAGAAGTATTTTGCTCCTTCAGGAACTTCTACCTTACTGTAAAGCAGGGCTGAACCCGGCCATACATCTTTAACATACGGTTTTCCGTTTGCTGTGGTATACACTGCGTTTGGAACCACACTGTTCTGCGCTTTTACAATTCTGTCGAACTGTCCGCCCCAAACCTTTGCCCCGTCATGACCGAGCGAAATCGCTTCATTCCTGCGAAGATGAATTGAATCAATCGCAATTCCCGGTCCTGACTGATACTTAATATAAATATTGGTTTTTCCTTTGGTTTCAGGGAAATATGCTTTAAACAGGTCAAGTTCTTTATCGCCTCCGGTTCTTACCTCAAATTTCTGTGGTGAAAAGCTTGCTGTTTCAACGCTGTCACCTACACCAACCTGCAAGAGTGTATTTTTATTGTAAAAATCACCGGCAAAATAAATATCAATTGCATTTTTGCCCTCTTCTGTAAGGTCAACATCCCTGAATTCTATCATATCCCCTTCGGAATCAAGCACAGCATAGCCATATTCGTTTACTTCTACTCCGTCAGCTAAGATTGCCTCTTTCGCTTCAATCAGATTTACTTTTTCCCATTCCTTATTATAGTTTTTCAGATATTCGCCGCTGCCCTGCAATGCCCCTGCATAATATGGCATACCCAGCGGAAAATGCTCCGCCTCAAGACCGGCTGCGCCACCGGATACCGGTTCACGATAGAGGTCCATATTTCTACGAGCCATATTATCCGTACCTGCACCGTCAACGCTGACTGTTGTATATGCATGTGTAAACATTGTTCCAGGCTCGGTAGTAAAGACAACATTTTCATATGTGTCAAATCCCTTTGTATGTCCATCATGGTAAATACCCATAGAGAATGGATTTGATTCGGGGAAGGTTGTATATACATAGTTGTGGTGATATCTTGCATTATGTCTTTCGGATTGTGCATTACTGTAATATTCGTATGTTACACCAGTATCCAATGAAAACAGGATACCATCGTGGAAATCATTATACGCCATTTCGTGAGGTATAAAGGGCACATGCCACGGGTTGTTCCAGTCGCCTACGATACCCTCGGACGAAGACATATTAAATACGGAACGTCCTGCATTATATATCGTATTATGATACATTGCAAACCCACCCCTCGGTGTCCTCGCGTCCTTCCACGGCTCTACCATCATGCTGACACCACTGACATAGTTGCCTGCATACCCTGTATTGGAAATGATGTTGTTTTCAATATAAGCATATGTACCAACCATAACGATTGCAGCCGATGCTGCATGGTCAAGCTTTGAGTTTATAACATAGTTATCGGTACCGCCGATAATTATACCAACCTCTCCACGTGAAAGCGGGCTTGGCTCACCTGAAACTCTTGTAGCCTGACTGTAATCATCTATAAATCCTTCACGGAAGTCATCCGACCAGGTAAAGTGATTCATATATTTTGCATCGATTCCGTCAAGCATACACATTTCGCTGTTGTTCATTCTGATGCTTCCGCCAAAGGTCTTAAAGCCTTCCAAGTGAACAAACTTTCGGTCAGCAATATCAGCAACAAGATGGCGTTTTTTTACTTCTACCTGTAAGGTTTCTGCACTTTCTCCCGTTGGAGGTATCATAAGCAGTACATTATTTTCCTTGACCCATTCACCGGGAAGATCCATAGCATTTTTGTGTCCCGAGAGAAATCCCCAGTCTGCTTTATCACTGGTTGCAGGGTCATACCACTTGAATGTAGAGAATTTGGTAAGGTTCAACTGTCCTTTTTTTGACGAATCAACAACCGCCGTACCAAGTCCCCATGCATATCCGTGCATAGACACATAAATAGCACCTTTCCAATAATCCTCTTCGTCCTGATTGAGAAGCGTATCGCTTACTACAATAGATTTATCGTGGTCAGGAACAAGAAAATCACCTTTGACCGGATATAAAGCCGAAAGTTCTCTGCCTTCTGACATTTCAATCCCGGGCGAATTGGGGTATCTTGCCTCGATAATACATTCATTATTATAGAAAACCTGATTTTTACCCAGTCCCAAATCCCAATCCATATATCCGGCAACTGTACCATCACCCATATCAACAAAGTCCTTTACTCTCTCGGTAGCCGAAAGAATAACTTCTTCTCCTTCCATTGCACGGAAGGTAACAGGGCTTGTGGCTGTACCATCGTTTTGCGGAGCAAGGATTTCTCGGTAAATACCCTCTCTCACTATAACTGTATCACCCGCCCTTGCAACTGACGATGCCTTTGCAAGTGTTTTAAACGGCGCATCAATTGTGCCGGGGTTGTTATCGCTTGCATTAAAGCCTTGTGCAACATAGTAGGTATTTCCAATGGCTTGTGCTTTTTCAAACGGTTTAAATTTATTTAACACATATTCAAAATTGGAATTTTTGTTTATAATATCTTTTGCAATATTGCGATAATCAACAACCGCTACACCATCCTTATAAAGGACAGTCTCACCTGTCTCTTCTGCAAAATATCTAAGTGGCATATATACTCTTCCATTTTCAAAATGCGGTACGATAGCAATATTCTCCGGCTCATGACCGAGCTTCTGCTTCGTCATCTTTCCATTGCGCCATTCGTAGTTTACATCATCGTGACGCATAAGGATATAATTCTTGTCAGGAAGATATTCATAGTAATACTCAAGGGCACGGCTAAGCGGTTTTATCGGCAGATATATGCTGCCGTTTTTCACAATCGGTTTTGCATCCAGATCCTGCTCGTCAAGATATCTTCTGCTGCCATTTACCATAATAATTGAGGCATCGGTTTTTACAATAACTGCTGTAGATATTGCAACTTCTTCCTCAGACAAATCGGGAAGCCAGATTTTTTCACCTTCACCTTTAATGAATTTTGAGTCCTTTTCACGGAACTTGATTTCGGTGATGGACATATTGCCCTCAAGTGACAACGAAAGAATGTGGTCTCCAAGTCTTAAAGGGCTTTTAAACACATACTCTGCTACGCTTGACGCAGAATCAAGTTTAACATCGCCACATTTCATTCCATCTGCACCAATAGAAATTTTCCCCGAGGAGCCTGATGTGTAATGAAATTCTATCTTTTCTGCATCAAACGGCAGAAAGAAATCATAGGATGCCGTGCCCGCTTGTTTGATTAAAAGTTTTACGTCTGCACCGGTTGTCACGCCGCTGCTTTGCGTAATGCTTTCATTCGTCAACGAAAATGTTGTCGGACCCGGGCGATATGCTGCACCGGCATTAAGTACCGGAAGCAAGGCCAGCAATACTGACAAAAAGATGCTGATAACTTTTCTTTTCATAATCTTCCTCCTTTAATCTTACTCAAAGTTCGTTATGGTAAAATGCCAAGCGAATACAAATCCAAAGTGCTTCCAATAGAAAATTTTACATAGATATCATAGGTTCCGGCATCGAGAGTTTTTCCAAGTTCATGTGTAATTGTCTCTATTGCACCATTGGTATTTTTAGAATTACAGGTGAAAAATGGGGTCGAGTTAAGATTATCTAAATAGAAGCTTATTTGAGGATTTTCACCAAACCCTCTGAATGTTAAAGCAAGTTTACTTGATGTCTGATCTACATTGACATCCTCATATACAAGCACAGTTCCGTTGGCATTATTCATAACATAACTTCCGTATCCACTTGAAGCAACACGAGCCGCCTGTCCAACCGAGGTTAATGCGTGGATTCGGTCAAAATTGGCTGCTGTTATATTTTCCGCATTATGGCCGACTGACGAATTACCATCATCAGATACCATAATTCCCAAAATGGAAGCATCCGATGAATAGCATGAATTTCCGGTTTTAATATATACTTTTTTTGCTCCTACAATCTTACCTATATCTGCCGAAACAAAATCAATCTTATCGGGTGTATCTGCATCAGACGGAAGCAGAACCTCACATTTTTTTGCTGTTTGAATACTATCGCCAACATATACAGACAAAATACTTGAATTCTTATATTTGTCTGCACAATAATATATGTTGACCCTGTTTGACCCATTTTGCGTAAAATCCACATTGTCAAAACAAATCATATCATCCGACGAATCCAGCCGAGCACCGCCCTGTGCATCGTAAACTGCGCCATCAAGAGTTGCATTGCTTACAGGATAAAATTGTGCAGTTTCAGACGCTTTCGTATAATTTAACAGATAGTCTTCATCACTCGTCTTTCCTGCCGCAAAAGGCTTACCAAGCGGAAATTGTTCTGCTGTCAATGCATCAGGTCCTCCTATTACGGGAGCCTTGATTTCTGCATTGGCGCTCCTCGTACTTGTGGTTGATTTCTTTCCTACAGTAATATGGGAATAGCTGAATTTTGTATTTCTTTCCGTTGTGAAAATCAGGTTGTTGAAATAATCTACGCCAATTGAACCACCGTCACTGTATATACCATTATTCCATGGATTAGTTTCTCCCGAAGTTAAGTACAAATAATTATTATGTACACAACTCTTTAACTTGTCGCTATTACAGGTTACCATATAACTGTAATAAAGACCCGAATCCATAGCAAACAGTGTTCCGTCATGAAGGTCATTGTACGCAACCTCGTAAGGAAGGTAAGGAATATTATAAGTTAGTTTACCATCCGGTGTTCTCCACTGATATGCCGTTATATTTCCATCATCTATGAATTCTGTTCCCAAAACCGTAATCAGACCTCTGCCTGCGTTGGAAATAGTATTGTTATAGATAGAAAATCCTCCTCTTAAGTCAAGAGCGTCGCCCCAGGGCTCAGAACAAGCAAAAATTCCGCTGACATAGCTACCCATATAGCCACAGTTTTTAATTTCATTATTGTCTATATAGGCGTAAACACCACCCAGATACAACCCTGCTGCAGCACTATGATCGAATGATGAATTGATAACTATATTGTTGCGGCCCCCAACATAAACGCCGACTTCTCCTTTGGCAGGAGCTCCGCTTTTTCCATTGATTTTCTTCGCTATATTACTTCCATCAGTAATATATCCTTCTCTTTGATCATCAGAGTGTGTGTAATGAGATATGTATTTCATATCAACATCATTTAACATACACATTTCACTGTCAAGCATTGTTGCTCCGCCGCCAAAACTTTCAAGACCAACAATCTGTACATACTTACGGTTGGTAAGATTGATTGTTGTTTGACGTGCTTTCACTTCAACCGACAAATCGGATATATCAACATCCTGCGGTGGCATTATAAGCAGCCTACCATCTTCAATTGCCCACTCACCGGGTAAATCAATCGCATTCTTGTGGCCGCTTAAATATCCATAATTCCATAAGCTGTCATGGTCGCCTCTGTCGTACCACCATTTTTTTGCGAAACTATTTTCATCAAGTTTTAAGCTTCCTGTGCTTGATGATGATACTTTAGCAGTGGAAAGTGTCCAACCATATCCATGCATCGAAACGAAGGTTGCTCCCTTCCAATAATCTGTTGTAGCCTCTTTTAATAAGGTATCGCTTGTAACAAGTGTTTTATCAGCAGGATCAACATTAAAGTCGCCACAGACCGGAAACAAAGGTGAAAGCGGTTCTCCACCCGAAGACATCTCAATCACGGGTCCGTTGGGATATCTTGCTTCTATAAGGGGCTCACCATTAAAGAAAATCTGGTTTCTGCCTTCGCCCAAATCGCAAATCATATTTGCTTCTGCCCATCCGGGATTATCTGTTGATTCAACAAAATTATCAGCAACATTCGTTGCAGACAATACAACTTTTTCGCCTTTCGCTGCACGAAAAACAATAGGATTTGTGGCGGTGCCATCATTTTGAGGAGCAAGTTCTTCTCTCCAAACTCCCTCGTGTATAATAACTGTATCACCTGCCTCAGCACGCGCAGATGCCTCTGCAAGTGTTCTAAGCGGCTGTTCCAATGTGCCGGTGTTTGAATCGCTTGCAGCAGAACTCTGGGATACATGATATACATTACCGGTCAATTCTACGGGAACAAACTCACTTAAAATGTCTTTAGCGTATCCATAAAGTAAATCATTATTAAGAATTCTATCTACAGAATACTTATCATCAATAACAACAAGACCATCTTTGTAACCGACAGTTTTATTTAATTCTTCCGCAAAAAAGCGAATCGGAAGGTATGGCTCACCACTTTTGTAGACAGGCTTAAACTTCAGTTCCTGTTTCTCACCGCGGTTTGTTTGGATATAGCTGCCATCCTGTTTGAAATAAAATTCCCGACCGCTATTACTTTCCCTCAATAAAATATAGTTGCGTGACGGAATATTTTCGTAATAACAACCAAGCGACAAAGCCAGCACCCTTGCCGGAAGATATATGCTTCCATCGATTTTCTCAGGCAAAGCTTTTGGATTCTCGTTATTTATATAACGAAGTGCCCCACGCACAACAATAGCTGATGCCGCTTCGTCGATAATAATTGCAGAAGAAATCGCACTCTCCTCATCAGTAAGCTTAGACAACTGAATGTTTGTACCACCAGCTACGCTAAAATCAGAGCCATATGTATATTTTGTAAAGTTGACATCTATTGCCACATCAGTATCTGACTGAAAAACAAATTGACGTTCGCCTTTTCTTTCTACAGTCTCAAAATTTAACGCAACTGCAGAAGATTGTGCTTCAAGCTTTATACTTTGTGTCTGTATCCCAGTGGAAATTGTAAGGTTCGTATCCTGTTTGACAGAATATGTTATTTCGGCAGTATTTGTATCAAATGGAAGATAAAAATCATAAGCTAACTCCTGATTGCTTTTAAGACTTAAATCCTCAATCGCATATTCTGCCTGACCGGGTTCAGTAAAATCAGCCATAACACTTATCTGTGACACCAACAAAACTAAAGTAAGGAAAATCGAACATATTTTTCTAAATTTTTTATCCATATATAATCCTCTCTTTCTCAGACATCTTCTATGCCTCGTCTTTTATCAACGGCAAGGTTATTTCTACGAAGGTGTATTCGCCCTGCACGGACTCTATTGTCAATCCATAATTATCGCCGAACAAATCGTAAATTCTTGTGCGGATATTAGAAATTCCAATGTGCATTCGGTCGCCGTCATGCGTATCCTCTTTACTATTGAGTTCCTCAATACGATCTCCCGGAATGCCTATTCCGTTATCCCAAACAGATATGCGTATATCTTCTCCATTGCGTGTAACTGCAACTTTAACCATAGCGGGATATACTCCGTCAAGCTTTTGATTAAGCCCGTGGAAAATTGCATTTTCAACCAGTGGTTGTATCATCATAGCAGGTATTTTACATTCCCGGATATCATCTTCTATTTCACATAAAGATGAAAACTTATTTTCGTGACGTATTTTATAAAGGGAAATATAATCCTCAATATTTTGAATTTCATCATCAATCTTAATCATACGACCGGCATTATTGATAACATTTCTCAAAAACCGACCCATAACAAGAAGCATCTCACTCGTTTCAAACTCACCCTTGGAATACGAATTAAGCCTGATAGAGCTCAAAGTATTGTATAAAAAATGCGGTGTCATCTGGTACTGCAGGGCCATAATGTCTGCTTGTCTGCGTTTTTCTGCTTCGTCTTCAATTTGAATAAATAACTTGTTTAATTGAGAAACCATTGTGTTAAATCCATCACTGATGACTCCAAATTCGTCATTTGAGTACGTGTTCATAGTTATATCAAAATTACGCTTTCCAACCTCACCCATAGCATATACAACTTCTTTGATTGGCATTGTAATTCTTTTTACAACAAAGATGTTTACAAAAAAACTGATTCCAATAACACACAATACAATAAGAAGCATGGTATAGCTAATATTCCGAAATTCCTTAAAATATTCACGATATAACATCATACGTACGTATGTCCATTCAGTAGTTGGCGATTTATAAAAGGTCAGATAATATTCTTCATCATCAATTTTTATTTGAAAATCGCCTTTGTCGTTAGAGAATATCTTTTGACCTGCCTCCAAGGATACATTCCATATATTAGCGAGTTTTTGTTCGCCCTTGGAAACAACAAGCCTGCCTACATCATCATATACCATTAACGATGCGGTATCGATTTCAGTAATAGAACTTTCAAAATAGTTGTCCTCAACAAGAAGGTAAATTGTTGAAAGCGGTTTATTATCCTTTATGTAACTCGTATCATAAAGCACAGTACCTATTAAATCAACAGCTGATCCGTAGGAAAAATCACTATTTTCCGGCGTTCCCAGCCATGTGAGTTTGCCCGGAGCTTCATCAACCTTACCATAATTCATGGCAAAAGACACAACGCTGCTGTCATTCCATGAACACCGATAGGTATATACTCCCCCTTTGTTTGAAAACAATATGATTCCTCTGATCTCTTCTGCATTTGCACACATCTGGGAAAATACAAAATCTAATTCTTTTGCCGCCCGAAATGTAGCCGAATCGGACATATTAAAATCTGTATCCCGAAGAATTTCATGAACATATCTGTTTGAAACCATTAAATTAAGTGCTTTTTCAATACGGTTTTTCTTTAAGAAAACACTATTATCTACCTGTTCAAAGGTTTCTATAGTTGCCTGCATCAAATTGTCTTTGGTATTATCTATCGTTTGATTATAAAAAAACACGCCCGCAATAGATAAAGGAACAAAAGTAATCAAAATGGTATAACACAAGAGTTTTTGCTGAATGGTAAACATACACTCGACACCCATCTTTCATGATTTTTTGCTTGTGCCAGCAAAGTCACAATAAATAATCAAATTCCAAGTACTAATTATGAACATTATTTTTTACTTCATATATTCTTTGGGCGATTTGCCCGTTATGTTCTTAAAAATTCTGGAAAAATGTTCGACATTTTGATATCCGACTCTCTCCGCAATTTCATAGACCTTAAGATTTGTGTTATTCATAAGCGAAATTGCCGCCTCTATCCTAATATTAATAATATACTGCGTAAAACTCATACCAATATTCTTTTTAAAAAGCCGGCTCAGATGACTTTCACTTATATGCATATATTCCGCCAAATCAGCCAATCTAATTTGCTCTGCATAATGTTTTTTCAAAAAATTCTTTGCTTTATGAATTACCTTACTGCTGTCAGTATCCTCCAAAAACGAGCCCAGCACCTTTGCAAGCCATTCATTTAATTCTGCCAGGCATCCGCAATCACATAACGACTCTCTATATTGATTAAGCAAATCAAATACACTCTGGCTTGAGTGCTGTTCCTTTAAGGTATTTAGAATTTCGTAATAACAAAATTTGAAAAAATCTTTAACACGGTTAAGATTGTTAAGGGTAACATCATCACCACAAATCTGCATTTCCGGAATTATGCTTAAAATCTTTTCTTCATCCATTGATTTAAGCGCATCACTCAAAAGTACAATCTTTTTGCTAATTTCTATCGCATGTTCAGATAAATTCAAATCAATTTCTTCATAATTTAACAGTTGGGTACGCCCCGTAACAAAAGTGTATTCACAGGCAGAAGCTGCTCTTTGATATGCGATTTTGAACATATTTTCATCTTGAACAATATTACTGAAACCTCCACTGATATGAATATCAAAACATTTTTCAATACTACGCTGAAGGTTTGAAAAAAAACGTGCACACGCCTGCAGCCTATGCGCTTCAGAAGGCGTTGAAAAATCCTGAAAAATAACAACATACTCATCAGGTGAATTACAAAAATAATATATGCCCTGTCCATGATCTCTAAGCAATTCCTCAAACACATTGGACACACCGTATTGGAGCAATTCCCTTCCGCCATTAAACATTTCCTTTTCAATGCTGTAATAATTGTTTAACTTTATTACCAAAAGTAGAGCCGATAAAGGAGAGATGTCTATTTTATTTTTTTGCAGCTTTTCCGACAGCCCCGCTGTATATGAACTGTATATCAGTTCCTTTAAGACCTTTTGCCGTAAAAATTGTTTGGTTTGTTCAAATGTGTTTTCCATATGAAACAACATTTCTTCTCTTTTATTTTGTAGTTTTTTCAATTCATTATTTTTCTGTATTTCCAATGAAAGCTTTTTGAGAAGATTTAACACCGTTTCCGTTTCAAGCTCCATCTTAAGCAGATATTCGCTCGCACCTAACTTATACGCTTTATTAACCAAAGAAAAATCATCAAAGGCACTAAGAACTATAATCTTAATATCCGGAAATTCCTTTTTGGCTGTTTCAATAAAACTAAGACCATCCATAATGGGCATTTTAATATCAGTTATTACAATATCAATATGCTCTTTTCTTACCATTTCAAGTGCTTCCTGACCATTACATACTGTGGAGCACAAAGAAAAATTATGTTCTTCCCAATTGATAATATTACGAAATGTTGTTCTTATTATGGAATCATCATCTACAACCAATATTTTAATCACAAAAATCATCCTCCTCTCTTACCATATATTTATCGTATCATACGGATTCTGATTTTTCAATAAAATGCAAAGAGGTATTATTTTCTATCAATAATACAATCCAATCCCAAACTACCCGACACAGCGATTATGCTGTGCCGATAGTTTAGAAATAAACAATTTCTATAATTATTTCAGGTTGGACATATAATCTGCATTAACTACATCTCTGTATACTTTATTAATCTCTTCCAGCGTACTTGCTGTCAATCCGTTCTTTTCGGCAAGCGATATCATTTCCTTATAAAGCTTTTCGAATTCCGCATCTGATTTTGCAATAAACACCTTTTTGAGTGCATTTTCAAACGCCTGTCTGGATTGCCAGAATTTCTGTACATTTTTAATTCCATAAGCATCAAACTTCCAAATATCCGGAGCAATAGCAGTTGTTGTTTCTACCTGCTCAACTATGCCGGAAGAGAAATATCTTTTCGCCATTGAAGCCTTAGGCTGCATATCATATATAACCTTTGGATTATATTTGGTTCCGGACATAAATGGATATCCCGGCCATGATGAGTTGGCCAAACCATAATAAACCATCTTGTCATTCGGTTCATCATAAACCATATTTGCCTCTAATTCCTTGTCTGTATATACTCTCTTGCCATCTTCTTCTGTAAAGAGACCTGCACTTCTCGGGCCCCAGTATGCCAGTTTTTGTCCAGCCTCAGAAAGAGCAAAATCAAAGAATCTAAGTACCTGAGGCAAATCCTCTTCTTTAATCTGATTTTTAAGAATTGCAACATTACTTCCTGCCACATTTGCATTTTTAAAGAGATATTTATCTTGATTTGCAGGGATTTTCAGATATACTTTACGATACTTAAATCCTTTACCCGCTTCAGTTAAATTATTATTCAACTGATTCTGCTCGGGCAGAGTTGCACCATAAAGAACAGCATATGCACCATTGTGCACTTTTTGCTCGAAAGTTGCACGGTTATCAATCAAAGATTCCGCAGATGCAATACCTTCCCTTACAAGGTCTGTCCAATCCTTTAGTGCTTCTTTGAATATAGGCTGTTTAAACATATATTCTACTTTTTTGCTTTCTTTATCCCAGTATGTAAAATAGTTTGCTCCATTGCTCTTATTCATACTGTAACCATACAAAGAACCAAAGTTAGTTAAAAGGCTCCAGTTATCGTATCCATCTGCAACATATGTCGGGAATACATCATAATTTCCTGCTTTTAAACCAAGAGCCTTAATTTTGCGTAAAAATTCAAAAAATTCTTCTTTGGTTTCAATAGGAACATCAAAGATTTCCTCTTTAGTAAAACGTCCATTTTTAACAAAAATCTCTTCTATCTCATCCTGAGTTTTTGCTTCCGGATAAATTGTTGTTAAAATATCATCTCTTACATAAACATAGTCGTACGGATCCTCAGGTGCAATAACTCTTGCCATAGTGTTTGCCTCTATCTCAGGAGCCGCATAAGACAATGACACGCTAACGGGCAGCAAATATCTTTTACCATCAGCACGATCGGATTTCAAGTAATTATTCTTGCCTCCTTTTGATGCCATCGCCACAATGTTTGGACAATATTTAGGAATATACTCCGTAAGGTCATATACCATATCAGCTTCAATCATTTTTTCCAGTACAGCTTTTTCTGGTTCAAACACGATATCCGGCCAATCGTTAGCTGCCATAATCTTTGCTATTTTTGCATCCATCAATTCGCCACCATTATCGAATGACTCTGTCTCGCTGTACTTAATGCCTGTAACTCGATATATTTCCGGTGTTACAACATCGTTTTCTGCTTCTTTAAGTTTTTTGGCTGATCCGGTTCCGGTTGCATACCAAAACCTTAGTTCCATTTTTTTGCCGTCCCAATCAGGAAGATCTGAGGAATCTTCAACGGTATTTCCCATCTCATTAAATGCATAGCCTTCTCCTACCGGCTCTGTTACTTCAGAGTTCTTATCAGAACAACCGCACAAAAGACCCGCCAAAAGACAAACGACTGTAACCAATGCTAATAGTTTTTTCATTTTTCTACCTCCAACAAAATATAATTAAAAATTATTTTACCGCCCCTAATGTTATACCTTTCATAAAATATTTCTGAATAAAAGGATAAACCATAATAATCGGAAGAGTTGTTAGAATAACCTGAGCAGATATTAATGAATCAGGTGTTGCCTGAATATTCAGATTTGCTTCTGTACTTCCGGCCATAGCCGCATCCTGTACCAAGCTTTGTATTCTTTCGCTCTCTTTTATAAGTTGCATCAATTTATATTGTAATGTATAAAGGTCAGGCTTGGTGACATACATAAGGGTTGAGTTCCAGTCATTCCAGTGTCCCACAGCAATCCAAAGGGCAACGGTTGCAATAACAGGTTTTGACAGCGGAAATACAATTTTCCACATTGTCTTCAGTTCACCGGCCCCATCTATATATGCAGCCTCGCTCAAACTCTCAGGCACCGAGGAAACTATATATGACCTTAATACCAAAACATTGTAATATGAGCAAACCATCGGGATGATATACACCCAAAAATTATTAATCAGCTTTAAATTAACAAAAAGTATGTATGTTGGTATCAAACCGCCACTAAAAAACATCGGTATAGCCAGGAAAAGCATTAAATACTTCACACCAGGCAATGTTTTCTTACTAAGTACGTATGCGCTGGCAAATTGAACAGCCACACACAGTACTGTACCCAAAACAACTCTTACAACCGACAGGACAAAAGCACGAATCATGGATTCATCCTTCAACAAAACACTAAAGTTTACCCACGTAAATTTACGAGGCCAGAAAGACAGCCCGCCAAGTAATGTGTCACTTCCATCATTTAACGCTTTAGCTAAAACATGCAGATACGGAAGAAGCATAATTAGAAAAATTCCAATCATAAAAACAACATTACAAGCAGAAAAAAACTTAAATGAACGATTTCCCTTTTTCATCATATACCTCCTCTACCACAAAGCTACATCATTTACTTTTCTGGAAAAGTAATTTGCTACCATAACTAACCCGAAACCAATAACACCTTGCATAAGGCCAACACCTGTTGATATTGAATAATCTCCGGCACCGATACCCTGCTTATAAATCAAAGTTGATATGGTTTCAAAATCAATAAATGGATTTTGAAGTCCGTAAATCAAGTCAAAGTTATCCTTAAAGAGACTTCCTACCTTTAAGATAAAAAGCATAACCGCTGTAGGAAGAATACTTGGAATCGTAATCGAAATACACTGCCTGAATTTACCTGCACCATCAACAACAGCCGCCTCGTAAAGTTGGTCATCTATACCACTGATAGCAGATATGTAAATAATCGAGTCCCAACCAAGTGTCTTCCACAATGTCAAACCGATAACATGCGGAATAAAGAAACCCTGCTGCGACAAAAACATTGTTCTCTCCGTTCCTTCGCCTAAAATAGCCAAACGCAAATCATTGACAATACCATAATTTGCAAATACGGAAGAAGAAATCCCAACAACCGCTATCCATGATAAAAAGTGCGGCAGGTAACTTACAGTCTGTACAACACGTTTAAAAAATTTATGCCGCAACTCATTAAGAAGCAAAGCAAAAATAATTGGTGCAGGAAATACAACAACCATGTTAAGCACGCTCAACTTAAGGGTGTTTAATGTAGCTTGCCAAAATGCAGGCAACGATATTATTTCTTTAAAGTTTGCCAATCCAACCCACGGACTGTCAAATCCTTTAAATACATCATAGTCCATAAATGCCATAGATAATCCAAACATTGGTATATACAAAAAAATCAACGTCGCAACAAGCATTGGCAACAAGATGATATATAAAGGGATATGCCTTTTAATTTTCCCAAGCTGTCTTTTCCTTTTTAATTCTTTTGAAATATCACAATTTGTCATGTTCAACCCGGCCAAAAAAATCATTCCTTTCCTAGTTATACTAAAACATCTTATTCTATTAATTATACTGCATATTCTCCGCTTACTACATGATTTTTCATGCTGTTTTATGACATTTCGCGCTTTTCATTATGTTTATTGGTCTATTTCTAAAATCAACAATTGCGCATCATATGTTCTAACCTCAAATTCAATTTTATTGTCGTGTACAGCTATTTTTTCTTTAGTAAATGCATTTTCTGCCGAAGAAATTATTCCATTGAAATACAGATTAACGCTTTTAGTGTTCTCACACGTATTTGTTATAACTGCAAGAAGTCTACTTCCGCTTGAATAGCACGAGCAAAACGCGCCTTCCGTTTCTGTCTTTACCGGCCTTGCTTCATCCCAATAAGGATGCCACACTGCATGGTCTGTATCAAATTCTCTAAAAACCTTACGGATCGCCGAAATATATCTTAAATCTTCGACACTTCCCGGACGGGCATGAACATCATGCAAAAGAGTAATGCTTGATATTTTCTTTATTGTAAGCCCCGGTATATTGGTCGCAGCAAGAAATTGTGTTGGCAAGCCTAGATTTTTCCCCATATATTCGGCTCTAAAGGCATCCAGACTCAAAAACTCCATTCCTCTTGCCAGTGCATCCTGAATGTTTTCTCCATCAAAATACGAATCACAAAACGCCAGCGTCGGAGCTAGGCAGCATGAACTTTGATGGGTATCCACGATGCCGCCCCTTTCGTGAGCAATTTCGTATAATTTCCTCACGTGCTCCCTTAGCGCAAAAACAGGATAAGTTGTATGAAGTACGCCATTTTTATCCGTGTAACCGCAACCATGCGCTACATTTGCACATTCCCACGGAATATAGGTGCCGTCTGTATATATACCATCCGCACCATACTCGTCCATTGCAAATCTCACTCTTTCCTGCAATCCTTGTGCATATCCACCCCGATAGCACGCAATAAAAGCACGCTGATACGGTGGTCTCTGCCATCCCCCGCAATAATTTCCCTTTACCGTTTTTAATAGATAATCGTCTGCCTTATCATGCCATTTGGGTGCTAGCGTAGAATACTCATATCCAAAATAGAGCATAACCTTAATGCCGTTTTTATGGCACTCATCAATTACTTTTTTTAGGTCATCAGGGTCTTTGGCAATGCCGTAGTTCTGTATGTAACTCCACCGTTCATGAAGAACAACCCAGGTAATCCCACCTTCAACCCATTCTTCCATCAGTGTCTTTCCACTTACTGAATCTTTTCTTTCCATAATATCATAAGAACTAATTTCTCGTCCGCTATGATAATAAACATGCCAATCCCTTGTTGCATTCTCAGGTAATGGTCTGATTGGAGTAGCCTGAAATGCAATAGAGTAATCTATCGGCTTTAATGTTTCCGTCCACACATCTTTTCTGCCTTGCCACTCAGTCGGAATATCATCTAAAAGATTCAAACGAATGATAACCCTGTCATCCTCTTCGATAAATTGAATGGTCTTTCTTTTATCTTTAAGTTCGATATTTTTATCTGTTTCAGAAGCTACACCGATTCCTCCATATTCCCAGCCCGACCACACATACGGCTTAAATATTAAATCAGCACCACCTTTTGGCAGTTCACCACTGTTAACAACGTCATGGTTTGGGTATATGCCTCCCGTATCGTCATTTGGCCAGAAATGATAAAGCGATGCATATTCTTTTTTAACCGGTATATCAATATACAACTTATCAAGTCTTGGAACATTGTTTTCTATTTTTGCATATTCCCAAAAAGGAATTACACTAAGATCTAATTTAATAAAGCCATCGTATTCTACAGCAACATGACCATTGAATACAATATTTTCTGCTGTTTGCGTCACCACAAATTTGACTTCAGAATCATTTTCTTCCATAACAAGGCAAGAATAATCTGTATACTCTGCCTCTTTGCCTTCAAAAAAACTATGCAACGCAATTGGCGAAGCAAGAATGTCTTTTTCAGCAGTTACTATCCGTGTAGGAAACATCGATTGAGAAAACTCATATACTCTCCCCCACACTTCTATATTCATATTTAAATTGCTTTTTGTCAATTTTACAGGTGTCCATGGTTCCAAAACCTTTCTACTCATAACCTTTTTCCTTTCTTAACCCAATATAAATATGGCAATTCTATTAAATTATACAGCATTACACAAATGCTTCACATGATGGAATATGCTATTTTTTGTGTTTTTAAATCATTTTTAAGGCGCATTTAGCTTGCTCCATTTCGGAATCTCGTTTATACAATCAACGCCTGCGGTAACGGGAAAAAGGTATTAAAGCCTGACTGTGCAGTTGTATCTGAGCAGCCTTTCTCTTGCCCGCTTTTCCTATTAATACTGTTACGGCAGGCAGGTGGTAATGCCCTGTACTCTCCATAATCACCTTAACTTCTTCATCGTACGATTTTATGAGAATTACAAGGAAAAGAACATCATCTATCATATGCTGCATATCAAAAGGTGTTTTTAGAACCTCTCCTCCCGGTTTCATAATACAAACCGCACTTTTGCCCTTCGAAACATCAATTCCTACACTAATCGTTCACATTCCTTCTTTCTTGTTCTGATATGTAATATTTCCACCCGCACTTATTAAGATTCAGTTTGGCTGGTTACACAAACGCAGGATTTATCCCGGAACAACCTGCTTAACCAAATCTTTATAACAAGAAGACGGATGACGGTTTACGCTCCGCGTGCCGATGAGTTCAAGTCCTGTTATCACATACAAATAGAACAAAGCGACTTCGCCGCTCGCCTTGCGGCGGTCGAAGTAATGACGCTTTGTTTGCCCAAGTGCATTTCGGCAAAGCCGAAAATTTTACACGGGCAATCTAAATTTTGGTTATTTATAATAGGAATTTACGTAATTTCCTATTATAAATAAAGGCACCCTTATGGATGCCTTTATTTTATGGCAGGGGTAGTAAGACTTCAGCAGACAAATTGCTTTACACTTTGTCTCGCACCTTTGTTGAAACGCTATGCGTTTCACTCAATTACCAAAACGCTCTCGCATTTTGCAATTCTGCACTAAAAACGTGCCACAGGCACCTTTTTTACGTGCAGACACGGACACGCTCCGCGTGCCGTCGAGTTCAAGTCCTGTTATCACATACAAATAAAATAAAGGCACCCTTATGGATGCCTTTATTTTATGGCAGGGGTAGTAAGACTTGAACTCACGGCACGCGGTTTTGGAGACCGCTGCTCTACCAACTGAGCTATACCCCTATGTTATTAAGTTAAAAACCAGAGTGCGCCACGGTTGCGCCATCGCGCACTCTCTAATGCAAAAACTTACGCAATCTTGTTCATCTTTGCTGCGTACTGGCTCTTTCTGCGAGCAGCAGTATTCTTATGAAGAATACCCTTAGCAACAGCCTGGTCTGTCTTTTTAACAACAGCAGCATATGCAACAGAGGCTGCATCTTTGCCTTCTGCAAGAGCAGCTTCAAACTTCTTTATAGCAGTCTTAAGCTGTGACTTAACCATCTGATTCTGCAAAGTCTTTGTAGCGATAACTTTAACTCTTTTTTTAGCTGATTTAATGTTAGGCATGATTTCACCTCCACTTAATAATCTGTTTTTTAAGTCAACTCCTAAGATGATACCACATATTTTCAAAAAAATCAAGTGTTTTTTTAAATTTGTTAGAATTTTTTTAATTTCATTGACAAAATATGCATATTATTGTATACTTTGAATATATATGCGCGGGGTGCTGTGGGTATTCCCACGGTACCCTGTTTGTTTTTGAACAGTTTTGAAATTCAGTAACAACAGGAGGAATCCGCTTTGACAAACATTCCCGAAATTTTTGGAAGTATGGTTTTTAACGAAGCCGTTATGAAAGAACGCCTTCCCGAAGAAATTTACCGTGCTTTGAAACAAACCATCAACAACGGCATTAGTCTTGATCGTGATGTTGCAGATATTATTGCGTCTGCAATGAAGGACTGGGCTATTGAAAAGGGTGCAACTCACTTTACTCATTGGTTTCAGCCTATGACCGGAATCACCGCTGAAAAGCACGACAGCTTTATCTCTCCAGGAAAGAACGGCAGCGTTATTATGGAATTTTCAGGCAAAGAGCTTATTAAAGGCGAGCCTGATGCATCTTCCTTCCCTTCAGGCGGTCTTCGTGCAACCTTTGAGGCAAGAGGTTATACCGCATGGGATCCTACCTCCTATGCCTTCATTAAGGATGGAACGCTGTGTATCCCTACAGCTTTTTGCTCGTACGGCGGTGAATCTCTGGATAAAAAGACGCCTCTGCTCCGTTCAATGGAGGCAATTAACCGTCAGGCCGTAAGAATTCTTAAATTATTTGGCAAGACCGATGTTACCCGGGTTGTTCCGACAGTCGGTCCCGAGCAGGAATACTTCCTTATCGACCGTGAGATGTTTGAAAAACGCAAAGACCTTATCTATTGCCGCCGCACTCTTTTTGGTGCGCCTGCACCCAAGGGTCAGGAAATGGAAGACCATTATTTTGGTCATCTTAAACCCAGAGTTTCGGCATTTATGAAAGAGCTTGACGAAGAACTGTGGAAGCTTGGAATTCTTTCCAAAACAAAGCATAACGAAGCGGCTCCTGCACAGCACGAGCTTGCCCCGATATTCACCACAACAAACATTGCCACCGACCATAATCAGCTCACAATGGAAATGATGAAGGTTGTTGCCGCACGTCATGGTATGGCTTGCATCCTTCACGAAAAACCATTTGAAGGCATAAACGGCAGTGGCAAGCACAATAACTGGTCACTCTCGACCAACACAGGTGAAAACCTGCTTGAACCCGGCAAGTCACCGCACGAAAACGCACAGTTCCTTGTGTTCCTTTGCGCAGTTATCAGTGCTGTACATAAGCATCAGGACCTTCTAAGAATTTCTGCCGCAAGTGCAGGAAACGACCACCGTCTTGGCGGACACGAAGCCCCGCCAGCTATTATTTCTATGTTTCTTGGCTCAGAGCTTGCTGCAGTTCTCCGCTCAATCAAAGAGGACAGTGATTTTAAAGGTATTAAAAAAGAAAAAATGAGCGTAGGTGTTACCGTTCTGCCGCAATTCCCTAAGGATTCTACCGACAGAAACCGAACATCACCCTTTGCTTTTACCGGAAACAAGTTTGAATTCCGTATGGTAGGCTCGGCTGACTCGGTTGCCTGTGCCAATATAATGCTTAACACCATTGTTGCCGACGAGCTGCAGAACTTTGCTGAAGAACTCGAAGGTGCAGAAGATTTCTTGGGCACAGTTCACAACATTGTAAAACGGGCAATCACCGAGCACGATGCAATAATCTTTGACGGCGACGGATATTCGGATGATTGGGTTGCCGAGGCACAGCGCCGTGGACTTCTTAATCTTGAATCCACAGTTGATGCTCTTCCGCATTTCATTAAGCCCGAAAACATTGAGCTTTTCAAAAAACACGGCATTTACAACGAAACCGAAGTTCATGCACGCTATGAAATTATTCTTGAGGAATATTGCAAGATAATCAACATCGAAGGCCTTACTATGGTTGATATGGTTAAAAAGGACTACACCCCTGCCATAAGCAAAATTCAAAGATGTTTGTGTGATACTCTGACAGCAAAAAATGCCGTTTCTCCCGACATCCCGTGTCAGGCAGAAAAGGTTAAGCTTAACCGTGTGGCTGCGCTTGCAGACCGTATTTTTGTAACAAACAACAATCTTGATGCGGCGCTTAAATCTGTTCCCGCAGGTGATGTTCTTGAAAAGGCTACATATTACCGCAAAACAATATGTCCTCTTATGGAAGAACTTAGAGCTCTTGTCGATGAAATCGAAGCTGACTCCGACCGAGAGTTCTGGCCTGTACCCTCTTATGGAGATCTTATATTCAGTATTAAGTAAAAATTGGGCAATACCGATGGTATTGCCCAATTTTATTTAACTGTTACAGCCCGTCACACACTTAACAAGGCAGGCAGTTGTTGTTATTAACAGCGAGAAAAACGCCAGAAGAAGACCTGTTATAATTGCTCCAACTATTGATGTTGCAGCAAATGTTATTCCCAAAAGAACAACGGATATTAGTATTGTCCCTAAAATTCCGGCAATCAGCACCGGAACAATATTACATACACAACCGCTTACTCCGCTGCTTCGTATAACAGGGCTGATAATCAGCGTTATTGCAAGATATACAACAGCAATTCCAAGCAATACCCACAAAAATGCAGGTGTAACTGTTATGACTGCTGAAAATGTCAAAAACGCAGTTATTATACCGATAATTATAGCAGCTATAATCGCTATACCGGTACAATTTATTCTGCAACCGCAATTGTAATTAGTCATTTTATATTCACCTCCTCTATACAACTGTATGCAGAAAACAGTTGAAGAGTGATTATCTTTCTGCATATGACAATATCTGCTATTGATTTTTTTCACTTTTTGTTATATTATATAGAATACAAAACTTTAAAGGAGACGATTATATGTCAAACATCTGGCACGATATATCACCAAAAAGAATAAACACTGACGACTTTATTTGTGTTGTGGAAATCTCAAAGGGCAGTAAAAAGAAATACGAGCTTGATAAAGAAACCGGCTATATTATGCTTGACCGAATTTTATACACCTCAACTCACTATCCGGCAAATTATGGCTTTATTCCACGCACCTACGGCGACGACAACGACCCCCTTGATGTTCTTTTGCTTTGCTCAGAACCATTGGAGCCATTATCACTTATAAGGGCATATCCGATAGGGGTTATTTCAATGCTCGATAATGGCAGAAATGACGAAAAAATTATTGCCATTCCTTTTAATGACCCCACATACAATCAGTATACAGATATAGACCAACTGCCGCCACACATTTTTGCTGAGATGCGCCACTTCTTTTCGGTATACAAAAATCTTGAGAACAAAACCACTGCAGTTGATGAAGTCAGCGGCAGAGAAGAAGCCTTGAAGATTATTGATGCGGCAATATCAAATTACATTGAAAACTTTTGCAAATAAATTGGGAGGAATCTAAAATGGATAATCTGAGTTTCAGCCAAAGAGCCAAAGAGCTTGTTGCCCAAATGACAATCGAGGAAAAAATGTCACAAATGAATTACAATTCCCCTGCCATCCCTCGACTTGGTATTCCTAAATACACTTGGTGGAATGAATGTCTGCACGGCGTTGCAAGGTCAGGTGCGGCAACGGTGTTTCCACAGGCAATTGGTATGGCGGCAAGTTTTAATACAGATTTAATGTATGAAGTTGCCAACGCAATCTCTGACGAGGCAAGAGCAAAATACAATGAATATATAAAATTTGGCGGCACCGAAATTTATCAGGGTTTAACCTTTTGTGCGCCCAATATAAACATTTTCAGAGACCCCCGATGGGGCAGAGGTCACGAAACCTATGGTGAAGACCCATACTTGACAGGCAGAATGGGTACTGCCTTTATAAAAGGTCTTCAGGGTGACGGAAAATACAGAAAATGCGATGCCACCCTTAAACACTTTGCCGTTCATTCAGGTCCCGAGGCAACACGGCACGGCTTTAATGTTGATATTGATGATGAAACATTATATTCCACATACCTTGCAGCTTTTGAATATTGTATCAAAAACGCAGACCCTTCATCCGTTATGGGCGCATATAACGCGGTTAACGGCGAGCCGTGCACCGCAAGTAAGACCCTTTTAATTGATATTCTCAGAAACAAATTTGGTTTTGAAGGCTATATCGAATCTGATGCGGGTGGAGTTGAGGATATCAACAACTATCATAAGCTGACATCAACATTGGCAGAAAGTGCTGCTATGTCGGTAAATAACGGTTGTGATTTGTGTATTGGCAGCGCATATGAGAGTCTGCCCGAGGCATACGAAAAGGGATATATCAGCGAGGATACTATAACCGAAGCGGTTGAACGGCTGTTTTCTGCCCGTTTCAGGCTGGGAATGTTTGATGATGACTGTGAATATAACAACATTCCCTTTGACACCGTTGAATGTGAAAATCATCAGGAATTGAATTTAAAAATGGCACAAGAGAGCATTGTTCTTTTAAAAAATGACGGAATTCTGCCCCTTGATAAAAATTTAAAAATTGCAGTTATTGGCCCCAACGCAGACGATAAGGATGTTTTGCTTGGCAACTATAACGGAGTGCCCTCTGAATACACCACCTTTTTAGCGGGCATTCAAAAAAATTGCAACAAAGTCAATTTTGCCAAAGGCTGTGAATTATACAAATTCGGTGAGCCGGGTGCCTGGGAAGAACGTGTCGATATGGAAGCGCTTGTTGCGGCAAAAAACAGTGATGTTGTTGTAATGGTTATGGGGTTGCACCCATCTGTTGAAGGCGAACAGACCGATAATTTTAATGCCGATTTTGGCGGTGATAAAGCATCCATTGAGCTTTTTGACATTCAGAAAAAACTGTACAAAAAAATCAAAGAACTTGGCAAGCCTATAGTTTTTGTTAATGTTTCGGGAAGTTGCATTGCCCTTGGTGAGCAAAAAGAATCTGCCAATGCAATCATACAATGTTTTTATCCCGGAGCAAAAGGCGGCGACGCCTTGGCGGATATTTTATTTGGCAAGGTGTCACCCAGCGGAAGATTGCCCGTAACATTTTATAAATCAGATTCAGATTTGCCACCGTTTGACGACTATTCAATGAAAAACCGCACATACAAATTCTTTGAGGGTGAGCCGTTATTTGAGTTTGGATTTGGACTTACATATTCAACCGTAACAGAAAATTGGCTTGATGAAAATACTGTTGAAATAGAAAACATTGGCAACTATGATACGGATTATTCTGTTTTAAAATTTGAATATGTTCCACATAAAAAACTGTCTGACTTTAAAAAGCTGCATATACGTAAGGGCGAAAAGAAAATAATAAGGTTTTAGTGAACAAAGCGGCTACGCCGCTCGCCTTGCGGCGGTCGGAGCATTTACGCTTTGTTTGCCCACGTGCATTTCGGCGTAGCCGAAAATTTTGCATAGGCAATTTGAATTTTGTTTTTTTATAATAGGAGTTTAGTACTGATAAGTAGTAAATTCCTATTATATAAAAAAGCGGCTTGCTATGGGGTGTACTGTTAAGGATAGTATTGCAAAAGGGCTTGCAGCAAAATGTGTAATATGCATTTGTCATTCTGAACAAAGTGAAAAATCTAAATAAAATCATAAGATTATTCGTCGTAAACTCCTCAGAATGACATAAAATGTGCATAAAAATTCATTTTGCTGCAAGCCCTTTCTTTTGAATATGCTAAGCCTTTGGTGTGTCAGAATGCAATAATTAATTTCAGCTGTGAATCAGCTTCTTATTGCATAGCGAACCTCGCATTCTCATATTCATCTTAAATTATGATTGTCTTTATAGGTATGGTGAACAAATTTTACAAATTACGGAAACATTTTATTCTGTGAAATGTTGAATAGTTAGAATCGTGGTAATTATGCGGGTTGTTTATGGCAGTGCGGCAGAGATAAATGATATCATCACCGTCGAACTCAAAGTCTACATACTGAAATCCATACTTTTCGGCATTACAATGGCGGTAATCAATTAAATCACATACAACCTCCCAGTTCTCCAAATCAGCTGAGGACATCAAGGAAAGTAAATTCCGTGTATCGGGGTGTGAACTGTCATAAATTCTTGTAGCCACTGAATAATATCTTTTGGAAACAGCATCGTATTTAATCATAAATTTTGAAAAATTTGCTTCAAAATGTATAAGCTTGTTAAATTCAAGAGGAGCACCGTGGTTTTCTGTATTTATTTTATATGCAAGTACATGATTGCATTTACCAAAGCGCATAATGTTTAAAAGCTCACCTTCGGGAGAAAGAGTGAGTGTCCCTTCTATTGTCATAACAGGCTTTTTTAAATCCCTGAGTTCCGGAACAAAATAATCAAACTTCACCGGCTCTGTAAAAGTCCAGTTTTCAGGTACAAGCAAGTCGTCATTTACGTCGCAGGACATAACCATCGCAGCATGACCGTATTCTTTGTTTTCCCATGTGCCCCATTCAAGTGTTTCATAAATTCTGCCATTGTGAATCATAATATTCTGGGGGTTTTTGTGAACACCGTCATTCCCATTTTTTCCGTTTGACCCACGAAGCAAGACCGCCGGAGCAGAGAAAGTTTTACCGCCGTCAGTGGACTTGCCAATGAGTAAATCGCCATATTCGGTAGAACAGGAAAGCATATAAAGCTCCCCCTTATGTATAAACATTTTCCCCCAGAAACAAGGCATAAGCTCATTTACATAATGCCATGTTTCTCCGTTATCGTCAGAACGAAATATAAGTGTTAAGTTTTGCGGATGTTCATCGGCGTAAACATCCATAGATGCGAGAAGAAATCCGTCAGGATGTTTTACTAAAGACGGTGAACACAAATATCTCCCCGAAAAGCTGTATGCTTCGTCATCGGGATGAAGATAGTTCACAACTGTACCAACTGATTTTCCGCAACGTGCAAGACGGATGCGACTCTTTTTTTCGCCTGATGCGACATAGAACTCGTAATCAGTATTAGTATCAAGCCCTAAAATATCGCACTCGTTTTTATTTGTATCGGTATAATGAATAAATTCTTTGTTATCACGTTTACGGTAATATACTTCAAAGCATTCTTCAACATTTTTCAGCCACTCAAGATGTACGCTGTTCTCATACGGAACAACACGGTATATGTAGATATCGCCTACATTAGAAAGCGGCGGTGCATAGGGTTTATAGTTCCATAGACTGTAACCTTTCATATTTTATTCTCCTTTTTTAAAAATTCGTTTTGTTAAGTTAAATGAAAATTGAGACCTTGAACTCCTTGTGGTATAATAGTTTTACCCCTAAAACCTATACCTCCCGAAAATTTCGAGAAAGGAATGCAAGATCTCATGGTAAAAATTATATCACATTGTTGCCCT
>JAZNBG010000025.1:0-3122 GCA_045586925.1 Clostridia bacterium | reverse complement strand
AGTTCTAGTGTCTATTTTCCAGTAATGTATCACATCCAGGAATTGAATCTTTTCCTCTACCGTCATATCATCACGATTTAACATAACAAGAATATTTTTTGCAGATAATAGGATTTAACAAAAGCATAGTATGCTTTGTATAATTATATAAAATTTGTTTTGGAGGGATTTATTATGAAGAAATTTAGAGGCATTACATCAATGGGATTGGCGGTAATAATGATTTTAGGAATGAGCGTATCGGTTTTTGCAAAAGGAAACATTTTTGTTGACCTTAATGAAGTTGAATCTGATACCCCGTCACAGATTATTAATAATAGGACAATGGTTCCTGTTCGTGCGATTACTGAAATGCTTGGTTACGATGTTTACTGGCATAATGATACCCGTCAGGTTGATGTGTGCGAAAAAGGAAGCACGGTTCCCGTTATTGCGATGCAGATAGACAGCACAAAAGCTTATTACACAAAATATGATGAAGAGCTTGGTGAAAGTGTAGGCGTTGAAGCTATACTCGATTCCCCTGCAACGATTATCAATAGCAGAACCTTCGTTCCTCTTCGTTTTATTTCCGAGGCTGTAAGATATGTTGTGGAATGGGATAAAGATACAGGTGACGTATATCTTTTCTCTCCTTTGTATATTGAAAATCATCAGGGTGAAGGCAAGGGCGGCGAACCTGGCGGAACCGGTGATGATGGTAAAGGTGAAGGTCTTGGCTTAGCAGAAGATGGCAAAGGCGAAGCACCCGCAGGTGTTAATGCTGACGGAAAAGGCGATGTTGTTCCCCTTTCGTATGAAGAAATGGAATATGTTTTAGCTCAGGAAACTGAAGACTGGCTCAATATGACCAAAGAGGAAAAAGATGAATATGTTATTTTAGTCGGCAGATGGTGGGAAGATTATGAAAACCTTATTGTAGAAGACTATGACGATATGGTTAAGGTTGTCGATCATCAGATGGAACAGTATCACAAAAATGGTGTAAATGATTATGTTTTCTATACAATTTGTGAAATATATGATGTAGATGTAACTGTATATGCAACAACTGACTGATAAAATCAGGAAGCATTCATAAAGACGACAAGGGGGTTGTGAGATGTTTGCAAAAACAGATATAAATACAGGCAGACAAGTGGAGCTTGATTATATGAAAGGCTTGTTTGTCCCTATGATTTTATTTATCCATGCGTTTCAGATGCTGGGTGGTCCCAATACGATTGTGGCACCGTATGAAATCATTTATATCATTGCAACGATGACCGGCGCAGCAATTTTTATGTTTGTATTGGGCGTTGGCACTGCATTTTCCGGAAAAAGTGATAAAGCACTTGCTCTGTATGGTGTAAAGCTTATTATAATGGAATTTTTATGGAATGCACTTTCGCTTGCATTGCCTATGGTTTTAAGTCAGTTTTTCCGCATGGCAGCAGGACTCACACCTGCATGGGAAGAAACCATGATGCGCGTTCCTGTTATGCTAACATACATAAATGTATTCTTTATTGCAGGGATGTGCTACCTTGTAATAGCACTACTGCGAAAATTAAGATTGCCGATGTTTGGGTATGCAGGATTGGGAGTATTGCTTTTTGTTATCAGTCCGTTTCTTTATATGAATGACAAAACAACGGGAAATAAAATAATTGACTATATACTTATGACATTTGTAGGCGGCAGAGATGCGGTTTCCTTAACCTTTATTTCCTTACTGCCGCATGCCCTGATTGGTGTGAGCTTCGGCAAGCTGTTGTGCCGCACGAAAAACAAAGGCAAACTATACGGCATTTTGGCTATTCCTCTTTCCTTGATTGTGATTGGCTATTTTGTGTACGCAATTACAACACATACCGAGCTTTCGGCATTATACACCTATTCGGATATGGGCTACGTGTATCCGGGTGTTTTGCGTGCATTTGCAAATGCATCAAGCGTACTCCTGCTTGCCGGTCTATTGTATGCACTTCGGAATATGATAGCAGGAAACAAAACCGTGCACAAGTTTATAATGCAATTTTGTCGGAATAATACACCGTATTATGCAATACATCCGTTCTACTTTTGTTGTATTACGGCAACTGCGGCATATCTGCCCTTATCAGCCGGATTCTGCACAGCAATGTCTGTTGTAGTCGGGGTTCTTTGTTATGGTACGATTTTGCTCTGGAATCGCATTAAAAATAAAATTAGATAATCATTTAAAAAGTATAAAAATAACGAGGTGATATTTATGACTGCAAGACATGGACTTTTAAAAATTGAAGATGTTTACGACCAGAAAAATTCATCGGAACTTTTTTTGGATGCTATGAGAGAATGTTTAACACATCATATTGAAAATTGTGAATTTTTCAGAAATTTGTGTGACGATGCAGGCTTTAAGGTTGAGGATTTGAAAACAGAAAAGGATTTAGAAAAAATCCCACCTATACATGCAAACTTCTTTAAACAATATGAGGTTCTTTCTGTTCCCTTTGAAACAATTACAGAACATGCAACAAGCTCAGGCACAGGCGGACAGAAAAGCCAGATGTTTTTTGATAAGGACAGCTTCGATTTCGGAAATTCTATGATAGAGAACGAATTTCGCTATTATGGATTTCTTTCTGACGAACTTACAAATTATCTTCTCTTTACATATGAACCTGCAGAGGTCAGCAAGGATTTAGGTACTGCAAAAACAGACCTTGGACTTTTGAGCTATGCTCCCGTAAATGATACTTTCTTTGCCCTTCGCTATAATGGTCAGGGACACGATTTTGATGTATACGGAACAATAGCAGCTTTAGAAGAATATGAAAGACAAGGTAAGCCTGTCAGAATTTTTGGTTTTCCGTCATTTCTGTATTTTACAGTGAAACAAATGAAAGATACAGGACACAGACCGCTAAAGCTTAACACAAATTCAATGACGATGCTTGGAGGCGGATGGAAAGGCTATGCCGATAAGCAAATCAAGAAAACGGAGCTTTATTCGCTTGTAGAAGAAATGCTTGGAATACCTCAGCAGAATTGCCGTGATGGATATGGCTCAACAGAGCACTCTGTTCCATACTTTGAATGCAAAAACCATCATTTCCACATCCCTGTATATAGCAGAATGATTATCCGTGATGTTG
>JAZNBG010000024.1:0-3528 GCA_045586925.1 Clostridia bacterium | reverse complement strand
GCCTTCGGCTGCCACCCTCCTTTACACAAGGAGGGCTTTGCAAGGGAGGCAAATCGGAGGGCTTTGTTCCTACAACGAATAACGGTTTAACTATTGACAAATTCAAACTTTAGGTATATAATAACAATAGAAAAAGGCAAGCCCTCAAACGGTTATGCCAAAGAATTAAGTTATAAAATAACCGCCTGTACTTTGACGAGGAAGGCGGTTATTTTACTTTTATAGTAAATGCTACCAAAAACACAACAATCAAAAACATAATTTTCAATATGTAGTTAATCATAGCAACCACCCCCTTTCGGAGTGTGGCACAACCGCCGGTGCTAACCACCGTTAAGAAATCTTGCCTTAAATATATTATACATCAAAATTATACATTTTTCAAGTGTCACTCAAAAAAACCTCCTATATTTCCCATATTTGCTATTGCTTTTTGGATTGATTTTTGGTATATTATATGTAGTGCTGTTTATCAGCAAGGAAAATATTTGCAGATAATTGAAAGGGGGAAGTTAGATGCCTGCCAAAAAAACTAAAGAAGAGGTTTTAACCTATAAGGGCAAAATGCTCCTCAGAAAAGGAAACGAAATCTACTACGGAAATCCAGGCGAAAAGTATATGGTGGTTTTTCGTATAACAGAGACAGAAAAATTAGAGGACTTGGATATATCTAAAAAGGTTGTTATTGAGCTTCGCACCAATTCCGAAAACAACTCAATGCTCATTAAACAGGCAGAACGTGATGGCCTTTATAAAGCATTTGATATTGGCTTTTTCTGGCTTGATGATGCCTTGGAGAATTTTTAGCATTGTCCCGATTCGACTCCGTGTTTCTTTCGCAAACTGCAAGCTGACTGAGGGGTTGTTTCGGGCTTGTTTCAAACAATCCCTCCGCCCCTTCGGGCACCTCCCTTTACACAAGGGAGGCTTTGCCTGTCAACGATTGCGGGGCACAAAAGGAATTTGAAATTTATTATATTAGCCTAACGCAGCTATGCAGGGGCGGGCTAAAGGCTCTTCCCTGCAAATCTTTTGCTAAAAAATTTAATATATGTGCCCGTAGCTCAGCTGGATAGAGTGTCAGACTCCGACTCTGAAGGTCATGCGTTCGAATCGCACCGGGCATACCAAAAAGAAACGACAATTTTCAAAAGATTATTGTCGTTTCTTTTTGTACTCTTATCTTTTCACTTAACACCGCCAAGAAAAATAAAACAATGCCGTGAGAAACCAATTCTCACGGCATTGTTGTCCAAAAAAGAAAGCAGGCACGGTGCCTGCTCCTCTTTTGTTGAATTGACACTGATATGAATCCGTAATCAATCGATGTATTTACACTTGCTGACGCAACCTTATTTTCTACTTAAAATCATAGCAGTTTTCTAATCAACGCGCATTTGCGCAAGGTTTGAAGTCCAACTTAATGCCGTATCTGCACAAAATATCATTCTTGGCACGAATACAAACGCTAACGCCGATACAAAACCATAACTCACTACCGACAGCAACAAACCCCATCCTGAAGGCTTGCGCCGACAGGTGCCGAAAAGGAATCTGCAACTATCCGTATTGGGATATGACATTGTTTTAACGTCTTTATTCCTGCGTCAAAAAATCCATTGTTGTGCACCGTACTTTATGCCGAACCTCACACGCCTGCACCAATGCATAATGGTTTGTTGTTCTTAGTTTACAGATACAAAACAGCACAAGACATCCCCTTCTTGTGCAAAAAGTGTATTCAGCAACTATGAAACACGTTATTAGTATATACCTAATTTCCTTTTTTGTCAATATGTAAATTGAATTTTATATGTTTGTACCAGTAAAATGCAAAAAGACCGTCAGCAAGTGACGGTCTTTTCTGATATCTGCTATTGCAGAGATAAATTACTTAAGTTCTACAGTTGCGCCAACTTCTTCGAGCTGAGCCTTAATCTTTTCTGCATCGTCCTTAGAAACAGCTTCCTTAAGAGTTGTGGGAGCGCCATCAACTGCAGCCTTTGCTTCAGCAAGACCAAGACCTGTGATTTCACGAACAGCCTTGATAACCTTAATCTTATCTGCACCTGCAGCAGCAAGAACTACGACAAATTCTGACTTTTCTGCACCTGCAGCAGCACCATCAGCAGCACCTGCACCTGCAACCATAACAGGAGCAGCAGCAGAAACGCCAAATTCTTCTTCAAGAGCCTTTACGAGATCATTGATTTCTACGAGTGTAAGAGTTTTGATATCTTCAATCATTTTTGCTATATCAGCCATTTTTATTATCCTCCATAATAATTAATATTTCGGGACTTTAAGCCGCCCGATGCTTTAAATTTACAAACTTAATTACTCGGCGCTTTCCATGTTCTTTGCGATAGCGTCCAGAGTTCTTACGAGGCTTCCGATAGGTGCCTGCAAGCTGCCCATCATCTTAGAAATAAGTGTTTCCTTATTGGGGATGCTTGCGTAAACCTTAACCTCGTTTGCGTCGATAACTTTACCGTCAACAAAACCTGCTTTAATTTCAAGCTGTTCGTTTGCTTTTGCAAATTCAACCAGAACCTTAGCGGGAGCAACAACGTCTGTGCTGCTTGTAGCAAGAGCGGTAGGTCCGTGAAGAATGGGGTCAAGACCCTCTAAACCAACCTCATTTGCAGCAAAACGTGTAAGGGTGTTCTTAACAATTGTGTATTCAACACCGGCTTCTCTGAGCTTTGCACGGAGCTCTGTATCCTGAGCAACAGTAAGACCACGATAGTCAGCGATAACGCCTGCCTGTGCTTCCTTCAGTCTTTCAACAAGACCTGCAACTATGGCCTTTTTGCTCTCTAAAACTTTTTCACTTGGCATAATTGAGTTTCCTCCTTTCGAAAATTAACTGCTAAAACCAAAATAAATAACCCTCGCAGACGTGCGCGAGGGCTATAGTACGTAAACAACAAACCAGAATTTGTAATTTCGTAAAATCCTCGGCAGGAATTATGGCGGGATGGCCACCTGCTGTCTGCGGAATCTATTTCATTGACTATAATATTTTAGCACATAAAAAATTATATGTCAATAGAAATTTTAAAAATTATGCATCAATTTTGTTTGAGTTAATCTTGATGCCGGGGCCCATTGTAGATGCAACGGTAACTGACTTAAGGTACTGACCCTTAGCAGCAGCCGGCTTTGCCTTAACGATTGCACCCATAAGAGCGTTGAAGTTTTCAACAAGCTTGTCTTTTCCGAAAGACGCCTTGCCCAAAGGACAATGGATGATGTTTGTCTTATCAAGACGGTATTCAATCTTACCTGACTTGATGTCAGCAACCGCACGTGTAACGTCGGGAGTAACGGTGCCTGCCTTGGGGCTTGGCATAAGGCCCTTAGGACCAAGAACCTTACCGATTCTACCAACAACGCCCATCATATCGGGAGTTGCAACAACAACATCAAAATCAAACCAGTTTTCTGACTGGATTTTCTGAACAAGGTCTTCAGCACCAACAAAGTCTGCACCTGCAGCCTTGGCTTCGTCAGCCTTGCCTTCAC
>JAZNBG010000023.1:0-7013 GCA_045586925.1 Clostridia bacterium | reverse complement strand
GTAGCACTAACCGTTTCATAAACAATATCGAGTGCATTTGCATCTGTTACGGCAGAAAGCAGAACCGTTGAAGTAAACATAATGATAAACGACATACAGGTAACGGCAACCGCTTTGCTGACCGCTTGTTTTGTCAGTCTTCTACCAAACACCTCGGTATCCTCTTTATTACGAATAGAGGCAATCGCCGCCACAATAATAACGGCAAAGGTAACGGTTTTGATTCCTCCGGCTGTGCCAACGGGTGAGCCGCCGATAAACATCAAAAGCAAACATACGATAGCACTTGCATTTGTAAGATTCTCTTGCGGCACTGTTGCAAATCCGGCGGTTCTCGTTGTAACCGATTGAAACAAGGACACTTCTATTTTTTGAAGCAAAGTATAATCTCCCATTGTTTGCGGATTGTTATACTCAAACGCAAAAATGAAAGCTGCACCCACAAAAATCAAAATTAAAGTTGCCGCAATAGCGATTTTACTGTGAAGAGTAAGGTCTCTGAAAAATTTTACTTTCTTAGTTCGGGCAAGTTTTAAAACCCTGAGCACATCCCACCAAACGATATAACCGATACCGCCTAATATAATTAAGGCACACGTAACAATATTGATGACAGGATTAAGCGCATAATCGCAAAGGCTGTTTTCGGCAATGATATCAATACCCGCATTGCAGAAGGCGGAAACGGAAGTGAAGACTGATATCCATATTCCTTTTGCACCGAATTCAGGAACAAATACGGTCATATAAAGTAGAGCGCCAAGTGCTTCGATAACGAGCGTTCCGCCTACAACCTTTTTTACAAACCGAACAAGTCCCGAAAGCGAATTCAGATTAAACGCGTCTTGCAAGAGCAGTCTGTCACCGATACCCATTTTCTTGTGTAGCAGTATCATAAGCTCTGACATAATGGTGATAACACCAAGACCGCCGATCTGAATCAGTATCAGAATAACAACCTGACCGAAAACACTCCAAGAGGAAAAAGTCGGTGTTACCACCAATCCCGTAACACAAGTGGAAGTCGTTGCGGTGAAAAGCGCATCTAAGAAGGGAGTTGCCTTTCCAACAGATGAGCTTATAGGAAGTGAAAGCAACAATGTGCCTATCAATATCGTTATTAAGAAGCTCAGCAATATGATATGTGTTGTAGATACCCGAGGCCGTTGTTTTTTCATATTATCCTAATGCTACCATGCTGAAAACGAGCGCAAACAATGCAACGGTTTCGCAAAGGCCGACAACAGTAATGTACTGCGAAAAACCTTTTCCTGTTTCGGCTAAAGCATCGGCACCTGCAGCACCTGCCTTACCCTGAAATACAGCAGAGAAAGCCATAGCTACACCGGATGCGATTCCAAGACCGAGTAAAAAGGCGGGGTCAGCAGAAGAACCCTTCATCTGCTGCATCAAAAGAAAGCCGTAAATAGTCTGTGTAAGAGGTGCACCTGCGAAAACAGTAAGAATAAACGGTGCTGCCTTATTGCTCATGTAGCACTTTTTCCAAGCACCAATTGAAGCCTGACCGGCAATACCGATACCGATTGCCGAGCCGATTGCGGCAATACCCATTGCCAATGCTGTTCCTAATAACCCTAAATTCATAATGATTCTCCTTTAATCGATTTGTTCTTTAAATGGTTTAAATTTATGACCACTCCACGACATATCTAAATGCGAGGAGAATTCTAAGGTGTTAAGTCTGATTCCGTGAACTATAACGGAAAGAATGTTTAAAATCATATTCAGTCCATGTCCAAACACCAATAGAATGATGGCAAGTATCATAAACATAAAATTGCCAAGAAGGGGACCGGCCAACTCATTAACGGTAGCAGAGATTGCTGCACCTGCAAGGCCGACCGCCCAAAGTCGGATATAAGAAACGATATCCGAAAAAACATTTACCACACTAAGCAAAACCGACACAATGTTGGTAAGACTTGAAAGTATGGATTTAATAATGCTTCCTTCATAGTTTGAAAATACGAAACTCAGGACAAAGCCTATTCCTATTAGTGCGATAGCAACCGTTCCTACAGGAATTCCGCCTATAACCAGTCCAAAGCTGAACACCTCGGCATTTACAACCAGACTCAGCACCAAATAGTAGATACCTAAAAGCTGTAAAATCGAACCGATATCACCAAGCATTTTAATAGTCCTTTTATTTCTCAAAGCACCTTTTATATGTGCAACTGTAAGCTGTATCAGCGCCAGTGAGAAACAGAATATCTGTAAATTTTGTGCTGTAGTCAGTCCTGCGGTGCCATTGGTCCAGAACGGATACCATATCTTATCGGCATACACATTTGAGATTACCGGTATGGATAAGTTCTTTAACCAATCGGGCAACTGTTCCGGAGAGAGTCCGAACCAAGTACATGTAAGCGTTCCCCATAGAACAGTTGATAGACCGAGCAGTCCCACAAGCAAAAACATAGGCGAAATCTGCTTTTTCGCAATGAGTGATTTTATAATCGGGATTGCCGCAACAGCACAAATAAGCAAACCGTATCCGCCGTCACCGAAAATAATTCCGAAGAATATGAGTATAAACGCTAAAAACCAGCCCGAAATGTCATACTCAAAATATCCGGGAACGGTTCCCAAAAAGTCGGTCAAAGGATAAATGAGACTTACAAGCTTGTTGTTTTTAAGCTTGGTAGGAACATTATCCTCTTCCTTTGGTTCTTCTACAAGAAGTCCCCACGAATTGCTTTGGACAGTTTGCTTGAGCCTATCAAGATTTTCAGCTTCAATATAGCCTGTGAAATATGAAACAGAAAGTGGTGTCTCGCTTTCAGGGGATAAATTTTCATCTGCCATACCAGTAGCGTAGGTTTCAAATTCAATTTCCTTTTCGGTAGTCCCAACGGCTCTTTTAATGCTCTCAACATAACAAGCATTGGATGAAATCGTTTCGTCGATTTCATCTATACGGCTGCTAAGTTCCGAAAGCCGTTGCGTCATCTCTCTTGTAGAAAGCTGTGGTAATGCCAAACGGTATGCGTTCAGTGATGTAACAGCTTCATCAAGCTCTTCTTTATATGATTTGAGCAGCATAAATCTGACAGTCGATTTTGTCGCATCGATCCGAACGGTTTTAATGCTTTCAGCAAGCAGCTCGTATTCGGCCTTGGACATCTCGTAAAAGGATATATTATAACCTTTTGCTTCTAAATCGTTTATGCTGCTCGGATCAATGTCCCCCCAGCTTTTTAAGCGGTCAAGCTCGGAACTGAGTGCGATTCGCTCTGCCTGACACTGTTTTTTCTCCGCATCAAGCGCTTGAACTTTCATTGCAACGGACAAAGCCTCTGCAGTGCTCACATCTTTTGGCTCTATGTTTTTCCTTTTACCAATTGTAAAGATCGCACTTTCAAGTAAAGCAATTTGTTCTCGGAGCGAGGTGAGTCGCTCACCTGAACCTTCGGTTATTTCAATGTGGACAATCCCTAATTTGCGAAGCTTTTTCAGGGCTTCATCCTTTTCATGTTCTCTAATGATTAGAGACACTTTTTTCATAGGCACTATCATAATGAATAAACCTCCTTTTCGGAAGCCACAGCATTACGAAGGGCTATCTTGCGTTTTGATATTTTTGAACGCACTACGGCACTAACCTGTTGGTCTGCCATATAAATAGATATTTTTTTGATGTTTTCCTCGGTTTCGGGGATTTTAACCTTTTCAAACAGGTTGACTCTTTGAGAAGTTGCAAGCAATTCAATCTCTAATAGTCGGACCTGTTCATCTAACACTTCTGCCTCTAAATCGAGGGACATTGCCTTTTCCATATGGTTTGCGGCGATATCCACCCAAAGAGGTGCTTCGTAAAGATCATAATCTCCTCGTGAGAAATCCGCACCCTCAAATGTAGGAATATCAACGCCTGCAATGTTTCCTTTTCCTTTGCGAATATTGCTGACGGTTATAATTCCTTGCGGGAATGCATCCATTTCACTAAAAACAGCAATCCATTCATGAAAGCCAAATTCAAGGTCTTCTCTTTCTTTTCTCACGGCCTTCGCCTTGGCTTCAATGGTGCGGATCTCCGAGTGGAGTTGTTGCTTTTTCAGTGTAAGAGTAGGCAAATATCTGCGGTACATTTTAAGTGCGTCCTTTTGTACCTTCAACTCGTTTTTAGTTAGTTTGATTTTTGCCAAAACTACAGACCTCCTTAACCTTTAGGCCAAAATTCATCAGCAAGGTCTGATTTGATTGCGGTTTCGTCCTTTTCGAAACAATCCGCTAAAATTTCCCATCCTAAATCAAGTGCATCCTCAAGCGGAAGATTAACGGACAGCGACATTAGCTTGCTTTCAAAAAGTTCACCGTATTTCAGCAATTTTTTATCCCAACGGCTCATAAAAAAGCCCATGTTTTTCTTTTCGAGTGTTTCCTTGTAGGAAGAATAAAGTCGAATCATCGCATCCATAAGTGCTCGATGGTCTTTTCGTGTTTTACCGTTTACGTTTTGCTTCAGTCGGGAAAGTGAGCCGAAGGGCTCTATGCGACCGCCTTTAAGGTAATACTGACCTTCGGTAATATATCCTGTATTGTCGGGAACCGGGTGAGTTACATCATCACCGGGCATGGTAGTAACCGCCAAAACGGTAACCGAGCCTGAATCGGCAAAGTCAACCGCCTTTTCATAACGAGCAGCAAGCTGAGAATACAGGTCGCCGGGATATCCACGGTTAGAAGGAACCTGTTCCTGCGTAATAGCAATTTCCTTCATAGCATCAGCAAAGTTGGTCATATCGGTAAGGAGCACCAATACGTCTTTATTTTGGAGCGCAAATTGCTCTGCTACCGCCAACACCATGTCGGGAATCATCATACACTCAACGGTAGGATCGGAAGCAGTATGAATAAACATAACAGTTTTACTTAATGCACCGCCTTTGGAGAGTGTATCCTTAAAATAAAGAAAGTCGTCATATTTAAGTCCCATACCGCCAAGAACGATTACGTCGGCTTCTGCCTGCATTGCAATTCGGGCAAGAAGTTGATTGTACGGCTCACCGGAAATGGAGAAAATGGGCAACTTTTGAGAAACAACCAAGGTATTGAACATATCAATCATAGGAATGTTGGTTCTCATCATTCGATTGGCAAGAATACGTTTGGTAGGATTAACAGAAGGGCCTCCGATAGACTTCATATTGTCTGCGAGGGAAGGACCTTTATCTCTAGGTTCTCCTGAACCATTGAATATACGACCCAATAAATCTTCGCTGAAAGACACTCGCATTTCATGGCCGAGAAAGCGCACTTCATCTCCCGTAGAAATACCTTGACCACCAGCAAAAACCTGCAGAGAAACAATATCTCCGTCAATCTTATTAATCTGAGCCAAGGACTTGCCGAAACGTGTGTTGATCCGTGCCAATTCCTTATACTTAACATCATTTGCTCGGACAGTAATAACGTTACCGGTGATAGATTCTATTCGATTATATACTTTATTCACTCTCATTCACCGCCCTTTAATAGTTTTTCGGTCGGTGCGGCTAATTTACCGTCACCTTTGCGATACAATTCATCAATCTCAGATTCTGCTTTTTTAAACGCTTCGCTCTCAAACTCGGCGTAATTCCAGTCGATGAATTTTTGACGAATATGGTTAAAGAAGCCTCTTGCATCGTCTTTATTTTGAAGATCAAAATTACTGCCTAAAATATGCACGAGCTTATCGGTAACATAACGCTGACGAAGTCTTCCGCAGTTTGCCTCAACTAAATCAAAAGAGTTCTGTTGCAGGTAAACTGCATCAAGCATTTCGGATTTCAGATAGGTAATGTAGTCCTGAAGCGTTGTACCTTCTTCACCCACAACCTTCATCATAGAGCCGATCTCGTCACCGTGATGAAGAATGCTCTTACAAAATTCTAACTTTTTACCGTCAATAACACTGTTATATTTAGACCAAGAGATAAGCGGGTCAATGGCAGGATACTTTCTTGCGTCCGAGCGCTCACGGGAAAGACCGTGGAAAGCACCTACAACCTTTAGAGTCGCCTGTGTTACAGGCTCCTCAAAGTTGCCGCCTGCAGGGGATACCGTGCCGCCAATGGTAACGGAACCAGTACTGCCGTCAGGCAAACGGACATAGCCTGCTCTTTCGTAAAATGCCGCAATATAGGATTCAAGATATGCAGGAAAAGCCTCTTCGCCGGGGATTTCTTCAAGTCTGCCCGACATTTCACGCATCGCTTGTGCCCATCGCGAAGTCGAGTCAGCTAACATAAGAACATCAAGTCCCATTTGGCGATAGTACTCAGCAAGTGTTACCGCAGTATAAACCGAAGCTTCACGGGAGGCAACGGGCATTGAGGAAGTATTACATATAATAATGGTTCGTTCCATAAGTGAACGACCAGTTTTAGGGTCAGTTAATTCTGGGAACTCTGTAAGAGTTTCAACAACCTCACCAGCACGCTCACCACAAGCAGCAATAATAACTATATCAACATCGGCATATTTTGACGTTGTATGCTGTAAAACTGTTTTACCAGCACCGAATGGACCAGGTGTACAATAAGTACCGCCCTTTGCAACTGGGAAGAAGGAGTCTATAAGACGTACCTTTGTTTCCATTGTTTCTTGCGGTGCTAATCTTTCACTATAGCATTTAACTGCACGTTTAACTGGCCATCTGAAAGCCATTGAAAGTGGAATTTCTTTACCACGTTCATCAGTTACAACTGCAATAGTTTCGTTAACTGTATATTCGCCTTTTTCATTGATTGACTTAACTGTGTAAGTACCAAGTAAATTAAAAGGAATAAATATTTTGTGTGTGAATGGTCCTTCTGGAACAGTTCCTATATATTCACCAGCCTTTAAGGTGTCACCCACTTTTGCAGTTGGTGTGAATTCCCATTTCTTTTCTGCATTTAGGCCGTCAGCATAAATACCACGCTCTAAGAACCAGCCAGCTTGTTCTGCTAAAACAGGAAGCGGATTCTGAAGTCCGTCGTAAACCTGACCTATAAGACCAGGTC
>JAZNBG010000022.1:0-12973 GCA_045586925.1 Clostridia bacterium | reverse complement strand
CGGGTCTTACCACTCTCTTTGAGAGAGCCTATCTAATATATCACACCAAGCTACCTTTTGTCAAGTCTTTTTTTCAACTTTTTTAAAAGTTTTTCTCCCGACCGGCTCTGCTCGGCACAACTCGTCTATATTACCACACTTTTCACTCCTTGTCAATACCTTTTTAAGAAATTTTTTAAATTTTTTATTTATTGACATCAAGACATTTTATGATATACTTATTTTAGATTTTATCGTGAGGTATTATAATATGAAGGAATTAAATTTTACTGCCGCAGATTTATCTGTGAAGGACATCTGTGAACAGTTTAATGACATAAATATTGGTGACATCTTTGTATTGGGAACGATTAATTCTACAAACACATACGCAAAAGAGCTTGCTCAAAATGGCGCAAAACACAATACTGTTGTCATTGCCAATCACCAGACATCCGGCAGAGGTAGATTGGGCAGAGAATTTTATTCACCCTCAGAAACGGGCTTGTATATGAGTATTATTCTGCGACCTGTCGGTTACTCACTCGACCCTACCGCTCTGACGATTGCTGCAGGGGTTGCTGTTTGTCGTGCAATTGAGGAAGTTTGTAACAAACAGCCTCAAATAAAATGGGTGAATGATATTTTTCTTGGTGGAAGAAAAATATGTGGTATTCTGGCAGAAGCTGGAACAAATTCAGGAGCTATCGACTATATTGTAGTTGGCATTGGTATAAATATATCGACACAAAACTTTCCCCCAGAACTGAGTAAGATAGCCGGCTCTTTAGGAGAAAACATTAACCGCAATCTTGTGGCAGGAAAGATAATTGACGAATTTATCAATTTGCAACCTCTGTGCGGCAGTAATGAATTGATTGACGAATATAAAAGCCGTTCGCTTGTATTAGGAAAAAAAATAGATTTCACCAAAGATGGTGAAATCTATACAGGAATTGCTACTGATATTAATAATGAAGGTAATTTAATTATAAATCTTGAAAACAATAAAACAGAAATATTGAAATCAGGTGAAATAAGTCTAAGCAGCAAAAATTTTATCAGCATCTGATATTATTCAAAAAGCTCACCAAAATCCCGACCTAAATCATTGTCGTCATCATAGTCAAACTCTTCTTCATCATAAAAGCCGTCGGTGTTGTCAAAATCGTCATCATAATCGTTTATGTCATCATATTCTTCGTCATCATCGTCGTCTTCCCAATTTCTGTCGCCACCAAAGGCTTCGTCGGGGAACAATTCTTCAAAGCTGAGCATTTCAGGCTCGTCACTCTGTTCCATTGTCAAATCCACATCAACAGTATTATAATCACTGTCCATATCAAGGCAAGCACCGCAGCTATCACACACTTTTTTAGGGTCAAGGTCGCACATATTACACTCGCCGCAGTTGTCGCAAACCTTGTTGTCATATAAAATACAAATTTTCTTTTCCATATACATTAACCTCAAATCTCACCATAAGTTGAAATTTCAACTCACTTGTTTTTACTTAAAACAGCAGATAGCAATTTAACCGCCGTATCAAAATCTGTTTTATTAACTCTTTGGGGTTCATTTTCTTCGCAGAGAACCGATATACCCACCGCACCACAGTTTGCATTGCCCGACACCAAAATATGTTCAAGGTAAAAATTATCATCACATACCGCAGTTTCAGCATCCAAATCATTTTCAGACACTATTTTCTCAAGTTCTGACCTTACGCCAACCGACGCCACAACCCTTGCATCCTTGGCAATAACCGAGCATCCATCATTACTGCAGGCGTCTACGGTAATCACTTTATCAAAGCTACGGGCACCCAAAAACGCCCGAATACCTCTGGCACCAAGACGTTTTTGGGCCGAGAATAAAACGGTTATATTCTCTACCTCTCTCTCCGTTTCAAGAACACTACAAACCGCAGCAAGACCGATGCGGTTTTTTAACCCATATCCTGAGAAGGTACACTCATCCTCATTGAATTCCGAAACTACCGCGCCGAAATCACCGATACTAATACCAGCAGTATCCATTTCAATATATAAGTCCGAAACTTTTGCAGACTTTAAATCCAAATCTTCATTATATTTTACCACACCAATAGTGCCGTTAGCAAAAACTATCCTTCTGTCTGCCAGTTCAACAGGTTTTACCTCACCAACAGAGGTAAAATACGCAACGGTGTCAGTCTTTGAAACAACCATAATACCTGTACTGTCCATACCACATTCAATACAAAGCCTTCCATCTCCTGAAACCGCTATCAGGTTGCCTAATCGGTCTGTTTCTATTTTTTCAAATACACCATGAAACTGTTTTTTCAGCAATTCTCTTATACAATCTTCGCTTCCTGAAGGCGAGAATGTTTCAAAAATTTCTTTTATCATCTTTCATCCTTTCCGCAATCCTCAAGAAAGCCTTCTATTATTCTTTGGCATGACTCAAAATCTGCCTTGCTCATAACAGACACAGGGGAATGAATATACCTGCAGGGCACCGAAACCGAAGCAGTTTTAATTCCACCGTCTGCAAGATAAATTGAGCCTGCATCATTGCCTCCTGCAGTCGATGCTTTGAATTGCCATGGAATACTCCTTGTCTCCGCAGCAGAAATCAGCATATCCACCAACTCTTTGTCTGCCTTGCTGGCAGAGTCAAGAATTGAAATTGCCGCACCATTCCCTGATTTAGTAACCCGAAGGTTTTCAGGGATGCCTGTCATATCATTACAGGTAGTTCCCTCTATAACTACTGCGTAATCGGGATTGAGTCCCCTTACCGCAACTTTAGCCCCACGAAGGCCAACCTCTTCCTGAACAGTAAAAGCACATACCAAATTTACATTCCATTTCTTTTTTAGAATTTCAATCATAATTGCACAGCCAAGTCTGTCATCAAGAGCCTTTGCCTTTATTTGATTACCAAATTCCACATACCTACTGTCAAAGCCGAAATAGTCTCCTTTTTCAACAACATTCCGCGCCTCAGCTTTGGTCTTTGCTCCGATATCCACAAACAAATTGTCCTCAGCAGGAGTGGTTTTTCGTTCTTCCTTGGTGGTTAGGTGGATTGCTTTTAATCCTATGACACCCTTCCTTCCGTTTATGCATACCCGCTTTGATATAAGAATGCGCGGGTCAATACCGCCCACCGAAGCAAATTTTATATAACCATCGTCCGTAATATCGGTAACGATAAACCCTACCTCATCCATATGTGCCGAAAGCAGAATTGTCTTTGCATCAGGATTTTCCTCTGCCAGCTTGAACACCAGCATATTTCCCATACTGTCAACCGATAAATCAATATCACAGTTTTCAAGTTCCTTCATTATAATATTGCGGACCTCTGTTTCATAGCCCGAAACCCCAAAGGCTTCTGTCAACTTTTTAAGCAATGACCTCACCTCCGCAAATTATTTCACAAAGCAATCGGCATACACTTTCGGCATCATTTAAATCTGCCGTCTCTACTGTAGTGTGCATATACCGCAAAGGAATTGAGATCACAACACAGGGAACACCACTTCCTGATGTCTGTATTGCCCAGGCATTTGTGCCGGTGCTTCGTGGTGCAACCTCAATCTCGCAAGGTATTTCTTTTTCTCTTGCAAGCTTCATAACACTTTTTGTCATTTCGTAATGAACATTTGGCCCACGACAAATTGCCACACCGCTGCCCAGAGGGAATGTGTCACTATCACAAGCATCAGGTGTTGTACCATAGGTAACATCTATAACAATTGCAAGGTCGGGTAGGCATTGGTCAACAAGCGTATATGCACCAAGAAGTCCCTGTTCCTCGCCTGAAGCAAAAGCAACACAGACATTATATGGCAGTTCTTTATCCTTTAGCTGTTCCAAAACTGCAAAAACAGCCGCCATAGATAGTCTGTTATCAAGTGCCGCAGACGCGACTCTGTCATTCATTAATTCGCAAAAACTTCCTTCCAGCATAACAGGGTCGCCCACCGAAATAAATTCGCTTGCCTCGGATCCCAAACCTGTGTCGATAAGCATATCCTCGACTTTCAAGCCTTCCTTTTCCTCTGCTTTTGCCATAAGATGTGGAGGCTTTGCACCTACTATGCCAAACACTTCCTTCTTGCCCAGAATGCAAACCTCACAGGCAGGAAGAATTCGCTCGTCCACACCACCGATAGCATTGAACGACACAAACCCATTTTCATCAACTCCTGATACAATTAGTCCTATTCTGTCAAGATGTGCCTCAAGCATAACCACAGGTGCATCGGTGTTTTTTGAAGGCAATGAACCCAAAACACAGTTGGACTTTGTAACCGTGGCATTGGGACAATATTTTTTTAGTTTTTGGCAGACAAAATCTGCAAAATCACTCTCATATCCCGAAATCCCGGGAATAGCAAGCAGTTCTCTTGTTATCTCTTTAATATTATTCATAAGTATTGTCCTTTTTATTAATTGATTAATTAATTATACTCCATTAAAGTTTTTCCGTCAAGGCAATGCATTATTATATTTTTTATTATGGAAAAATAGTTATATTATCCCTTTACTTTTTTATTCTTTTGTGTTATATTGTATTTGGTAAAAATTGCGTTTTTATATGTTGCAATTTATTATCTGCGAATCACAAAGACAAGGAGAAATCAATTATGGATATGGTCATTACAATTTTGGGTTTAATAGGTGGACTAGCCCTGTTCCTTTTCGGTATGGACCTCATGGGTGACGGGCTTAAAAAGCTTGCAGGCGGCAAGCTTGAATCCATTCTTGCACGGCTGACTTCAAGCAGGCTGACAGGCTTACTGCTTGGTTTTGCAGTAACCGCAATAATTCAAAGTTCATCCGCAACAACAGTTATGCTGGTTGGTTTTGTTAACTCCGGCATTATGAAGTTGGGCCAGACAATCAGCATTATTATGGGTGCAAATATCGGCACAACAGTTACCGCATGGCTTCTTTCGCTAAAAGACATTAAAGGTGCCGCCTTCATTAATCTTCTGAAGCCTGAAAACTTTACTCCCATTCTGGCAGCAATCGGTGTCATAATTACAATGACCACAAAAAAGGATTCTAAAAGGAACATTGCAACAATTCTCCTTGGCTTTTCAGTTTTGATTTTTGGTATGGAAGCTATGAGTGATGCAGCAAGCTCATTTAAAGATAATGAAGGATTTAAGAACATGCTGATAATGTTCTCAAATCCCATTATGGGTATTGTGGTGGGAACAATCTTTACTGCAATCATCCAGAGTTCTTCTGCTTCGGTCGGTATTCTGCAGGTGCTGGCAGGCTCCATATCAATTCAACACGCTGTTGCCCTCCCCGTTCTTCTGGGTATGAATATCGGCACAACCATTACACCTATAATTTCCGCCATAAGCGGCAATACCGAATCAAAGCGTGTTGCAGCATCTTGTCTATACATTAAAATGATTGGTGTTATAGCGGTAACAGTGGCATATTATCTGTTGTATTATCTTGGTGTAAAGCCTATTGTTAACTTTATGGCATCCGATGCTTCCTTCTTCTCGATTGCAATTACACATACCGTGTTTAACATTATTTCAACGATAATCCTTATGCCTTTCTGCTCGCTGATTGAAAAGCTTGCAATCCAGACAATCAAGGTAAAGGGTAATAAAAAAGAAGAAGAACAAATCAACACCTTTGACACACTTGACGAAAGATTTCTTAACATACCCTCCTTCGCTGTTGAAAAATGTCGTGAGCTGGTTTGTGATATGGCAAAGCTCTCGGCATACTCATTCAATGCAGCAACAGCACTTATGTCAGATTACAGCGATGAAAAGTTCAATGAAATTATGGAACACGAAAAACTGGTTGACAAATACGAGGATAAAACAAGCTCATATCTGGTAAAAATTGCAGCAAATAATATGTCATCAAAAGACAGTAAGATCGTAACCGAGCTTCTTCACTGTATAGGTGATATTGAAAGAATTTCTGACCACGCTGTAAACATTGCAGAGGTTGCACAGGAAATGCACGAAAAGGGTCTTTCATTCTCAACTCAGGCACAAAATGATATTAAAATCATCACGGCTGCAGCTGCCGAAATTCTTGAACTTGCAACAAACTCTCTGGTAAATGAAGACACAGAAATCGCATCACGCGTCGAGCCTCTTGAGCAGGTTATCGACCGTCTCAAGCGCAAAATCAAGAGCAATCACATTTCGCGTCTTAAACAAGGCGACTGCACAATGGAACTTGGTTTTATTCTTTCAGACCTTCTTACTAACTATGAACGAGTTTCAGACCACTGTTCAAACATTGCAGTTTGCATAATAGAAATTTCGCATGATTCGTTTGAAACCCATGAATACCTGAAAAAAATCAAAGAAGGGCACGATGCTTCCTTTGATGATTTGTACGAGGCTTACAAAGAAAAATACGCAATTTAAATATTTACGCAAAAAGATAACCGTCCCGCAAATCGTTAGATTTACGGGACGGTTTATTTTTAATGGTCTTATTCATTTTTCATTCTTGCCAAAGCTTTTTTCTTAACTACCTTATAGCATACAAAATGCATAGCTATTACAAGTATCCACGAAATCGGCCAGCAAAGGAAGAGCACTTCCGGAGTGTGATTCAGGGGTAGAACAAACATTATCCAAAGTATTCTAAATCCACACGCACCAACAAGTGAATTTACCATTGCTGTTACCGAATAACCAAGACCACGAAGCTGCCCAGCCTGAACCTCCATTATGCCACACAAAAAGTATGGAAGTCCTACAAAAAGCATTCTTATTATACCAAACTCTATCGCTTCTTGAGAGTCAACTATATATATACCAAGAAGCGGGCGGGCAAAAATTACTGTCGCAAGACCGAGTGAGAATCCCACAACAGCCACGCTTGCAGCACAAACTTTTACTGTTTTGCGTAGCCCTTTCTCATTTTTTGCACCGTAGTTCTGGCTTACACCTGTTATTGCCGCCTGATAAAAGGCATTCATTGCTGTATACACAAAGCCTTCAATATTACCTGATGCAGCAGCACCTGCTATTGCAGCTGTTCCAAAGGAGTTTACAGAAGCCTGAATAAGTGTATTTGCAACAGCAAAAAGGGAACTCTGTACTCCCGCGGGCAAACCTATTTTAACAATAGACACAAGCTCATTTTTATAGAATCTTAGTTTCTTGAAAATAAGCTGATGAGTACCTTTTGCCCTGGCAAGAATAATGATTATTGAAGTTGCGGAAATATAGTTTGCTACAGCTGTTGCAATCGCAACACCGGCAACGCTCATATGAAATCCTATTACAAAAACAAGATTTAAAATAACATTCACAACGCCCGATAAAGCAAGTATATACAATGGACGACGGGTATCGCCTATGGCTCTTAAAACTGAAGCTCCAAAGTTATATACAAGTGCCGCAGGCATACCGGCAAAATATATCTTCATATACAGTATGGCGCCGTCTAAAACCTCGCCTTCAGGAGTTCCCATAAGTCTTAAAAAATATTCTGAGAGCAAAATACCAACTGCCATAGCAGCAAAACCCGCCACTATACCAAGAGCAATTGATGTATGTACTGCTCGATGTATGCCTTTATCATCATGTGCTCCGTGACAACGTGAAACAACAACACTTGCGCCTGCGGTAAGTCCAATAAACAAACTTATGATAAGCGAACAAAGACTACCTGTTGCTCCGACAGATGCCATTGCACTGCTGCCAGCAAATCGACTTACAACTATTATATCTGCCGCATTATAAAGAAGCTGCAGGATATTACCTAAAATAAGCGGAACAACAAATGCTACCACGCTTTTGAAAATTGGTCCATTTACCATATCTACTGCATACGTTTTTTTCTCCATAGCATTTACCTCCGGCAAATTACATTTTTACGCTTTGATAATTATATCCCTTTTGCAAACCAAAGTCAATACAATAGTATAAACATTGTCTTGTATAATGCAATTTTATAATAAAAAATAAATAAATCAAATATTAACAATTTTTGTCTTGACAAAAGTCTTCTCAATGTGTATAATAATATAGTTGATAATTTAACATATCGAGGCGTGGCGCAGTTTGGTAGCGCACCTGGTTTGGGACCAGGGGGCCGCAGGTTCGAATCCTGTCGCCTCGACCATTGCACTCACTTTTTCGTGGGTGCTTTTTTGTTTCTTTATCTATGCGGCCCTTGGTGTGAAAACACTCTGTGTTTTCCTCCATCCCAAAATGCTCTCGCATTTTGCAATCCTGCGTTACCGATATGCCGCCGGCATATCGCCTTAACACTCCGGCGCAGGTTCGAATCCTGTCGCCTCGACCAAAACTAAACGACAACTTTCGAATGCGAAAGTTGTCGTTTAGTTTTGGTATTATTATCTTTTCACTTTTTCTCTCTTCGTTCTTCACTAGAAATTGTTGTTTTTGTGTTTTAAATTAAATCTGCCAGATGAGGCCTGAGTTTTTTGAAAAGCACATTTCCAATCACGGCAAGTACCGCAACAAACGCCCAGAAATAAAGGGTCTGCCACGGTTTTTCCCAGAAACCCGTTCCGTAAACAAACGTATCGCGATATCCCTCAGTCACATAATAGATGGGATTAATCTGAAAGAATATATGAAACTTTTCAGGTAAGGAATTTATATCCCAGAACAGCGGTGTTATCCAAAAACCAAGCTGCACCAGAACTCCCACAAAATTGTTTGTATCACGAACAAACGCCGTGAGAGTCGATGTTATCCTGCCCATAGCAAGGGTAAGAACATATGCCGCTGCCATATAATAAATAATCTGCAAATCAAGCCACTCGGGAGGATATCCACAAAGAAAATTCACAATAAAGGTAAGCGCTACAAAGAATAAATGTACAAACGCTGCCGAGGTCACACGCACTGCAGGTAAAAGTTCTACTTCGAAAACAACTTTTTTTACAAGGTATGAATAATCAATTAAAACCCCTGTTGCGCCACCCCAGCCTTCAGAAATAAAAAACCAGGGAACAATGCCTGACACCAACCACAACACATACGGAACGCCGTTAACAGGTCCGTTTTGAAATGCTACCTGAAACACAAACCAATAAATCAGTATGGTAATTATTGGTGTAACAAAGCCCCAAACCATACCAAGTGCTGAGCCTGCATATTTTGCCTTAAAATCATTTTTTGCCAATGAAAATAACATTTGTATTCCTCCGGAAATTATTTAATCTTCCAATCCTCAAGCCCGGTTTTGATGGCAGTCATCATACGGGTTTTGAAATGGTGGTCTATTTCGTTTCTTTCGTTTATAAAATCCTTCATCTCCTGCCGTTTAGATACGCCATCCATCGGGCAAGGATTGTGAACAACAGGGATATTCTCTCTTTTTGCAAAGCCTTTGATATCCCCCTCGGCAACATAAATCAGCGGTCTTATAACATACATATCGGTCCGTGACAGATAGGTCACCGGTGAAAAGCAGTTGAGTCTGCCCTCATAAAAAAGGGAGAGAAAAAATGTTTCAATTACGTCTTCGTTGTGATGCCCAAGTGCCACTTTGTTGCAGCCATAATCTTTTGCAAGATCATTAACACCGCCCCGACGCATTTTAGCACACAGAGAGCAAGGATTTTTCTCTTTGCGTACATCAAACAGAATTTCTGCAATATCGGTATTTTTTACCACATATTCAACACCGATTTCATCACATAATTCTTTGACCGGAGTATAATCAACACCCTCAAATCCCATGTTCAGGGTAACACCCATAACCTCGAAAGGAACTTCCGAAAACCTTCTGTATGCCGCCAACGCACAAAGAAGGGTCAGGCTATCCTTGCCTCCCGAAACGCCAACTGCAATTTTGTCACCGGCCTGTATCATATTGTAATCCTGAATTGCTCGGCGCATTCCACTTAAAACTTTACGCATAATTTTTATCCTTTTCCATATGTTGCCTCCCTTGTATAAAGGGAGGGGGACCACCTTTGGTGGTGGAGGGATTGTGAATTTTCCCTATTCCTTAACCCTAAGTTTTGCTAAGGCACAACTTCTGTGGCTAATCAAGTTTTTTACCTCCGCCGGAAGCTCTGCCATAGATTTGCCGAATTTCTCCACATAAAATACAGGGTCATACCCAAAGCCATTTTCCCCACGCTTTTCGGTAAGAATCCTTCCCTCACACTCACCTTTATATGTAACAGGTTCTCTGTCAGGGTACGCAACTGCGATAACGCAAACAAAACGAGCTGTTCTTTTTTCTGTTTCAATCCCGTCCAGTGCTTTCAGCAATTTAGAAATATTTTCATCATCTGTTGCACCCTCACCGGCAAAGCGTGCCGTATAAACGCCTGGTGCACCATCCAGTGCATCAACACACAATCCGCTGTCGTCAGCAATGGCAGGAAGCCCGGTTGCCCGCATAACGGTAACAGCCTTTTTTATTGCATTCTCTTCAAAAGTGTCGCCGTCTTCTATTATTTCAATATCGCCACAACCAGCTGAGTCAAGGGTTTCAAGCATTATTCTGTCACCTAAAATTGCCTGCATCTCCTGTGCTTTATGCTTATTCTGACTTGCAAGAATAAATTTCATATATATATACTCCGTTTCTATTTGTCAATTTGTATATATTATTTATACCATATTTTTTTGATGTTGTAAATATTGATAGTTGCAAAATTTATTTTTTTGTGTTATACTATCCAAGGTGTGTCGAAATTAGACGCGCCACATAGTTAATTTTTTAACAATTTCTCGAAAAAACACTTGTATATTTCGGTAATATATGGTAAAATATAATTAATAATCATATAAATATATTTTTTGGAGGTAATTTAATATGTCAGTAAAAGTTGCTATTAACGGTTTTGGCCGTATCGGACGTCTTGCATTCCGTCAGATGTTCGGCGCAGAAGGTTATGAGGTAGTTGCAATCAACGACCTTACAGATCCCAAGATGCTTGCTCATCTTCTCAAGTATGACTCATCACAGGGCAGATACGATGGTCACACTGTTGTTGCCGGTGAAGACAGCATCACAGTAGACGGCAAGGAAATCAAAATTTATGCAATCAAAGATGCAAAAGAATGCCCCTGGGGTGCTCTTGGCGTAGACGTTGTTCTTGAATGTACAGGTTTCTACTGCTCAAAAGAAAAGTCACAGGCTCACATTGATGCCGGTGCAAAGAAGGTTGTTATTTCTGCTCCTGCAGGCAACGACCTTAAGACAATCGTATTCTCAGTTAACGAAGATACTCTTACAGCTGATGACACAATCATCTCTGCTGCATCATGTACAACAAACTGCCTTGCTCCTATGGCAAAGACTCTTCACGACTACGCTCCCATTCAGAGCGGTATCATGGCTACAATCCATGCATACACAGGCGACCAGATGATTCTTGACGGTCCTCACAGAAAAGGCGACCTCAGACGTGCAAGAGCAGGTGCTGTTAACATCGTTCCCAACTCAACAGGTGCAGCTAAGGCTATCGGTCTTGTTATCCCCGAGCTTAACGGCAAGCTCATCGGTGCTGCACAGAGAGTTCCTGTTCCCACAGGTTCAACAACAATCCTTACAGCAGTTGTTAAGGGTAAAGACGTTACAAAAGAAGGTATCAACGCAGCTATGAAGGCAGCAGCTTCTGCATCATTCGGCTACAACGAAGACGAAATCGTTTCTTCTGATATCGTTGGTATCACATACGGTTCACTCTTCGATGCAACACAGACAATGGTTGCAAAGATTGCTGATGACCTTTACGAAGTTCAGGTTGTTTCTTGGTATGACAATGAAAACTCATACACAAGCCAGATGGTTAGAACAATCAAGTATTTCGCAGAAATCTAAAAAGTATGCAAAAAACTCTGTGGCATCTGCCACAGAGTTTTTTATTTGCCAAATTCTGCTTGCTCTCTGTACTTTGATGGGGATTTCCCTGTTTCTTTTTTAAACACTCTTGAAAAATAGTTTGCATCCGTAAAACCACTTGATATGGCAATTTCTGTTATATTCATATCGGTTGTTAAAAGCAGGCTTTCTGCTTTGTTTATTCTGATGGCAAGAATATATTTTGTCAGTGACATACCAAATACTTCTTTAAAAGCATAAGAAAAGTGTGAATATGTGTAATGTGCCATTTCTGCCAGAGTTTCGGATTTTATTTCAGTGGTATAATGAGTGTGAATATAACTTGCAACCATATTCATTTTTTGAATTTTTTTATCATTTTGCAGCCTTGTACTGAACGATAGGGTTTTTGCTGTGTAGTTTGCACAAAGGTATCCTATTAGCTGAAATATACAGCCTTTGACAAAATATACAGAAGCCTCGTCTTTATTTTGATAGTGATTTATTATTTTTAACATAAGAGATATAACCGTATCGTCATTAACCAGATTGTTGAAGATATAGTGCTTATGATCAAAAAAAGACGGATGAAGCTTAAAGCAAAAACATTTACAATTTATTTCCTCAATACTCTTGTGTAATTCATTAGAATTTATTATAAGACAGTCATTCTCTTTTAAATCATAAATTTGTTCTCCGCATTGGAGTTTCAGGCTTCCACTCAACATAAAGTGAAACTCTATATGCTCATGCCAATGAAGTGAAAAATTTCCAGATTGTTCTAAACCAACAAAAGCTATACCGGAGTTTGTGTGACGGCTTAGCTCATATAATCCAAAGTCATTCATTATATCACCGTAAAATTGTGCTATAAAAAAATAAAATTTTTATAGCGAATTTTTTACTGGTATTGTATAATAGAAAGGAATATTTGTCAAGTTTGGATTGTCTATTGTGATTATATGACTTAAATGGCATTATCTAAATTTTGTACTTATTGTTATTTATAAAAAAACCTAACCGATAAATTTTACAGGTAGTGTAAAGTAAAAATGAAAGAATGGCATAACAATTTCACAAAATATCGCAAATTTCCGCCCAAAAGCTTGTAAATGCTCGTCTGCGATTAGTCAAGGGTAAAAATGAACGTGCTGACGCACGCCCTATGACAAATC
>JAZNBG010000021.1:0-2692 GCA_045586925.1 Clostridia bacterium | reverse complement strand
AATATGAATAAAAAAAGAATCACACATTGGGGTGTTTCTCTAAGGGATGTTTAGTGAAACATTCTAACAGGTGCGGAAGTTGGGTGAACAGTTTAGGCTATTCACCCTTTTCCGTTGTCTTAAATATACTTTTTTCTTCATAATCTTTCATCTCCTAAATTTGTATTTACCTTTCGGCAACACAAACATACCACAGAGTTTTGTATAAGTCTACGAAGTTTTTTCAAAGTCCTTTTCTTTGATTAAGGCGTATCATATTTTGTTATGGGATAAGAGAACAGCCTATCACTTTGAACAAATGATAGGCTGTAAATTTATTTAAAATCAACTATTTTTGCTTCCTATATAGCCAATATGAATATCCAGTTGGAATAATAACAAGTGCAAAAATTATTGTCATAAATATAAATGTTAAATTGAAAAGTCCTACTACCGTCATTACTATACCACCATAAACCCACAGTTTTCCTGCAAGTTTATGTGTTTTATTCCAGTTCTCTTCGTCATGCAGTGTCCATGGGAGCTTGATTCCGATTGTGTAATTTTGTTTGCATTTTGGAAGAATGAAGCCAAGCACAAAAAACAGAATTCCCATAAAGACAGGCATTATGCTTTCGACACTTACTTTATATCCCAATGCATTAGCATAGATACAAATTCCGCAAAGCAATGAGCAAACAGGAACTATGCTTATAACAACCGAGAACATCTTACTACTTATATTCTTTCTTCTCGGATCGGCGTTTGTTGCGATAATACATATTAAATTCACAAAAGTCAGCATTACAGGAAGTCCGACAACTGCGAACATTTTACTGCTGTAACCTGTAATTTCTCCATTCCACCCAAAGCTTGTTGCTATATTCTCCGGAAGTCTGTCCCATACAATAAATCCAAAAATCATCGGTAACAATGTAATTATGGCGGAAATAATCATCTTATATTTATTTTGTTTTATCATCGTATTCTCTTTTCAACCATTATTTTAATTTTTGTAATTTGATTGTGTTGGCAATAACTATAAGTTGCATTCCTTTTTCAAGTGGAAGTGTCGGATCAACTGTTGTACTTATTTTGCCATTGTTTTTTATTGCAACTACGTTGATAGAATATTTTTTTCGCAGACTCAGTTCTATTAATGTCTTACCATCCCATTCATCTTTCACATCTAACTCTACCATAGACACTTCATCAGAAAGCTCTATCATTTCCGAAAAACCGGATGTAAGCAAGTTTTTAGCAAGTCTCGTTCCTGACTCTTTTTCAGGTATAATTACCTTGTCTGCACCTATACGTCTGAGTATCTTTTGGTGCATTTCATTGCTGCATTTGGCTATAACAGTCGAAACACCTGCTTCTTTGCAAAGCATAACTGCCATAACGTTTGCTTCAAGATTATTTGCCATAGCAACAATTACAACATCAATGTTGGATATTCCAAGTCTTTTTATCGTTTCCGGCTCGGTAATATCTGCACATTTACAAACAGGAATTGTTTCAATAGCGTTGTTAACATTGTTTTGATCAATATCTACAGCCAATACTTCGGCGCCACTCTTCACAAGCTCTTCTGCAACTGCTTTTCCGTATCTGCCAAGACCTAACACTGCATATGTTTTATGGATACTCATAGAAATTTTCCTCTCTACCCAACACTAATTTCTTCGATTGGGTTTCTTATAATGTTTTGATTATCTTTGCTTCGCTTAAATGCAACAGCTAACGAAATGGGTCCTACTCTGCCAAGATACATCGTTACAATAATAATAATTTTCCCGATACTGCTAAGTGAAGCCGTAAAATTTCTTGTAAGTCCTACTGTTGCAGTTGCACTAACAGTTTCGTAAATTAAATCCAATGCGTTTGCTTCTGTTACGGCAGAAAGAAAAACGGTTGAAGTGAACATAATAATAAAAGACATACACGTAACAGCAACAGCTTTGCTGACCGCCTGTTTTGTAAGTTGTCTGCCGAACACCTCTGTATTTTCTTTATTCCGGACAGAAGCGAATGCCGATGCTACAAGTACTGCAAAAGTTACTGTTTTTATACCACCGGCCGTTCCAACAGGTGAACCACCGATAAACATCAAAAGTAAGCAAACGAACGCTGATGCATTAGTGAGATTTTCCTGTGGCACAGTTGCAAAGCCTGCTGTTCTTGTTGTAACCGATTGAAACAACGATACCTCTATTTTTTGCAGCAGTGTATAGTCCTTAATCGTTTGTGGATTGTTGTATTCAAAAGCAAAAATCAAAACAGCACCAGTTAAAGTTAAAATTAAAGTTGCAGTAACTGCAATTTTGCTGTGCAATGTAAGATCTCTGAAAAATCTGACTTTCTTAGTTCTTCGTAATCTCAGCACCCTAAGCACATCCCACCAAACAATATAACCGATGCCTCCTAAGATTATCAAACTGCTGGTAACTATGTTGATAATGGGATTAAGTGCATAATCACAAAGACTGTTTTCGGCAATTATGTCAATGCCGGCATTACAAAAAGCGGATATTGATGTAAATACCGATATCCATACTCCCTTTGCACCGAATTGAGGTATAAATACAATCATATAAAGAAGAGCACCTATACCTTCTATGATAAATGTTCCGCCGACAACCTTCTTAACAAAACGAACAAGTCCTGAAAGAGAATTCAGATTAAACGCATCTTGCAAAAGCAGTCGATCACC
>JAZNBG010000020.1:0-56317 GCA_045586925.1 Clostridia bacterium | reverse complement strand
GATATGCCTTTCCTTTATATATTTTTTCAGTAGTTGGCACAGTTCCTGTGGAAGTATTATTATTCGAATTTAGCCTTTCAACCTAACCTGAGCCTGACCTGTCATAACAGAATTCACATCGACATATTTTAATTCACTTACACGAATCCCTGTGGCACATATCGTCTGCATAATGAGGTAGAGCCTTTCGTTCTTTTTGCTCTTTGCCGCTTTCAATAGTCTTTCATATTCAGCCTTCGTAAGTTCCTTTTCGCTTTGACAGAAGATTTGTCTTTGCACTTTTAAATTCTTAACCTTCAGATCGTATCTTTCAATGTAATTGAAGTATCCGTTGAGGGAAGACAGTACAGAGTTTACACTTGCCGGAGCATACTGCTGTGTGAGCATGCTTTTGTATTCAAGCACAAGCGTTTTTGTAATTTCTCTGCCGTCTGACCATTCTGCGAATGTATTTATGTCACGAATATATTTTTCAATGGTGACAGAGTATTTTTCTTCTTCGATCAAATAATTTTTGTATGCATCAATAGTGCGTTTAGTAATTTCATTCATGGTTTAACAACTCCTTTTCAAATATTATATACCGAATAAATTTTTCGGATACCCTTTTGAAAAATTGTTGTCAATGTTTCAGTATAATTTAAAAGGCGATTGCTAATTCTTAAACGGAATTAACAATCGCCTTAAGTCATTCGTATGCTTTGCCATAATTATTTCACCTCCTGCGAGACAAAGCATACCACACAAGTTCAGAGAAGTCCACGAAGTTTTTTTACAATCTTCCATGTCTTTTCTTAACATTTTCGATTGCCATCTCTTCAATGTCTTCCATGTAGTACTGAGTATAGGCACCACTCATGATCATCGTTTGCTTTTCAATGCTGACAGCAAATTTGAAAAGCATATCGGCGACTCTGTCTGTGTGACCAGCGATTGTACAATCTACCGCCTGAACCAACAACTTATTCATGTATGTACCTATGCTATGGTAAAATGAATGAGAGAAAAATCCGTGATACTGTTTTTACCAAAATTAAGGAATTAGATGCTGAGTTTGATGACAAGTGGGCAAATCATGTTATACAGATGCAGATCCCATTATTTCATCCTAAAACCAAGGGTGCTTGGATTGACCGTTTTGATGACGCCATTGCAACTGCTTTAGAACAAGGGCCATTAAGAGATAATGCAAAGCCGTTACCGGATGAAATTAAGTCGAAAATTGAAGCCGTTGAATTAAGCGAAAAATTATGTAATGGCGATAAAAAGAAAGTTCGGGAAGCTATGGAGTTTCTGATTTCATATTATATTGCAAACAAACAATCTGACACGGAATGGATTCAGCATCCAACCATCAGCTTTGATTCTTATTTAGGCCCAAGCTTCAGCAAAAAATATTTGCCTAAGATTCCGAGGGATATTATAACCCGAGATGAAAGACAGGTAGGCGGTACTTCGCGCTATAAAGTAAACCCCGAATTTTTGCCGTAAATGAAACAAGCGGAACCGAGATTTCTTTCGTTTTCTCGATTCCGCTTTTCCTTGTTTAAGGTGTGTCATATTTTGATATAATATTTTTTGAAAACATTGACAAAATATCATTGTGATGATATAATGACTATGTAACATCACAATGATATGGAGAGATGATTATGAGTAAAATAATATTATTACATGGAACAGATCACATTATAGAAGTACCTGATATAAATACCGGTAATGAGCACAATGATTACGGAAAAGGGTTTTACTGCACAAAAGCCGAAGAAACGGCAAAAGAATGGGCATGTAAGCAGAACACAGATGGCTTTGTCAATCGCTATGAATTTAATACTGATGGCCTTAAATTTTTAGATTTGACTGATGGTCAGCATACAGTTTTAAACTGGATTGCAATTTTGCTTAAATACCGCACATTCAAATTAAGCTCTGAACTTGCTATTGATGCGAGAGATTATATTATAGAACACTATTCTGTTAATATTAGTGATTATGATGTAGTTATTGGATATCGTGCCGATGACTCCTATTTTCAATATGCTGAAAGCTTTGTGTCCAATGGTCTTCCGCTTCGCAGTTTAAATAAAGCATTGAGACTTGGAAAGCTTGGTGAGCAAACCGTTTTGGTATCACAGAAAGCCTTTGGCCAGATTAAATTTATTGATGCTGCTCCCGTGTCAAAAGACGAATACTATCCAAAATTTATTGATCGTGATTCTTCTGCGAGAAAGGCATTCAAGCAAGAAATTAAAAAGAGCAAGGTATATCTTGATGATATCTTTGTACTCGATATTTTGAGAGAGGAGATGCAAAATAATGACCCACGCATACAGCGAATTATATCTGAGTGATGCGAAAAGTTGTCTTGCAGATATGTTTGACTATATAATTAATGATTGCAAGCTTGAGAGCAATTGGGTTGCATCACTTTTCGTAACTACCGGTTATGCCCAAAAATTCGAAACCGGCAATCCTGCAATTCTTTCAGGAATGTCAGGAATAGAACTTGGCAAAGCAATTGTAAAAAAGGCTTATAATAAAAAGGATGCACCTGATGCAAATTTCCGTGAAGACCGTTCTCCTGAATATTGGGCAGGTTGGGCATTGGCAGAATATCAATGGTTTTCAGGTCGCAGATTCAAGGATATATTTGAACGCATTCCGCTTTCGAAAGTTATTGATATGTATTCTGTTTATCATGAAATGGATATAAGTCAGTTTATAGATTCAATGGAGAAATTCTATAACGATACAATTCTCGAAACTAAACTCAAGAGAATCCGTGAAAATCGTGGAATTTCCCAATCAGAACTTGCAAAACTTTCAGGCGTTAAACTTCGCTCTATTCAAATGTATGAGCAAAAGGTTAATGACATTGATAAAGCTCAGGGACATACATTATATAAAATCTCAAGAGTCCTTGGATGCAATATCGAGGATTTACTTGAAAATCCAATGAATTAAAAGCTTAATTTTTTCAACCTAATTTCTTAAGGTCTTTTCTTTGATTACAGCGTATCAAAATTTGGAGGGATAAAATGAGTTTAATATCTTTGGCGAGTGGCAAATCTTTATGGCGTGGCTATGAATACTACGAAGGTAAACGCGTTCATTTTCATATACAAAACGGAGAATTTGAATATACTGGTAAAGTTAGCGGAAACGGAAGGTCGTATGATGTTCATATAGATCTAAAGCATCCAAGAAAATCGACCTGCAATTGTCCGCATGCTGACGGTAAAAGAATTATATGCAAGCATATGATTGCATTATATTTCAGTATTTTCCCAAAAGAAGCCGAAGCATACATATCAGAAGTTGAAGCTTACGAATTGGAACAGGAAGAATATGCTGAGGAAATGGACAGAAAAATAGTTAGTTGTATTAACAAAATGTCAAAATCGGATTTACAACAAGCTATTTACGAACTTTTATGCGAAGCACCCGAGTGGCTTGTGGACAGATTTATTTATGAGCACGTTAATTAACTTAGCTTTTTTGACCACTTGTGATCCCACAGTTAGCTCTGGAGTATATGGAAACAGTGGAGATAAGATGTCAAAAGAGTATTTTAAATGTAGCGGAAAGGGCTAAAAAAAGCAAAAACCACTATCTATCAGGCTTTAGAGCGTGTTCGGGACGAAGGAACCGCAAGTTCGCATCCCAAAATGCTCTCGCATTTTGCAATCCTACACTATCGATATGCCACCGGCATATCGTCTTAACGCTCCGGCGCAGGTTCAAATTCTGTCATCCCGACCACTTTGGAACAAGTTTCGCTTCTTCCGATTTTTATTTACATAGAAATCAGTCAATTGCTACACTGTTCCTCCTTTTCCACATTTTATGCCTCAAATACAGTCGTAGCAATTGTTTTTTTATTTAATCTTTGCTTTATGTCCTTGCTTTTTCATCATTTCTGTGTTACAATATATTTAATTAAATAATCAAACTGCCACCGGGTAGTAGATGCTGAAAGCATTCGTTTGTATATCGTTAGGTCTTTGAAGATATACTTGCGGATGTTTATTTTTTGTATAATAGGAATTTACTACTTATCAGTACTAAACTCCTATTATACAAAAACAAAATTTAAATTGCCCGTGCAAAATTTTCGGCTTTGCCGAAATGCACTTGGGCAAACAAAGCGTAAATGCTCCGACCGCCGCAAGGCGAGCGGCGTAGCCACTTTGTTCGAGAGGTTAGTTATGGATAAATTAAAAGAATATTTTTCAAAAGTCGATATTACTCTATGGTCATCATCTGTTTTTTTTATTATAATTTCATTTTTCATTTTTGATAGGGAAAGTTATCTCACCTTGTATGCGTCACTGATTGGTGTTACATCATTAATCTTTAATGCAAAAGGAAATCCGTTTGGACAACTACTAATGGTAGTATTCAGTCTGCTCTATGGGGTGATTTCATATACGTTCTCTTACTATGGAGAAATGATAACATATCTTGGCATGACAATGCCTATGGCTGTTTTTGCGCTTATCTCATGGCTTAGAAATCCGTACAAAGGTAACAGAGCAGAAGTCAAGGTGAATTCCTTAACTTCAAGAGAAAACATTTTCATGTGGATAAGCACTGTTGTTATTACAATTATCTTTTACTTTATATTGGAGCACTTCAATACCGCAAATATTGTTCCAAGCACAATCTCCATTACAACAAGTTTTCTCGCAGTGTATCTTACATTCCGAAGAAGTCCATACTTTGCACTTGCCTATGCTGCTAATGATATTGTGCTTATAATATTGTGGATATTGGCAAGTATGCTTGATATTAGATATATTTCTGTTCTCGTATGTTTTGTTGCATTTCTTTTTAATGATATTTATGGTTTTTTTAGCTGGAAAAAGATGAAAATACGACAAGAACAACATTAAATAGTTCAAATTTAAACAATGTTCTTTTCTTTGTTTAAGGCGTACTATATTTTGATATATCGATAAACGAATAGCCTGTCGCACAAAGAGACAGGCTATTCGTTATTTTCTTCCAACAATAATAGTATCGTTTTTATCAAAATAATCTTCAGTATTACTACTAAGTTTGCTTGGTTTCCATGCTTGCTCAAATGTGATACCGTTTCTGTTTATCAATACTGTTTCAAACCCCAAAATACTCTTTTGCATTGTTGTAGCAAATGCCTTTAACAATCTTCTCTAATGCTTTAAAATCTTTTGGATACTCACCATCTTCTACCCATTTGCCAAGAAGGTTGCAAAGTATTCTGCGGAAATATTCGTGTCTTGTATATGACACAAAACTGCGTGAGTCTGTAAGCATACCAACAAAAGAGCCCAGAGTTCCAAGGTTGGCAAGTGCCTGCATCTGTGTTTCCATTCCGTCTTTGTTATCGTTGAACCACCAGCCCGAGCCAAACTGAATTTTGCCCATTGCAGGACCTCTCTGGAAGTTACCAAGCATTGTCCCAAGAACATAGTTATCCTTAGGGTTAAGGCAATAAAGAATGGTCTTTGGCAACATATCTTTTTGGTCAAGTGCATCAAGGAGCTTTGAAAGACCTTCGGCAATCTGGAAATCGTTTACCGAGTCAAAGCCCGTGTCTGCACCAAGTTTTTTGAACATTCGTGTGTTGTTGTTACGCATTGCACCAATATGAAGCTGCCATACCCAACCACGTTTTGCATATTCTTCGCCTAAGAATACCAACTTTTCAATCAGCTCGTCATTCATTTCGTCTATTGCGTGGTCTGAAAGGCGACATCCGTTTTCGTGGAAATAGTCCATCCTTTCAGTTATATCACTTTGGATATTACTAAGGTCGGGCCTGAACGCAGGCAAAACCTTTGTTTCAAAGTCCTTTAACTGCTTGTGATATTCAAGGGTGTCATAAGGATTGTCGGTTGTGCAGATTACATCCACATTTGAACGGCGGATAAGTGACTTTGCAGAAAAGTCATTGCCCTTCAACTTTTCGTTTACCTCATCCCATATTTCCTTTGCCGTGTCCTCATTAAGAGGCTCGTCAATATCAAAATATCTTTTAAGTTCCAAAGCTGTCCAATGATAAAGCGGGTTACCAATAAGATACGGCATTGTTTTTGCAAAGCCAAGCCATTTTTCGTATTCGTCGGCATCGCCTGTTATATATTCCTCATCAATACCCATTGTTCGCATCTGACGCCATTTGTAGTGGTCGCCCCCAAGGAACAAATCATAAGCATTTTTAAAGCGATAATCCTCGGCAATCATCTTTGGTGACAGATGGCAATGATAGTCGATAATCGGCATATCCTTTGCATAATCGTGGTACAGCTTTATTGCGGTTTCATTTTTAAGTAAAAAGTTGTCGTTTATAATTCCCATAATGAACTTTCCTCTCTTTTAAAGTGTAATACCGTCTTTGAATATAGAAATCTCACGGTAGTTGTTTCTCTCGTTTGCGGTTTCCTTGCCTGATGCAACCGAAATTATGTAATCAAGAAATTCATCTGTCAATTCATTGCCTTCAAGGGTTGGGGATGCATCAAAGTCTATCCATTTTTTCTTCTTTTCTGCTAAGTTTTTGTTTGTTGAGATTTTCACTGTAGGAACAGGTGCTCCAACAGGTGTTCCTCTGCCTGTGGTAAACAGAACCATATGCACCCCTGCCGCAGTAAGGTTGGTTATTGCAACAATATCATTACCGGGGCCGTTAAGGAGTGAAAGACCATTCTTTGTAAGCGTATCTCCTATCTCAAGAACATCCACAACATCACTCTTACCGCCCTTCTGAATACAGCCGAGTGATTTTTCTTCCAAAGTGGTAATTCCGCCTGCTTTATTGCCCGGAGAGGGGTTTTCGTAGATAACCTGATTATGTCTTGTAAAATAATCTTTAAAGTTGTTTATCAGGCTGACTGTTTTATCAAAGACTTCTTTTGTTACGCAGCGCTTCATCAAAAGGTGTTCTGCACCGAACATTTCAGGGACTTCGGTAAGCACACAGCTTCCACCCATTGAGATAAGCTTGTCTGAAAGTCTGCCAACCAACGGATTTGCAGAAATGCCCGAAAATCCGTCACTGCCGCCGCACTTTAACCCAAGTTTCAGCTTTGAAACGGGAATAGGTGTTCTGTTAAATTTCCTTGCATATGCCTTTAGTTCATTTATCAGCCTTACGCCTTCTTCAATTTCATCCTCAACATCTTGAGTATTTAAAAATTTTACCCTATCGGGGTTATATTTGTCAAGAACCTTTTTAAATTCTTCGATATTATTATTCTCACAGCCAAGACCAAGAACTAAAACTCCGCCTGCGTTGGGATGGTTTACAAGTCCTCTTAATATAAGCTGGGTGGTTTTATGGTCATCGCCAAGCTGAGAACAACCAAAGGGATGCTCAAATGTATATGTCCCCGACAGCTCTGCCAGTTTTTTCGCAACCTGATTCACACAGCCAACTGTATTGATTATCCATATCTCATTTCGTATACCAACATCACCGTTTTCACGGATATATCCCATAAAGGTTTTATCAGTATTTATAGGGTTTATCTGCATAAATTCAGGCTCGTATGTATATTCAAGATTCCCTGAAAGGTTGGTTTTTACATTATGTGTATGAACATGGTCGCCCTTCTTTATATCCTCGGTTGCGTGACCTATGGGGTTGCCGTATTTAATTATATTTTCACCTTTTCTAATGTCACAAATCGCATATTTATGACCATTTTCCAGGTTTACTTCTACATTGTCAAGCTTATTTATTACCATATTTCATAACCTCGTCATAAAGAAAACTTAAATCCTTGCCCCAAAGCGCGGTATTTGCAAGGATAGCTTTTATATCCGAATTCTTCATAAACTCCATAACCTTTTCGTCATAATTGGGCATATCTGTCTTATAGAATTCAATCAGTTTAGCAAATGACTTGATAAGATTCTGGGGCATATTGCCTGTCCGTTTTATGTATTCTAAGATAGAAGGCAGAACTCTTACCTTGAACTTACTTACCGAGTTAAGGGATATTGATGCACAAAGATGCTTTATAAAGGGATTCTGAAATCTTTCAAACACATCATCTGCATACGATTTAAGCTCGTCTTCGGGCAGGTCAAGGGTGGGAATAATTTCATCATATACGCATTTCTTTACAAAGCTACTCATATTCTCGTCCTTCATGCAGTCGCCAACAGTTTCAATTCCTTCAAGCATTGCATATGGAATCATTGATGTATGAGCACCGTTTAATATACGCACCTTTCTTGTGCGGTATCTCTCTAAATTATCGGTTACAATTATATTAAGGTTTGCCTTGTCGAAGGGGAATTCTTCTGTTATACTCTTTGGACCTTCAATTACCCAAAGGTGAAAAAGTTCGCTTGTGTTAAGCATATTATCCTCGTAGCCAAGTTCGATTATTTCGTCTTTTGGATAACCTGTAACAATTCTGTCAACCAGAGTATTGCAGAAGATATTTTCGTTCTCAACCCAAGTTTTAAAATCCGCTCCGTATCCCCAAAGCTCTGCGTAGTCAAGAATATATTTTTTAAGGGTTTCACCGTTTTTGTCAATAAGCTCACAGGGAAGAAAAATAAAGCCACCTAACCCTAAATCAAAACGCTTTTTAAGAAGCAATGTAACCTTTGCAGGGAATGACACGTTGGGTGCTTTTTCAGTTGTATCTTCTGCTGAATATGCAATGCCTGATTCGGTTGTATTTGATACAATAAATCTGAAATCCGGGTTTTCTGCAAGACTTAAATATCCTTCAAAATCACTATATGGCTTAACACATCTTGAGATCACATCAATTTTCTTTATATCAACAACTTCTTCGCCATTCCTTAAGCCTCGCATAATATGTGTGTATTTGCAGTTTTGTTTTGAAAGCATATCACACATACCCTTCTCTATGGGCTGAACAACCACAACTCCTGCATCAAAATCCGATGCCTCGTTGGTTAATTGTACTATCCAGTCAACAAATCCACGAAGAAATCCGCCTTCGCCGAATTGGATTATTTTTTCTGTCATATTTATACCTCCTTTTATGCCTCTATAATAAAACAATTTTCTTATATTTTCCACCAATATATTGCTAGTTTTCTATAAAAACATAAATATTTTGTTGTTTTTCCTTCATGATTGTGATAAAATATATTTGGTGATATAAAATGGCAATATACAGTACCAAAAATTCCTGTTTTTTTGAACGCAGAGTTTACAACCGGCCTATGACAATGCCCAATATGCATTTTCACGACACCCATGAGCTTTATTATCTTGTCAAGGGCAGAACAAAATATTTTATTGGAAATGAGATTTTTTTGCTTGAACCGGGAGATATGGTTTTTATCCCCAAATTTGTGTATCACAAAACCGACAATGGCGACAACACCTATGTTGAAAGACTTCGGTTTGTTTTTGATGATACCTTTGTCAGTGAGGATGGAAAGAAATACATCAATCAATTAAAAACAAAAAAATTACTGAAAATTCCTCCTGAAAACCAACATTTATTTCAAAACATATTTCAGCAAATTGAAAATGAGGAAAAGAAAAAGCAAGCCGGATATACCGAAATGGAGCAATTATATTTTCATCAGTTGCTTATCCTTATTTCAAGATACTGTCCCGAAGAAAATACCACTCTTAACGAACCCTTTACACTAGTACAATGCATTGCAAAGGATATAAGCGAAAACTATAACACCGATTTAAGTCTGGAAAGCCTTTCTAAAAAATATGGGGTCAGCTCCTGTCATCTGTCAAGGCTCTTTAAAAATATAACAAGCGTATGTCTTAACGAATATATTAACATATCCCGAATCTCTGCCGCAGAAAAACTACTTTCAGATACAAACTATTCTATAACTCAAATTGCAACGCAATGCGGGTTCAACAGCAGTAGTTACTTTTCTGCTATCTTTAAAAAACTTAAGGGAGTAACTCCAAAAAAGTATGTTGCTATGATGAAAAAATAATTTAAATTGAAGTCTATACCTCCATCTCACTCTTTGTAGATTTTTACATAATGCATACAACATACATATTTCGAAAGAAAGTTGTCGTTTTTTTACTATATAAACAATAAAGCAGAGCACACTAATTATGTATGCTCTGCTAATTTTATGTTTACTGAACTTATATATTTAATTACGCTTCCTTCTTAGAAGAAATTTTGTTGATTACATACATTGTTACAATTGTAAGAATTACTGCAATCGGGAATACAATATACCAGTTCTGGATATATCCTGCAAGGATAAAGGATACAAATGATATTACAGCAACCGTAATTGCATAAGGCAACTGTGTTGAAACATGGTTAAGATGGTCGCACTTTGCACCTGCGGATGACATAATGGTTGTATCCGAAATAGGTGAGCAGTGGTCACCACAAACCGCACCTGCAAGGCATGCTGACATACCGATAATCTGCAATGGGTCGCCTGATTCAAAAATGACGGTAACAATTGGGATAAGAATACCAAATGTACCCCATGATGTACCTGTTGCAAAAGCCAGAATACAAGCAACAACAAAGATAACTGCCGGAAGCAGATTTGCCAGAGCACTTGCATCAGCAAGAAGCGTTTCAACATATGTAGCATAACCCATAAGGCTGTTTACGTTTTTGAGTGCTGTCGCAAATGTAAGGATAAGAATGGGCGGTACCATTGCAATAAATCCCTTGGGAACACATTCCATAGCATCCTTGAATGAAATAAGTTTTCTAAGCATAAAGTATACGATTGTAATAACTAAAGCAATAATCGCACCCCAGGGAAGACCAACGGTTGCATCTGTATTTGCAAATGCATTGATAAAGCTTTCGCCTGCAAAATATCCACCAACATAAATTAATGCAAGAACGCTGAGTATAATCAGCACAGCAACAGGGAGAACAAGATCGATAACCTTAGCTTTACCTGCTTCCAGCTTTATGTTGTCATTTTCAATTCTTTCACCGCTTGTAAACAAGTCACCCTTGTTAATTGCATTAAACTCATGAATTTTCATAGGACCAAAATCCCAATTTTTTACGCAAAGAACAATAATAAATACAAATGTGAGCAATGAATAGAAGTTATAAGGGATAGCCTTAATGAATAATGTAAGACCTTCACCCTCCGGAGCATAGCTTGCAACAGCAGCAGCCCAGGATGAAACAGGGGCAATCATACAAATAGGAGCCGCAGTTGCATCAATAAGGTATGAAAGCTTTGCTCTTGAAATTTTGTGACGGTCAGCAACAGGTGTCATAACAGAACCTACTGTCAGACAGTTAAAATAGTCATCAATAAAGATAAGCACACCCAGAGCAAATGTTGCAAGCATTGCGCCTGTTCTTGACTTAATGTTCTTTTCTGCCCAAGCACCAAAAGCTGCACTGCCGCCTGCTTTGTTGATAAGAGCAACAAGAATACCCAAAACTACAAGGAAAATAAATATACCTGCTGTGCCCTCTACTGCGCCGATAAGTCCTTCACCCAGCAATGCATCCATAGCACTTACAGGATTGAAGTTGCAAGCAAAAAGTGCTGCGATAACAATACCCGCAAAGAGTGATGAATAAACCTCTTTGGTAACAAGTGCAAGAACTATTGCAAGGATTGGGGGAAGAAGTGAAACTATTGTTGCGTAATAGTTACTTGCAGGCTCTACAACTCCCTTGCCGCCACATTCCTCGCATTCTGCAAGGATTTCGCCTGCCTCGCTGCAAAGACCACAGTCAACCATTACATTTGTCTTTACGGTGGTTGCACCGACAACAACTGCAATGATTGCCAGAAGAATCACAACAAGTTTGATTACGTTTGATTTTTTCATAACGAAAACCTCTCCGTTCCGCCGCATCTGCGGCTAAATTGTATATAATTATTATTTTTTATCTTGACATTTTGGGATTAACAATATCACGCCATGCAAGGTCGCCACGCTCTAAACCTCTGATCATAACTTCAGCCGTGGCACTGTTTGTCGCAAGAGGAATATTGTGGACATCACATAACCTGAAAAGTGCAGAAACATCAGGCTCGTGAGGCTGAGCGGTGAGGGGGTCGCGGAAAAATAAAACAAGGTCAATCTCATTGTACGCAATTCTGGCACCGATTTGTTGGTCACCGCCCTGAGGACCTGATAAAAACAAATTGACATCCATACCAGTTGCTTCAATAATAAGACTACCGGTTGTACCCGTAGCACAAAGATTGTGTTTGCTGAGAATAGCCTTGTAGGCAATACAAAAATCAACCATCAATTCTTTTTTCTTGTCGTGTGCAATTAAAGCTATGTTCACTTTTCTACCTCCCGTTAATCCAGACTAAATCATTATTTTGCTTTTATTGGGAATATATGCATTAACAGAGTTTCCCTCTATTTCTTTCTTCTAAAAAACTTCTTCAGGCGACCAGATAAGGATTTATCTGCAAAATCCATAAGCGGAATATTTTTACCGATAAGCCTTTCGGTAATGTTTCTGTATCCCTGCCCCGCAAGAGATTTTGGGTTAATAACTGCAGGCTCGCCTTTTGTGTTTGAAATAATTATTTCCTTATCATCAGCCACAACACCAATCAGGTTAATATTAATCATATTGATAATATCATCAACACTAAGCATATAACCACGGCTAACAAGATCAGGACAAATTTTATTAATTAAAACATAGTGATCTTCAATACCGTAAGCTTCAAGCAAACCAACAATTCTGTCTGCATCGCGAACAGATGAAACATCAGGTGTTGCAACAACCAAAGCCTTGTCGGCACCTGCAATGGCATTTCTAAAGCCTTGCTCGATACCTGCAGGGCAGTCAATCAGAATGAAATCATATTCATCTCTCAGCTTGTCGCAAAGCTCCTTCATCTGGTTCTCAGAAACAGCATCCTTATCATGAGTCTGCGCTGCCGGAATAAGAAAAAGTCCATCAAAACGCTTATCTTTTATAACAGCCCTTTGGGGATCGCATACACCATTTACGACATCAACCAAATCATAAACTATTATATTTTCAAGTCCTAAAACCACATCAAGGTTTCTAAGACCGATGTCTGTATCAATCAACAAAACTTTTTTTCCGAGTTTTGAAAGCCCGACGCCAAGATTGGCTGTTGTTGTGGTTTTTCCAACTCCCCCTTTACCGGAAGTTATAACAATTACCTCTGCCATTTTAAAACATCCTTATCCAATCCAACGTTCTTACACATCACAATCTTAACACAAAATACCACAAATGTCAAAATATTATTTTCTTTTTTGCAAAAATTCTTCAAATAAAATTTTCTTGTTATATTTATTAGACTATTTTAAAATTGTATTCATTGGGCTGACTTCGTCTGCAACATCCGAAAGTCCAAGGTAATATTCAAACATATCCCGAGCAACATGTGCTGCATAACGGCTTGTCGCACCATGTTCAAGAACAACTGCCACTGCAATTTTAGGATTATCATAAGGAGCAAAACCAACAAATAAAACCGTATCACTTCCACGGCTGACTTCGGCAGTACCTGTTTTGCCGCCTACCGGAATTTCAAAATTTTCAAAAACAGCTTTTGCAGTACCATCCTCGGTAACACGCCTCATACCGTCCTTAACTGCTGCAAGCGTTTCGTCAGAAATCTCATATTTGGAAATTACTGTAGGTTCGTTTTGATACACAATTTCACCAGTGCTGTAGTTACGCACATCCTTAACAAGATGCAGTGAATATCTTGTGCCTTTGTTTATAATCGTGCTTACATAGCTTGCAAGTTGAGCCGGGGTAAACATATTGTCTGACTGACCGATAGCCGCCTGAAGAGTATCGCCGGGATACCATTCCATATTTCTGGATTCACGGAATTCCTCGCTTGCCACAATACCGTCAGCTTCCGCAAGTTCAATACCGGTTTTCTGACCCAATCCAAATGCTTTGGCATAGTTTGACAGCTTTCCGATGCCAAGCTGTCTTCCCACTTCGTAAAAGAAATAGTTGCACGACACTCCTATTGCTTCAGATACGTTTATAGTGCCATGCGTTTCGCCGGTATTCTTCCAGATAAGGCATGTGGGTTGATATGACGGAGCATAGTATTTATAAACACCTAAATCTGCAATTTTGGTTGAAGGGGTTATAATGCCTTCCTCTAATGCAGCAATTGACGTCAATGGCTTAAATGTTGAACCAGGAGTATATGCACCCCCAAGAGCACGGTTAAGCAAGGGATTGCGTGAGTCATTAAACAGCTTTGTATAATTCTTGCTGTATTCAGCAGGGTTGTAGTTTGGCAACGACGCCATAGCCAGAACTTCTCCCGTGTCAATCTCAACAGCGACAGCCGCACCGCTAAAACAGTCAATACCCCTGTCTTCACGTGTTGCTTCTATATTTTTTGCAAGAGATTCTTCGGCTACCTTTTGTAATTCAGAATCGATTGTCAAAATAGCATAATTCTTTGTTTCAGCCGGCTTGATATTTAACATCTGCGATACTGAGCCAGACTTTGTTTGTTCGACACGCTTATAACCATCCGTGCCTTTAAGATAGCTTTCAAGAACTTTTTCAAGACCGTCCTTACCTATAATATCGTTCATTCCGTAGCCTTTAGATTTAAGTTCTTCATACTCTTCCTTATAAATAATATCAGTACGTCCAAGAATATGTGCTGCCATATTACCATTTACATATTCGCGTACAGGCTCTATCTCAACGCTTACTCCACCCAAAGCAAATGAATTTTCTTTTATTTTCTGTACGGTTTCCATATCAATATTATTTGCAAAGTTATATGGATTCATAACGCTGAAATTCTTTGTTTGCATTGTATAGCGCACCCCTATAATTTTCAGGGCATCTGATTGACTGAAATCCTCAGCAACGTCGTATTTTTCAAGATAATAATGCACAACATCCTCTGCAGTGTCACGATCTTTAAATTTCTGCTCCTTCTTCCAGTCAGCAAGAGCTTTTTTAGGGTCATCGCTGGACGAAAAATCAAATGAATAGGGAATGTTAGTAACCGGAAAATCATTAAAATATTCAATGTTGTCAGCTTCAAATATTTTTATCAAATTATAAATGGTTTTGTTAAGTGAACTGTCGTCACTGTTTACATCCTGAATCTGAACATAATAGCCCATACGATTTGTAACCATAGGACGGCCAAATCTGTCAAGCATTTCGCCACGTGGCGCTTTTATCGGATAAGCACGAACAAGACGATTCTCGGCTTTTTCCTTATATTCGGCGCCATGAATAATTTGCAGGCTAAAAAGCCGTGCCACGCACAACAGCGTAAACACGGCAAGAAAGCAAAATATTAATATAAAACGAGCTTTCAAGCCTTTTTTATCCAATTGCGTCACCCTTATCAGTGTAAAGTAATCTTGCAAAATGTTTAACAATAAAATACAACGGTGCCGAAACAACTATATTGTATAAACATTCGGGAATAATTGTTTTGATTAGCGATGGAAAAAAGCTGCTGCTTTCCGACCGTAAAAAGGCAATAGAATAATAAAATGTTTCATACAGCAACGAACCCACCAGTACAAGTGCTAATGTAATAAAAAAATTACTTTCACTGAGAACTCTTTCACAAAAATTGGCTGTACAGAAACCCAGAAGCATACCAAGAAGTGCATTGATACCCCAAACCTGACCTACAAGCATATCCAAAGCAAAACCAAAAGCAAAGCCTACTGCGGCACCTTCTACCCTGCCGCAAAAACAGCATATTACAAGTATATAAATCAAAAAAAGATTCGGTTTTATACCAAAAATTTCAATACAGTCAAGCCAAGTTGCCTGAAGTATGGAAAAAATCAGCAGAAAAATCCCATGAATTGTTGTCTTCATAATAATTTCCATAGCCTTTCTGTTTGAAAATAGTAATTAAAAAACACACTATGTGCCGTTTAAATTATTCATTCATATCATTCATAACAATCAAAACTGCTTTAAGATTGTCAATATCTGCCTCAGGGCTGATTACCGCATATTGCGAAATCCCCTGTACATCAGGTCTTATATCAAGAACCTTGCCTATTGTAAGACCTTTGGGGTATATTCCTCCCATACCCGATGTAACAACCTTATCTCCAACAATAATGTTGGCATTTTTCGAAACAAATGACAGTCTGCAATTTGCACCTTCAGCAGCAGAGCCTTCTCCCTCTACAATTCCGTATTCACCGGACCTTACTATTTCAGCTCCTGCCGAATGTCCCGGATCATTTATGGTAATAACCCTCGCCCATGTTGTACCCACATCACTTATTCTGCCAACCAGCGTTCTGTCAACAGAAATAACAGGCTGATTAACATTAATTCCGTCAACTGCACCTTTATCAATTGTAAAAGTGTTATACCAGTTTGAAGGGTCTCGGGCAATGACCTGAGCACTTTCTAGCTCTAGTTCGGGATATGCCTCTTTAAGAGAAAGTAATTTACGCAGTTCTTCGTTTTCGCGAGAGCTTATTTCGCTTTTATTTAAATCCTCTTTAAGCTTTGAATTTTCTTTCTTTAAAGTCTTTATTTCATCCTTTAACTTGTCAATATTCGAAAAATATCCAAAAAAGTCTGAAACACCATTTCCCACATTGGTAAACAGTTTTTGAACAGGTGTAACCACAACCTGCACAACATTTTCAACAAAGGTTACATCAGGATTGGTTGCGTTGACAATACCTATAACCACGCTCAGTATTAGAACAAGGATAACCAACCCCAAAACACATCTGTTTTTTATAAATCTTTTCAAAGGATGTATCTCCTCTCGAAATTTAACTCAAATTATTCGGCAATAAGCAATGAATGCATAGTTTTAACCTCTTCAAGAGCCTTGCCCGCACCAATTGCCACACATTCAGATGGTGATTCAGCAATAAAAATCGGAATTTCGGTATGTGCATTTATAAGACGACCAAAGCCCTTTAAAATCGCACCACCGCCTGTAAGAACAATGCCTGATTCAATGATATCTGCAGCAAGTTCTGGCGGAGTTTTTTCAAGTACAGACTTGATTCCGTCAATAATAGCAGCAAGACTTTCCTGAATTGCTTCACGGATTTCTTCCGAAGTTACGGTTGCAGTTCTGGGAAGACCCGAAACAAGGTCACGTCCCTTGATTTCAAGCGAAAGTTCATCCTTCAGCGAGCATGCCGAACCGATAGATGTTTTAATTTCTTCTGCAGTTATATTACCTATTATAAGATTGTGATTTTTCTTTAAATACTGAATAATATCATTATCAAAAGTCTGGCTTGCAACCTTAAGACTCTGGGTTGCAACAATACCTCCAAGTGACACTACAGCAATTTCGGTTGTACCGCCACCGATATCAACAATCATTGAACCAACGGGAGCATTAACCGCAACACCTGCGCCTATTGCCGCAGCCATTGATTTTTCAAGAAGAAAAACCTCTTTAACACCTGCAGCGAGAGCCGCATCCCGTACTGCACGTTTTTCAACATCCGTGATATGTGAAGGAATACATACAACCGCTTTTGGCTTGAGAAAAGACGTATTAACAGCCTTTTTAATAAAATACTTAAGCATAGCAACAGTAATATCAAAATTCGCGATAACGCCTTCCTTGATAGGTGTAACCGCGCAAATATCAAGGGGTGTTCTGCCAAGCATCTCGCCTGCTTCTTTACCGATTGAAAGAATTTTGCCCGTCGCACGGCTTACAGCAACAACTGTAGGCTCGTTAACTACAATACCCTTTCCCCTTAAATAAATTATAGTATTGGAAGTACCAAGATCAATTCCTATTTCATTTGCCATAGTAAAACACTCCTTATGTAAATTTTTCAACAACTAAATAATTTTAATATCAAATTTATTCTTCAGAACCTCTGCCAGCCGAGATATAGGCAGCCCTACTACATTAAAATAGTCACCGTTTATCCTTTCGACAAACAACGAACCCAAATTCTGTATCCCGTAAGCACCGGCTTTATCCATTGGTTCCCCAGTAATAATATAATCTTTTATTTCATCAATGTCAAGTTTTTTAAAAAATACTTCTGTTTTTTCACAAAAAACTGCAAAATTATTGGTATCAGTATCAAGCACATATACTCCGGTATATACACAGTGCATATTTCCACTGAGTTTAAGCAGCATATTCAGTGCATCATTTGCATCCTTTGGCTTACCCAGAATTTCATCTTCAATCGCCACAATAGTATCTGCAGCAATAATTAATGAATTCTTTGCACCATCAAGCTTTTTTGAAATATTTTTACCTTTAAATTCGGCAAGCTGACACACAACAGCATCCGGTGTCATATCCTGATTTATCGGTTCGGGAGTATTATCGGCAATTATATCAAATTTAAGACCTATCATCTGCAGAAGTTCCCGTCTTCGGGGTGAATTTGAAGCAAGTATAATTCTTTTATTCATAGTGTATCTCCGTGTTTTAAAATTCTGTTTCCAAAAATCTGTGCCGCATATCCTGTAACCGCACCACTGATTGTTGCAACAACTAAAAGAAATGGCAGATAAGAAAAGATATAGCCCGAAGTCAGCATCACAGCCGCAACACAGGTTTGCATAACATTATGTACTGCAGCACCTGTTATGCTTATTCCTATCATACTAACATTGGGATATAAATATTTTTTTATAACAGCCATTACCGCAGTTGAAAAAAACGCCCCTGCCATACTATAAGGCAAAGCCATTGCTCCACCCGTAAGAAATGTACCAATGAAGGCACGGATTAAAGAAATCATAATTGCGTTTTTGCCGCCAAACATAAATATATTTATAACAGAAACAATGTTACAAAGACCCAGCTTGCCACCCGGCACAGGTGAAATCAAAACCTTGCTTTCAATATATTGAAGGACAATTCCAATCGCAACAAACATTGACATAATTATAAGTTTTTTTGATTTGTATCTTCTTTTCATCAGTATGTCACCTTATCAACGCTTTGTGCATTTTTTCCGATTATTCTGACTGTCACTCTGTTGGGAACACAAACAAGCATTTGTCCAGCCTTTGTTATTTTGCCGCTTTGAATGCCTGTCTTGTCAGGACAGGATGCTTTGGTTATCCTTGCGCCATCCGATGTAATCTCTATAGTATTATGCCCGAATTCCGTATTAATTTCGATATTTTTAACATCTGATATTTCAGCTAAATTATATGAGGCATATTCCCTTCCATCAACAAAAATCGCAACAGTTTCGGGCTGTTCGCCAAAAACAAAGCCTGCAAACAGCAGATAAATTATCAGAGCTGTTGCCAGCAATCCAACCATTATGGTTTTATCCCATACAGTAAACATAGCCTCATCTCCTGTTTATGATACCCCTTTAAAAAAGTGTCCTTTTGTAAAATCGTCCGGTCTGTAATCACCATTGCTAAGATACGTGTTGCATATCCTTTTGCATTCGTCAAAAGACTCATCAGTAAAATATATTCTGAAAAAGTCAACTCCTGCACTTTTTATTTTATTCATATCAAACGCTACAAAGGTCTTTTTGCAGTTGAGCACAACGCTGCGGCAAATATCGCCATCCTTTATAACAGGAAACCTCATCCCCATACGGTCGGTTATAAAATTATCTCCTGTGCAAGGACATTTATTTCCATTTTGTATAATACAGTTTTCAGTCACCATAAGCGGAAGGCGTCCATACACCATAGCCTGAACAGGAATAGACTTTGAAATTTCATTAATCTGCTTGATATTCAGTTCGGGTGATAATTCAACAGCTTTAAAATTTAATTTATTAAATTCGTTAAGGGCAGTACTGTTAAACACATTCAGTCTGAAACCACCGTAGATATTATATCCCGAAAAACCTTCCGTTTGAGAAATATTTTGTATCTGCACACCATAAAAACCACTGTCAAGATATGATTTTGCATCCGAAACATAGTCAGCATATATATCATCACTGAGGATTGACGGAAGCACAATTATCAGCTTATCTTTAAGCTTTTCACATATGTCTGTATTTCTTTTAATTATTCCAATTGGAACATAAATTTTTTCAAAAGGAAAGCCGCATACAGCTTTAAGTTGCTCTTTAGTTGTAACCTCACACACAAAACCGCTTTTTTTACTGTTGTGTGCAGCAATTAAGGGATGTGCTGGTTGATTATTGCTTGCTCTTTTGAATGATGCAAGAAAACACTTCTCAAACTCCGCCAGAGCATTGCGCCTTATTTTGTTTAATTCCCCTGCCGCAAGATAAAGACCTTCCTCGACATCCGCAGTAATGCTTTCAAACTCATAAGGCGTGTTTCCTGTTTTAATCATTTGATTTATTACGCCGGTTGAATCAATTGAAGATTTAATAGCATCCTCGGGCTTTTGGTTGTGTATATAAACATATTTTGTATCCTCATACGCTATTGTAAATACAGGATTTTTCGCATTTTTTATCTCAATCTTACCCTGTAATTTCAGTTTTCGGTTTTCGCCATTGAGTACGGCTAAAAGTTCCTTTTCAAGAGCTGAACTACCCATACGATAAGGATTGTCAGGTTTGTCAAGAGCAAACATTTCTTTGCCAACCCTACCCGTAAGATAACCGTCTGTCAACCCGCCTCGATTGAAAATTTTATCAAGCAGTTCATAATCCTTATCTGTCACCTTTTGAGGATTATCAATATATTTTCGGTAAATCCCTACAACTGCCGCAACATAGGCAGGGCCTTTCATTCTTCCTTCAATTTTCAGCGAGGAAACACCTGCATCCACAATACTGCCAATATGTTCAAGGCTTGATAAATCCCTAAGACTCATATAAAAAGCTTTTTTGCCATCGGAATTTATGCTGTAGGTCAGTCTGCAGGGCTGGGCACATTTGCCTCTGTTTCCGCTGCGACCGCCTATTATACTGCTGAGCAAGCACTGCCCCGAATAACACATACAAAGAGCACCGTGCCCGAATACCTCAAGCTCAATATCCGTATTTTCGGCAATACTCTTTATTTCTTTTATGCAGAGTTCTCTTGAAAGCACAACCCTTTTAATATTGTACTTTTTCAAAGCTTTAACGCCTTCGATATTGTGAATTGTCATCTGTGTGCTTGCGTGCAGTGGAAGTTCAGGAACAATTCTGTTCGCAAGTGCAATTACACCCATATCCTGAACAATTATAGCATCAACACCAATCTGTGACAAAAACATAAGATATTCGCCAAGCTGCTTCATTTCACTATCCCGAACCAGAGTGTTGACCGTTACATAGACCTTTACGCCTCTTATGTGGCAATAATCAACTGCGGATTCTAACTCGTGATTATCAAAATTATCTGCAAAGCTGCGTGCACCAAAGCACTTGCCTGCAAGATAAACCGCATCTGCACCGCTTTGAACTGCAGCAACAAGACACTGAAAATTTCCTGCCGGAGCAAGCAGTTCAATTTTGTGCATAAAACCTCAATCCTTTATCAGTATTTTTATAGTCTGAAAGTAGCTATCTGCGACTTTGACTCTTTCCGCCCCATCTTGCAAGTTCAATTTTAAGCTCCTGAACAGTTTTTTCAAGTTCCTCAACCTTTGCGGTGCGGTCGTCAAGTGCCGCAATCAGCTTGGTCTCGTTTTTGGAATAGTCGGCAACCTGCTTTCTTAAATTATCGGCAGAGTCCTCAAGCTTTATGTATTCATCAGATAAATTAATCGCTGTAAGCATTGCAGCCATGACGTTTGTAAGCTGTGGATTTTCCTTTATTATCTCTTTTAGCTTTTTATCTACCTTTACCGCAACCCTTTGCACATACTCGGCAGGCTCTGCAGTAACCAGAGTATATTCAGCGTTGTTTATAAGCACTTTAACCTTATTCTTTTCCATTTAACCATCCCCCTAAAACAGTTTCATGGCTTCGCATTTTAAAAAGCCAACAACGGTTTTTGCATCATTTATCTCGTTATTTAAAATCATATTTCTGACTTCATCAACAGAAAATTCCTTAACATCAAGAAACTCATCCTCGTCAGGATGAACATTGCCCTTTGAAAGCCCTTTTGCAAAAAATATGTGTGTAACCTCATTGGCAAAGCCGGGTGACGGATACAAATATCCAAGCGAAATTACCTCATCGGCAATATATCCTGTTTCTTCCTCTAATTCACGAATTCCACAGTGTTTTGGGTCTTCGCCCATATCAAGCTTTCCTGCAGGAATTTCCCATATAGCCTTTTCAAGTGGCTTTCTGTACTGTCTGACCAGTGGAATTTTGCCATCAACTGTCAATGCAACAATTCCAACACCACCGGGATGGTCAACAAGCTCGCGGTATGCTGTATTGCCGTCTGGGTATTCCACAGTTTCTACTCTAACATCTATTATTTTGCCTTCAAAAACTTTTTTTGATGACACAGTTTTTTCTTCATAAACCATAAACAAACCAACCTCTTAGCAGTTGCTTCCGGCAAGAACTCCGGTGGAAAAAGCAATTTGCAGATTAAATCCACCCGTATATGCATCCACATCAATAATCTCGCCTGCAAAAAACAATCCGCTTTTTATTTTTGATTCCATAGTTGACGGATCAATTTCCTTAACTGAAATTCCACCCGACGTAATTATCGCCTGTTCAATTGGACAAAAATCCTTAACATTGAGTTCGATACCCTTTATTACACCAAGTAGCCTTTGACGTTCTTCTTTTGTGACGGAATTGATCTTTTTGTGAGGTTCAATTCCCGAAAGATTTACAATTGGCTCAATCAGACCTGACGGGAGCAAATCTCCAAGAGCATTACAAAAATCTTTATTTGCGTACTTTTGAAAATCTCTTAGTAGCCTTGCGTCAAGTTGTTTTTCGTCAAGTGCAGGCTTTAAATCAATTTTAATCTTATATTTCCCTGCTTGCATTGGCCGCATATGTGCAGATGCACTGAGAATAACAGGACCGCTTAGCCCAAAATGAGCAAACATCAACTCACCAAAATCATCATATATCTTTTTATTTTTTTCGTTATAAACCGTAATCTCGATATTTTTTAAAGATAACCCCATAAGGTCATAAACCCATGGTTCTTCAACCTGAACGGGCACAAGTGATGGTGTTATATCTGTCACCGTATGACCCAAAGCCTTTGCGAACACATAGCCATCCCCAGTTGAGCCTGTTGCACTATATGACATTCCGCCTGTCGCAAGAATTACCGATGGTGCTGAAAGTTTGCCCCTTTTCTCGGTTGTTACCCCATTTATATGGTTTATATCATCAACGCATATTTCGGTTACTTTATCATAGATTATTTCCACACCGCACTTTTTTATATAGCGGATAAGTGCATCGACAACTGTTGTGCTTTTATCTGAAACAGGAAAAACACGATTTCCCCGCTCTACCTTTGTTTCGACACCAAGTTCATTAAAAAAATTAATTGTATCAAGGTTTGTAAAACCATAAAATGAACTATATAGAAAAGAACTGTTTTTTGTCACATTATGGATAAGCTCTTCTACTTCATCGCAGGCATTTGTAATATTGCATCTGCCCTTGCCGGTAATCAGCATTTTTTTACCTAAGATTTTGTTTTTTTCAATTAAAGCGACACGCAATCCACGTTTTGCAGCGGTACCTGCCGCAAGCATTCCGGCTGCTCCTCCACCAATGACAATTACATCAAATCCGTTACTAACCATTTTTTCTTACCTGCTTTTTTGCGGTTGTTCTTTTGCTGCTAAATTTTGCATATGCCTTAGGCTTTCGGCTTTTAGCATTTGTATTACTCTTTGCTCCGGCTGCCTCAATCTTTTTAAGCATATTAACCTCTGATTCGCTGAGCTTGCGCCATTTACCTATCGGAAGATGCCCCAAAGTAAGCCCTGCTTCCTTTGTGCGTTTAAGTTTTTTAACTATACAACCTAATGACTCAAACATCTTTCTTACCTGACGATTTCTGCCTTCGTGAATGGTTATTTCTACCTTTGTTCCGTACTGTGTTGCACCTACCACTTCAACCTCGGCAGGGCTTGTTTTTTGTCCGTCAATCACCACACCACGGCGGAGCTGCAAGATTGTATCCATTGTTATGTTTCCCGTAACCTCTGCAACATACGTCTTTGCAATATCGTGCTTTGGATGTGTGATTTTGAAAGTTAAATCGCCATCGTTTGTAAGCAACAACAAGCCTTCGGTATCATAGTCAAGTCTGCCTACGGGATAAATTCTTGCAGAAATATCAGAAACAAGCTCCATAACTGTAGGACGACCTTTGTCATCCGACACAGTTGTAACAAACCCCACAGGCTTATTTAGCATTATATAATATTTCTTTTCGTCGTTCTTTACACGAACACCATCTACCTCAATCGTATCAAAGTCTTCGTCTATCTGAACGCCCATTTCACGGATAATTTCGCCATTAACAGAAACCCTGCCCTCGCTGATAATTTTTTCCGCTGCACGACGTGATGCCACACCTGCATTTGCTAGGTATTTCTGTAATCTCATCATAAATATCCGCCTCCTTTAATATTCAAACAAGCTGCTGCAAACAGTATACACCATTTGCAGCAGCTGTATGTTTTTGGTTTACATATTTTTATATTTATCAAGGATTTTTTCTATTCTCTGAATAGGATTAAGCAGTTCGCTGATTGAGTGTTCAGCATTAAGCTCGTTTATAAGAAGTGCAACATACTTGCTCATATCCACCTGATGATACCAAGGCTTTGTAAGTAGTTCGGGCTTTGCATAAATAAGGTTTGTTGTAAACACTCCCTCAATCAGACCTTCTTCGTACGCCTTGTCAAATCTCTCAAATCCTTCTGTAAACAAACCAAAGGTTGAAAACATAAATACTCGTGCCGCTTTTCTCTTTTTAAGTTCTCTTGCAACATCAATCATCGAGTCACCCGATGAAATCATATCATCAACAACAATAACATTCTTACCATCAACAGATGAGCCAAGGAATTCGTGAGCAATAATGGGATTCTTGCCGTTTACCACTCTTGAATAATCACGACGCTTATAAAACATACCAAGTTCCATTTCAAGAACCGAAGAATAATACATACATCTTGACATCGCACCTTCATCAGGTGAAATAATCATTGTGTTATCTTTGTTAAGAATAATATCCTTATCATATTTAAGACACGCCTTAATCATCTGGTATGTGGGCATTACATTTTCAAAGCCCTTAAACGGAATTGCATTCTGAACTCTTGGGTCGTGAGCATCGAATGTAATTATGTTATCAACACCAATATTGCAAAGCTCCTGAAGAGCCATAGCGCAGTCTAACGACTCTCTTGACGAACGCTTGTGCTGACGGCCTTCATAAAGCATCGGCATAATAACGGTAATTCTTTTAGCTTTGCCGCCGATTGCAGAAATCGCACGCTTTAAATCCTGATAATGGTCATCTGGACTCATAGGAACATCCTGACCGTAGAGCTTGTATGTTTCGCCATAGTTAAAGCAATCAACTATGATATAAACATCATAAGTTCTTGCAGAATGTAAAAGAGTAGCCTTTGCTTCACCAGTACCGAATCTTGAAGTCTTTATAGGAAACAAAAATGTACCATGTTCCTGAATATCGTCATCATTAAACTTTTTCAGATAATAGTCAACTTTTGAACAAAAGTCCTCACAGCCGTTCATACCTATAACCCCGAGTTTTCCAAGGTTATAAGACTCAATTGATGTTTTCATATGTTTTCTCCTTTTGGTTGTATGTAATTTATATAAGTGTTTATTATATTCCTTATGTACATTAAATCATTATACTTTAATTTCGTCAAAATGTCAACAAATTCGATAATAGTTTTCAAAATAGAAATTGTAAAATGTTTGACTGCTTTTTTCAGCAAAACAACACAATAAGATTTATGCATCTCATTGTGTTGTCTGAAAACTTATTTTCGATATTCGGATAAAAGCTTATATTTAATGTCCCAAAGTTTCTGCGATAAATCCACATAATACTCGTGTGGGTTCTCAAAACGTTTTACCTCGTCCCAGATTTTGTCAAGCTGTTCTTCGCAGTATGCACGGATCGCTTTCAGTTCAGGTGATTTATATACACACTTCCCTTTTTTGAATATAGGTGCCTGAAGCTCAACCGCAGTGAAATCATAAACCAGCTTTCTCTTCCATGTATGCTCGGGGTCAAAAATTTCATAATCTTTGGTGTCGTCGATTGTTTCCTCGGCAAGAGTAATAACGTCGGCAATCGCCTTGCCTGTATCATTTGCAAAGAGTCTGTACACCTTTTTAAAGCAGGGGTTTGTGATTTTTGCAACATTTTCGCTGACCTTGATTTTAGGAATAATATCCCCATCCTTCTCTAAAGCAACCAGCTTATATACTCCCCCAAAAACAGGCTCGGATTTAGAAGTAATAAGTCTTTCGCCCACACCAAATGAATCAACACAGGCACCCTGCTTGAGAATATCCTGAATTATATATTCATCCAGTGAGTTTGAAATAACAATCTTAACATCGCTGTAGCCTGCATCGTCAAGCATCTTTCGGGTTTTCTTTGTGAGATATGTGATATCACCGCTGTCGATTCTGACACCCTTAGGTCTTATCCCCATAGGCTTGAGTACCTCGTCAAAAACTTTGATAGCGTTGGGGACACCCGATTTTAACACATTGTACGTGTCAATAAGAAGTGTGCAGTCATTTGGATATGCAAGAGCATATGCCTTGAACGCCTCGTACTCGCTGTCAAAGGACTGTACCCAGCTGTGTGCCATAGTTCCAAGAGCAGGAACACCAAACATTACATCAGAAATTGTACACGCAGTACCTGTTGCGCCGCCTATATAAGATGCACGTGCGCCATAAATTGCACCGCCAGCCCCCTGAGCACGACGTGAGCCAAATTCCATAACAGGTCTGCCCTCTGCCGCACGGACAATGCGGTTACATTTAGTTGCAATAAGACTTTGGTGATTTATCGTAAGCAAAAGCATTGTTTCGATAAACTGCGCCTGAACAAGCGGGCCTCTCACCGTAAGAATAGGCTCATTAGGGAAAATGGGCGTACCCTCAGGGATAGCCCATACATCACATTCAAATTTAAATGTTTCAAGATACTTCAAAAACTCCTCGCAAAAAAGACCTTTTTTGCGAAGGTATTCAATGTCCTCTTTGGTAAATTTAAGTTCCTGAAGGTATTCAATAACCTGCTCGACCCCTGCCATAATAGCAAAGCCCGCATTGTCAGGAACTTTTCTGAAAAACAAATCAAAATATGCAATTTCGTTCTGCATACCGTTTTTCAGGTATCCGTTAGCCATTGTAATTTCATAAAAGTCAGTAAGTAATGTGTAATTCATAATATATGCCCCGCTAAATGCAAGATTTTTGTATATTTTTAGTATATCATTAATAGCAAAAAATTACAAGTTATTTTACAGTATTTGTATTTTTTATCTTATACTGCCTCGATAATTATAATATCATCACCTATCTTTTTTATATTTTCCCACTTTATTACAACATCACTTTCTTTACCTAAAAAACCCATCAGGCGAAATGCACCCGGTACAATTAACGCCGTCAATTTTCCGCTGCATAGGTCAATTTCAACATCCGACACAAAGCCCAGTCTTGCACCGTCGGATACATTTATAACTTCCTTTGCCTTTAATTCATTTATACTGCATTTCACAAAAATCACCCCATACATTTTATGCACTTTGTTTTTTCGATATTCTCTCCCCAATTTCTTCAGTATAGCAAAGTACACGTTGAGAAATACTGTAAACATAAATTTTTTACGAGAGGGATGGTTGAAATTTTTGTCAATAAGGTTGAAATATGCGGTGTAAATACTGCAAAGCTGCCGTATCTTAACGAAAAGCAAAAGCAGGTACTTTTTGAGAAAATACAGACGGGTGATGTTAACGCCCGTCAGGAATTTATATACGGAAATCTGAGACTTGTTCTCAGCGTTCTGCAGAGATTTGGAGGCAGAGGCGAAAATATTGATGATTTATTTCAGGTTGGATGCATCGGACTTATAAAAGCCCTTGATAATTTTGATACCTCGCACGGCGTTAAATTTTCTACGTATGCAGTGCCGATAGATGTCGTTTGGGGAAATAACACTACATATCAAATTTATAATATATTTTTATATCATCACCGCATACAACAATTTCAGAAACACAATCCTTTATAATATTACATTGTTCCTTAAAGGTCATATAATCCCAGCTTTCACGCAAGGTCGAGAGTCGGGTTTTTATTTCGTTTTCGTGCTTGCTGACAAGCTGTTGTTTCTTTTCTATACTGATTTTTTTCTCTATTTCCGCAAGCTCTGCCTTTGTTTCCTTTATTGCTGCATTTAATGCCGCATCTTCACTTTCAGCAAAAATCAAATACAATTTTTTTAATTTTTCGGTGGTCTTTTTGTGCCGATTTTCAAGGATTTCTACCACAGATGCCGTTGTTGCAGATGACATCTTTTTGTTATTGTTTTTTACACCAAGAGAGAACAAATCTTCTTTTATTATGTTTTCAAGCTCAACTGCCCAAACACCCTCGTTGGGGCAATCAGGGTCTTTAATCAGATGTGGCTTGCTTTTATCCCGCGAATAGCAAACAAGCTTATAGCCCGACTTTCCCCATCGGTGATACCGCATCTTTGCTCCACAGCATCCGCACCTGACAAGACCGGTTAAAAGGTTGCCGTGTTCAATCCGCTTTCCGCCCGAACGTTCACCCATTATATGAAGTGCCTTTTCGTATGTTTCAAGTGAAATAATCGCCTTGTGCCTGCCTTTATATTCCTCGCCGTTGTAACAGATATAACCGGCATAGGTCTTTCGGGTCAAAATCTGACGTGCTAATTTTTCATAAGACAGACCCAAAAGTCTTGCAATAGAATTTGTTGAATAGCCGCCAATATACAGCTCAAAAACCTTTTTCACTGTATCTGCATCCTTATTAGGAACTAGTATTCCCGCTTCCGCATCATAATCATATCCAAACGGAACTCTTCCGCCGCCCATCCAATATCCCATTTTTATACGTTCCTTCATACCCATACTTGTACGTTCTTTGATATTTTCACGTTCAAGCTGTGCAAAGGCAGATAAAATACCAAGCATAAGTCTGCCAAGTGGGGTTGATGTGTCCATACTTTCATTTAGTGATATAAAATCAACGCCGTTTGGATTAAAAATATCCTCGATAAGATACAAAGTGTCCTTCTGGCTTCTTGAAAGTCGGTCAAGCTTATATACAATAACACAAGAAATTTTGCCCAGCTTTATATCTTCAATCAATCGGGCAAGTTCGGGTCTTTCGATGTTGCTGCCGCTGAAGCCCCCGTCGATATAGTAATCATACTTTTTTATTGCCTTTGATACGCAATAGGCGGTAAGCATTTCCTTTTGCGCATCTATTGAATATCCTTCTTCACGTTGTGCGTCGGTTGAAACTCTTATATAAATTGCGGCAATTTTATTCATCAATACTGTTCTTTCTTACATCATTTTTTGTCTGTATTCTGCGATTAATTTTTTCGATTGTGCCTGATATAAGGTCATTTTGAATAACAATCTCCCCTGACAATGCCTTGTTTACCTTTTTGCCGTTTACGTATCTTGTAATTTTCATAAAAGCACCTCCAAGGATATTATTGACAGTTTCGGGGATAAAAAAACAAAACTGTATTATATACGCAAAACTGTCCTGCATATACAGGACAGTTTTGCAATAAGTATTTGGTTTAGCGACAACCGAGGTTTTGTTTGCATAAAAAGTGCGCCTACCGAAGCAGACGCACAAAAAACGCAAACTCCGCCAGTCGCCAAACCAGTTTAATATAGTATAAATTTGACATAAATACATATACTAACAAATGGAATTTGCATTTTTATCAAATTCTGATGTTAATATATGCATTAATATGCATATTTATGTAAAAAAATACCTCTATACTACATAAAATATTAAACTGATTTGGCAAAATTTATAATATCACACTTTTTCTGTTTTGTCAAATCTTATATAAATGCAGAAAAGGCAAAAACAAAATCAATCGTTTCTGCCTTATAGAATTTCATTTAAATTTTAAATAGTTCTTTTGCATTCTCACTTAGGATAAGTCTGTTTGCATCCTCGCCCAAATCCATTGCAAACAATTTCTTCAGCACATTTTTTGCTGACCACATAGGATAATCCGAGCCAAAGAGAACACGGTCTGTACCATAGCGCATAATCAGGTCCTTAAAGTCGCAGTCCTTTGAGAACTCAAAGCTGGAAGAACAATCAACATAAAAGTTGGGCAGACCTGCAAATTTTTCGCAAGCCTCCTCCCACACCGACCATCCGCCAAAGTGTGCACCAATCAATGTAAGGTTGGGATAAGCCTTTAAAATCGGTAAAACACGATTGGGGTTTGAGTTATCATAGCGATAGTCACCCGTATGCATCAGGATGGGCAAATTCTTCTTTTCACAATACTCATAGATTTTAAGAAGATTACCCTTGTCAACCTGAAAGCCCTGAATGTCCGGATGAAGCTTTACGCCTTTAAGACCAAGCTCCATTAAGTGCTCGATATCACCAGCAATATCCTCACTTTCGGGGTGCAGAGTTCCAAGTCCTGTAAGAAAGCCTTCGCTTTCATTTACCTCTGCAGCAATAAACTCATTTATGCTTTTTACCTGATGAGGTGTTGTTGCAACAGACTGCACAATTGCGTGGTCAATACCAAACTTATCATAAACCGAAACTAAATGCTTGACTGTGCCCTTGCCAAAGGCAGTTGAGTCATAAAACCTGTCGGTTGCAGCAACCGCCTTTTCAGCAATTTTTTCGGGGTATATATGACAATGCGCGTCAATTACAAAGTAGTTGTTTATCATTTCTGTCGCCTTATTTCAATGGACAAGTCCATCCGAATTTATCTTCAACCTTACCCCACTGAATACCGGTCAACGTGTCATAAAGATGCTGTGTAACTTCGCCGATTTTGCCTTCGTTTACCGTGAAAATCTTACCCTTATAGCTAAGCTCACCGATAGGCGAAACAACTGCCGCTGTACCACAGCCCCAAGCTTCTTCAAGTGTTCCGTCAGCCATAGCTTTCTCAAGCTCGTCGATGCTGAGCAGACGTTCTGACACATTGTAGCCTTCGCTCTTTAATACTTCGATACAGGATTTACGTGTAATACCGGGGAGAATTGAGCCTGTAAGAGCAGGTGTAACAATTTCGCCGCCTATTTTGAACATAACGTTCATTGCACCAACTTCTTCGATATACTTTCTTTCAACACCGTCAAGCCACAAAACCTGTGAATAACCCTTCTGCTCGGCTCTTTCGCCTGCACGGTTACTTGCTGCGTAGTTACCGCCGCATTTTGCATAACCTGTACCGCCACGAACTGCACGAACATCCTGGTCTTCAATCATAATCTTAACAGGGTTGATACCTTCTTTGTAGTAGCTGCCAACAGGAGATGCAATAATCATAAATCTTGCATTGTGTACCGCGTGAACACCCAAAGTTTCATCATTACCAAACATAAATGGACGGAGATAAAGTGATGTTCCGGGGGCAGATGGAGTCCAGTCTTCTTCGCACTTAACGAAGGTGTTTAATATCTCCATTGCCATATCTTCATCAATCTGGGGCAGGCAAAGTCTTTCTGCAGAATTATTCATTCTGCGGATGTTTTCAATAGGTCTGAACATCTGCACCTTGCCGTCAGCACGACGATAAGCTTTAAGACCTTCAAAAATTTCAGAGCCATAGTGAAGAACGGTTGATGCAGGGTGAATTTCAAAAGCACCAAAGGGTACTATTCTTGCATCATACCAACCCTTTTCTCTTGAATAGTCCATAATAAACATATGGTCTGTAAAAATCTTACCAAATCCAAGGGTCGAAGCTTCGGGCTTTTCCTTTGGACAAGTTGTTTTTGTTATTTTGATATCCATTGTGAATAATCTCCTTATCAATCAAATTTTAGCAGTCTGCACCAATCTGCATTGCCTTTTTGTTTATATCAAGCATATCGGCACGTTTTGCAGAAATTACCTTTTTAAGTGCCGCTTCAACGCCTTCTTCAGTAAAGCCGCCTGTAGCTTTAAGAAGCTTGCCTGCAATAATCATATTTGCAAGAGTGGGCATATCGTTGTCAGATGCCAGCTTTGTTGCAGGAACATAATATACAGTAACATCGTCACGCTTAATCTTTCTTTCAATAAGTGTTGAATCAACGATGATTGTTCCACCGGGAACAACTGTGTCCTCATACTTATCAAGAGATGGAAGATTCATAGCAACAAGTACATCTGGCTTTGAAACGATGGGCGAGCCTACAGGTTCATCGCTGAGAATAACGCTGCAGCTTGCAGTACCGCCACGCATTTCGGGACCGTAAGACGGAAGCCAGCTTACCTCCTTGCCCTCAACAAGACCTTTGTATGCCAAAAATTTTCCTGTAAAAAGAATACCCTGACCGCCAAATCCGGCAATCAACATCTGTGTTGTACTCATTATTTCTCCTCCTTTTCAGCATCGGCTGATCTGTCTTTGTAAACACCCAAAGGATAGTATGGAAGCATATTATCATCAATCCATTTAAGTGCCGCCTGAGGAGTCATACCCCAGTTTGTAGGACAGCTTGAAACAACCTCAACAAGAGAGAAGCCTTTGCCGTCAATCTGGTTCTGGAAAGCCTTTTTGATAGCCTTCTTTGCATTTTTAACATTCTTAACGTTGTTAACTGTAACTCTTTCGATATATTCAGGGCCTTCAAGGGTTGCAAGCATTTCAGAAACCTTGATAGGATAACCGCAATGGTTAACGTCACGACCGTAAGGTGAGGTCTGTGTAACCTGACCGGGAAGTGATGTAGGTGCCATCTGTCCGCCTGTCATACCGTAAATTGCGTTATTGATGAAAATAACAGTGATATTTTCACCACGTGCTGCACTGTGAACTGTTTCTGCCATACCGATTGACGCCAAATCGCCATCGCCCTGATATGTAAATACAATGTGATTTTCGGGGTCAGCACGCTTTACACCTGTTGCAACAGCCGGAGCACGTCCGTGTGCCGCCTCAATCATATCACAGTTAAAATAATTGTATGCCATAACCGAGCATCCAACCGGTGCAATACCGATTGTCTTGCCTTCAATACCCAATTCGTCAATAACCTCTGCCACAAGGCGGTGTACTATACCGTGTGTACAGCCGGGACAATAATGCATCTGAACATCAGCCAGAGCCTTTGGTTTTTCAAAAACTACCATTATTTTGCACCTCCGTTTGCTGCTTTTTTAATTGCGTCAAACACTTGCTCGGGTGAGGGAATCATACCGCCCACACGGTTGCAGAGTGTGACAGGAACCTTACATTCTGATGCAAGTGTAACATCTTCAATCATCTGACCCATTGAAAGCTCAACAGAAATGATTTCCTTAACCTTATCTGCCGCCTTCTTGTATGGAGCTTTCGGGAAGGGCCAAAGAGTAATAGGTCTTATAAGACCAACCTTTATACCTTCTTCTCTTGCCGCATTGATTGCATTCTTTGCAACTCTTGCCGCAATACCAAATGCAGTAACGCAGATTTCTGCGTCATCCATCAGATATTCTTCGTACATACATTCGTTTTCTTCTATGTACTTATATCTTTCAAATCTTTCAAAGTTTGACTTTTCAAGTTCATCAGGAACAAGGAACAGAGAGTTCACAATGTTGTGAGGTCTTTCCATCTTTGTACCTGTTGTTGCCCAAGGCTTTTCGATGGGAGCTGCAATTTCATAATCAAGTGATACAGGCTCCATCATCTGACCCATAGTTCCGTCTGCAAGAATCATAGATGTCATTCTGTATTTATCTGCAAGGTCAAAGCCCTTAACAGTAAGGTCTGCCATTTCCTGAACAGAGCTTGGAGCAAGAACTATCATACGGAAGTCGCCGTGTGCTCCGCCCTTTGTTGCCTGAAAATAGTCAGACTGTGAAGGCTGAATACCGCCAAGACCGGGGCCGCCACGCTGTACGTTGATAACAAGCGACGGAAGATCAGCACCCGCTAAGTACGAAAGACCTTCGCCCTTCAGTGAAATACCGGGGCTTGAAGACGAGGTCATAACCCTTTTACCTGTTGATGCAACACCATATACCATATTAATTGCAGCGATTTCGCTTTCTGCCTGAAGGAATGTACCTCCGATTTTGGGCATTCTTTTTGCCATATAAGCCGCAATTTCTGTCTGCGGCGTGATAGGATAGCCAAAATAATGACGGCATCCTGCAATAATAGCAGCTTCAGCAATAGCTTCGTTGCCTTTCATCAAAACTTTATCTGACATATTAAATTCCATAGCCTTTCTGCCCACTAAGTATAAATTTACATATTCCTTCGCCTTATCGGTGGGCTGGATAAGGCGTAAAATGGAATTTACGCACATCGCCGTTTTTCATCAAAGATGAAAAAATTTCGGCGGTGCAATTTAATTTTCGCCGTAGGTAATTCGTGAACACGAATTCCATAGCCTTTCTGCCCACTAAGTATAAATTTACATATTCCTTCGCCTTACCGGTGGGCTGGATAAGGCGTAAAATGGAATTTACGCACATCGCCGTTTTTCATCGAAGATGAAAAAATTTCGGCGGTGCAATTTAATTTTCGCCGTAGGCAAACAATTTGTTTCAAATTGCTTTTCCTACCGTTCTACTGTGATAATGCAATCCGGACACATTGTCGCACAAAATGCACAACCGATGCAGGCATCAGGATTTGCCGCCTCTGCCGGATGGTGACCTTTTTTGTTGATTTTGTCTTTTGCAAGGACAAGAACATTCTTTGGGCATGCATCAATACACAATCCACAGCCCTTGCAGTTATCTGTTTTGAAAGTAAGTTTTGCCATATTATAACATCTCCTTCTCTTAGCTTTCAGCCTATTTTATTTTGTAATTTTAATGCAAACAAGTTTTGAATTTTTCCATCGAGTGCGGCTTTCAAATCTTCCTTAACGGTTGTCATAATAACCGGAATACCGGCAAGCTTTGAAATTTCATTTGCATACTCAACAGAATTTAAAACATCATCTGCTTTTGTTTCATTACCTAAATTTGAATTATTTACTATTCCTGTAAACGGGATTTTGCCCGCCTGTTCGATTTCCCGCATAATTTCAACGGTTGCTTTTGCATCAGGTGTCAGCGGTCTGTACTTATTTATTACAAACAGCATCTCATAATTGTTTTCTTCAACTATCGCTGCAGAATACCGCCCCAAAGCATAAGCCCCACGGTCGTCACCGCCTATATCCACCACCGACATCATATCGCGGTTATCAATAACCGAGTACATCTCCTGTGGGAGTGCAGGTATGTCAACATTTGAATTTGCATATTCACTGCAAATAAGCTTTATTCCATTTTCTTCAAGCTCCTGCTGGCTGTCTTTGGTGCGAAAATACGGATTTACAATATCAATATCCGCAACAGCAACCTTATTATATTGCTTTTTTAGTTCAAATGCTAAATTTACAGCAATATTTGTTTTTCCGCTGCCGTAATGTCCGGCAAGAAGGGTTATTCTTTTAAATTCCATAACATATTCTTCCTTTATAAACAAAAAACCCATCTCAAAAAAACTTTGAGACGGGTGCAATACACTCGCGGTACCACTCAAATTGCGGAAAAACCTCCGCCTCTCATCGGGATCCAACAATCCTAATGCCTTAACGCAGCAATCACGGAAGATATCTACTCACCAAAATGGCTTTCTGACCTTCAGCTCGGAAGTGAGGGGCACATTGAAACCGACCTTACCGGTTTACACCACCCACCGGCTCTCTGCAAAGCATCCTGTTTCGTACCTTCTTCGTCATAGCTTTTGAAACAATAGAGTTATTATAGCATTGCTATCAAGATTTGTCAATAGATTTTTTATTTTTTATGACAAATTTATGCTTTTTCCTTGTTGCTTGACATCAGACCATCAAAATAGTATAATTACAAAAAACATTCTTTAAGAAAAGAGGTACTAATATGTCGGCAGAGTTTTATGACGGTAAAATAATAAATGAAGGCAAAAGCTTTCAGCCTGTATCTTATGATGTTACAAATCAGTCGCTGATAGTTAGATTTGACGGCAAAGGCTGCATCACTAAATATGCCGTTTTGGGTGAAAAGGTGTATTATGAGGCAGACCGTGCTTCGTGGAAAATTTACCTTAACGGAAAAGAGCTTCCCTTCAATACAAATAAAAAGGTTGAGATGATAGGAAGAACACAACAAGTTACCTGGACTCACCAATTGGGTACAATAACAATGAAGTTGTTTCTGGAAGAAAACACTGACTCTGTTTTGCAAACCATTCGTGCTGATTTCAAGGAACCTGTTTCCCTTCATATGGCACTTTGTATGTATGGTGTTATTTCAGGCTCGGGCGTAAAAACTCAGGACGAAGAAGGTCTGGTTTATTCTGACAATGTAATAAAGACGGATTTTGCCTATATGATGCAAAACCCTACAAACAATTTTTCATTTGCCTCTGATACTTGTTTTGAGGTTATTGAAGGTAATGGAATGGCTTTTTTTGATTTTGGAAGCGAAGTGTTGACAAAGGAATTTAACCTTGCATACGGTTTTGGGGTAAAATCACCTGATAAAAATGTTGTTGAGGTTAAAAAGCTTGAAGAAAATGCACTCAACGAAATTAAAAGCATAGCTATTCCTTCTTCGGTTAACTCTGAACTGGATAAGGCGCTTTATTACAGTGCTTATTTTTGTGCATTGGAGAATTACAAGGACAAGGGTGAATTTAAAGGCTTTATGGCAGGCATTGGTTATTTAAATCCCTACCGAACCTATTACAGAGATTCATACTTTACTGTTTTATCAATGTTCAACGGACAAACCGAAAAAATCAGAAATCAAATCATAACCTTGGGAAAGGGTGTTTCCAATACAGGCGAATGTCCTTCTGCGGTTATAAATGATTTTTCACCCTGGTGGGGAAATCATTTTGACAGTCCGTCAATGTTTGCTATCCTGATTTTTGATTATGTAAACAACACAAAAGATTTTTCTGTACTAAGCGAAATGGTTGGCGATACCACAGTCCTTGCCAAAGCCGAAGCCGTTGTTGCAAAGCTTGCTGAGGATTGTGACGAAACCAGTCTTATTGTCAAAAAAGGCAGAAACAACACAAGGGATTGGGCTGATATTGTAAACAGATATGGCTATGTTACATATGTTGAGGTATTATATGCAAGAGCACTCTATTGTCTTTCGGTTTTATTTAAATACAGTGACGCCCAAAAATCAGCAATGTATTTAGAGAAATACAATAAGGTTAAAAATTCTATTAATGAAATTTTGTGGGATGATACACTTGGCTATTATGTAAACTTTAAAAATGAAGATTATACCGAAAAAAACCTTTCTGTTGATACCGTGCTGGCGGCTATCTATGGTATAGCTGACGAAGACAGGGCTTTAACATTGTTGGCCTCCTGCCAAAAAATGCTGGAAAGCCGCAACAATCCGGAAGTTGAAGACTTTGGTATTCTTTGCGTTTATCCGCCGTATGAAAAAATTTATGCATCCTTTGGCCGTTCTGCAAAGCCCTTTGAATATCATAACGGTTCCTGCTGGCCATATTGGGCAGGAATGTATGCTTATGCCCTTAAAATGTATGGTCTGGATTATGAGTATGCACTTACAAGGTGGTTCACCTTTAATATTGAAAAGAATAATTTCACTCCCATTGAGTATTATTCGCCCTATTGTGCAGACGGAGCACTTTTGCAGGCATGGAGCAGCACATCAGCATTTGTTTATTATGATGTAAATTGTGATTTCTTTAATGATAAGATATAGTTATAAAAGGGGCCGGTTTTAAACCGACCCCTTAGTTTTGAATTACCCTTTTGTATTCAGTCGGCGAGTATTGAGTTACCTTTTTGAATACTCTGCTGAAATGACTGATATCCGAAAAACCTGACGAAAGTGCAGCTTCTGTTACCGAAAACAAATCCGACTCCAACAGTTCCTTTGCGTGATTAATCTTAAGGTTGTTTATATATGCAATGGGAGAAACTCCATAAATATTTTTAAATATAGCTCTGAAATATTCAGGAGTGATATTACACATTTCGGCAAGTGCACTTATGCTTAATAATTCATTGGTATAATTATTATGTATGTAGTTTACGGCATCCTGTATCATAAGATGCTTGTTTGTCTGAATATACGAAAGCAAATACTCCTGCTGAAGTGTATATAAAATGTCATAAAGCTCGGATTTGCATTTCATTTCGTAACCTGTTTTCTTTTTTTTCCATACGTTTCTTGCAGATTTAAAATGCTCTAAAACAGAATTTGAATTTTTACATCTTATTACAAATGGTTTAAAGCTAACCTTTTCCGAAATTTCAAAGCTAATGGCATAACATTCTCCCGGAACATCGGCTATAACCTCATAATTTGAGTGCTTTGGCAGATAAATTATATCATTTTTGTTTACAACAAGTTTTTCTCCGTTTTTAAAATAATATGTTTTTGTACCGGTTGTATGAAATGCAAGCCCATGATTTAAACGATTGGTATTTACAAAGCTCTTTTCCGGCAAAACAAAGCACGCCTTTATTATTTTTTCGATGTTAAAATTATATCTCATAAAATCTTTCACAGCAATATCGGTTAGCAATCCCGACTTCTTCACCTCTCTTTCAAGTGTTTGTTGATTTTATTATATGAAATTGTTTTGAAATAGTCAAGTTCTTTTGAAATATTATTGTAATTTTAAAATGTGGGATATATAATTCTAACATAAGGGGTGATAATTTATGTTTAAAACTTTATTGCAGGATAGAGAAATAATTGAAAGTAAATATAAAACAGAAAACAATAAATATTGCTTTGACGAAAACACAGGCTTTGATAACGATAAAATTGATACCGAATTAGCAAAGCTTTCGTCAGAATTAAAAGCTGAGCCACATCCAATTCAAAAAGCAAGGCTTACGGAATATGTCCTTGAAAATACCCGCATAGCCATTGACGAACACGATTACTTTATCGGTCTTTGCGCTACATCAAATATAGCAGAAAAATATACCAGCAAGCAGTGGTCAAAAGAGGCTTATGACGAAATTCCCGATGCAATATCCGTATTCAATCTGTATCAGGAAACTCAGATTGCCTGCGGTGCAGGCTTGGATTTTTACCATACTGTTCCGGATTGGGATTCTATTTTAAGTCTGGGCTTTGTCGGACTGCTTAATCGTGCAAACCAACGCTACACAGAGCTTAAATCCTCCTCTTCCTTAACCGAAAAACAAGAAAATTATTATAAGGCAATAGAAATCGAATTAAAGGCGATTATTCGTTTTATTGACCGTCTGTATAAATATGCAAGCAGAATGAATTTCGAAAAAGCTCCTGCTATTGCAAATTGTTTAAAACAGTTGCGTGACGGAGCACCGACAAACACATATGAAGCATTACAGCTTATGTATATATATTTTATGATAAGCGAACACGTTAACTCTTACCAGGTACGCTCGCTTGGATATGGCATTGACGGAAGTCTGTATCCGTTTTTCAAAAAGGATTTAGAAAACGGCACATACACCAAAGACGAAATAGCCGAATTTTTAGGATATTTTATGCTGCAGTATTCTGCACTGGGCAACTATTTCGGGCAGCCTATGTACCTTGGCGGAATGAATGTTGACAGAACCACCAAGGTGAATGAGCTATCGTATTTAATTTTGGACACATACGACAAGCTTGGCTTATATAATCCAAAAATCCAAATAAAAATCAACAACACAACACCAAAGGATTTTGTTTGCATGGCCCTTGAAATGATCAGGCACGGCAACAACAGTATTGTATTTTGCAATGATGATATGATAACAAAATCCTTGATGCTGCAGAGAAATGCTACCTACGAAAGAGCCGTAAATTCTATTATAAGCGGATGCTATGAGTACAGAACAAAGGAAAGTGTGGGTATATCAATCTTCCGTTTTTGCCCGCTTAAATTGATTTCCTTTGTTTTTGACAACGGCTTTGACACAGTTTCGGGAAAGCAAGTTGGAATAAAAACAGGCAAGCTTTCTGAATTTAAGAGCTTTGACGATTTTTATAATGCATTTTTAAAGCAACTGGAGTATGCAACAATCACATATCTTGATGCACTTAATATAATGGAAACAAAGATTGACAGAATAAATCCTGCTATGCTTTATTCATCAACTATGGATGCTTGTATGAAAACTATGACCGATGCGTTAGACGGTGGGGTTGAAAACACAACCGATTTGCTTATTTCAGGTATCGGAACAGTAGCAGACGCCTTGATGGCTGTTCATGATTTGGTATATGAAAAGAAGCTTATTACCCTGGAGGAATTAAAGCCGGCATTGGATGCAGACTGGAACGGCTTTGAGATGATACGCAAAGAGGCGCTGAATAATTGCCGTAAGTATGGTAATAACGACCCGATGACAGATAATTATGCGGCGGCCATTGTACAGTTTATTGCAAACCTTGTAGGAAACAGAAAAAATCCGCATAAGGGCTCAGTAACCATTGAACTTCATTCTGCGCTTGCATTTATCAGAAGCGGTTTAAAAACAAAGGCTACACCTGACGGCAGAAAGTTGGGCGACGAAACCTCAAAGAATGCATCTCCCACTCCCGGAGCTGACACCAAGGGGATAACAGCGCTGATTAATTCTGCAACAAGCATAAACACTGACGTTTGTGACAGCGGTTTTAATCTGGATGCAATGCTGCATCCATCTGCTGTGCAGGGTGAGGAAGGCATCGAAATTTTGTACGGATTGCTTAAAACATATCTTGACAAGGGTGGAATTTCGATTCAGTTCAATATATTTAATGGTGATCTATTGAGAGATGCACAGAAAAACCCTGAAAAATATAAAAATCTTCAGGTTCGTGTTTGCGGCTGGAATGTTCTTTGGAACAACCTAAGCCAATCCGAGCAGAATGCATATATATTAAGGGCGGAATCAATTCAGTAAACCGCATAAGGTCAGGAGTTGGAGCAAATGACAACGGCAATTATATCAGAAATTAAAAGATTTGCCGTTCACGATGGTGACGGAATCAGAACTACAGTATTTTTTAAAGGCTGTCCTCTTAATTGTAAATGGTGTCATAATCCTGAATGTATATCCTACAAACGTGAATTTGCATATATGCAGCACAAATGCATCAATTGCGGAAATTGCGTTCAGGCTTGTGAAAACCATGCACATACAATAAAAAATGGCATTCATTGCTTTATTCGTGCTTTATGTGTAACCTGTGGGAAATGCATCAATTTCTGCCCGAATGATGCTCTTAAAATATACGGCAATGAAGTGACCGTTCAGGAAATACTTCCTGTTCTGCTGGAAGACAAAGACTTTTATAATAATTCCGGTGGCGGAGTAACCCTATCAGGTGGAGAATGCCTTACACAAGCTGAATTCTGCAAGGAATTGCTGAAATCTTTAAAGGATAACGGCGTACACACAGCAGTGGACACCTGCGGTTTCGTCAACAGACAGAATATTGATATGGTTATTCCTTATACCGATGTATTCCTGTATGACATAAAGGCTTTTGATGAGGATGTCCACATAAAAGGAACAGGACAATCCAACAGAATCATTCTTGAAAATTTGTATTATATTGATGATTGCGGAAAAAATATTGAGATAAGAATTCCATATATCCCTGAATATAACACTGACCAGATAGAAAAAATTGCAATACTTTTAAAAGAGTTTAAAAACATTTTAAAAGTCAGGGTTTTACCATATCATAATTATGCAGGTTCAAAATACGACTCTCTTGGTATGGTTAACACTCTTCCTACACGTTTGCCTGATAAAGAAGAGCTTGATAGGGCTGTTTCGTTGCTGAAAAAACACAACCTGCCTGTGCTTTAACAACAATTGAGGGAGAGTTTTTGTATGAAAATAAGAAAGGCTGTACATAGCAGACTAATAGGCGGAGAAGGTCCGTTGTGGGACCATCGGACAAATAAGTTGTATTGGTTGGACATAGAAAACCTGCAGTTTTATGAATACGACCCTGAAACACGGAAAAAAACTAAGCATCTGATGCCCGAACGGATAAGCTGTATTGTCCCCTATGGCGAGAATTCATTTGCCGCCGCAACAAAAACAGGCATCTCGCATCTGTATTTTGAAAACAATATCCTTAAAACAACACAAATTGTATCATTTAATTCAGATACAAATATGACGTCTAATGATGGCAGATGCGACAGTATGGGGCGCTTTGTTGTGGGAATGATGCATAATGAATATCATTCCGGTTACGGCAAAATGTATATTGCAGTTTCAAAGGAGTTCAGATGTTTTGACAAAGGCTATACAATCCCAAACGGAGTTGCCTGGTCAAAGGACGAAAGCAAGCTTTATGTTGCGGAGTCAAAACCGGGAACCATCTATGAATTTGATTATAGCATTGAAAACGGAAGCATAAAAAACAAAAAAATCTTATCATATATAGCCGGAAGCGACGGGCTTTGCGCCGACGAAAACGGAAATTTATGGATAGCACAATGCGGTTTGGGTAAAGTATGCTGCCTTAACACAAAAACAAAAACCATTGACTATGAAATTAAGTTTCCTGCAAAGCGTGTTACATCTTGTTTTTTTGGAGGAAAAAATATGGATACGCTGTTCGTTACTGTTGCGAAATGGGGAAAAAAAGACATATTAAAAAAATCATTTTCCTGCGGGCCGCTTTATATGGTGGAAAATATGCCTGTCAAAGGCATTAAAGCACATCCATTCAAAAGTATATAATTCCAAAACATCAGGTTTTCCTTATGGATATACAAAAGCACGGTGAAATTTTAAAGAAATTTTCTTTCTAAATCTTTAATATTTTTCAACTTTTATGACAAATTTTGTTGAATGAAGTTTAATGTTATAGATTGAAATATCTATATGCTTATGATATAATAACTTTAAGAACTAATTTGGTATCCTGATAAAAGGAGGATAAGCATATGTTAGAAAACACAATTTGCAAATTCAGCGATGTAAAAGTTAATACAGATACAATTCAAGCGACAAATTTTGTTTATGAAGCAGACCATAAGAATGAGAATACATTTAAATACGATGCAGTATACAGAGTGTATTATATAGTCAGCGGTGAGGGGATTTTGCATACAAAGGACAAAAACTATTCCTTGTGCCACGGAGACATCTTTTTTACAACTCCGTCTTTTTTGTATTTTCTGGAATCAACCGATGATTTAAAGTATATGTTTATCAGCTATGTAGGTTTAAGAGGAAGATTTATAATGGACCAGTATTCTATAAACAAAAAAAATTTTGTGTTTCACGATTACAATTGTGTCGGGGATGTATGGGTTAAAAACTTTATGCTTGCCGACAACAACAACCTTGATATGATTGCCGAAAGCACGTTGCTATATACCTTTTCAATTATCTCCTCCCGAATAAAAAAAGAGAATATGGATTGTGAAAAAAAGGATATTGTACTATCTGTCAAAAAGCACATTGACAGCCATTATTATGAGCCTGAGCTTTCGTTAGAAAGTATTTCTGAAAAATTTTCCTATAATAAAAAATATATATCCTCCAGATTTAAACAAAAATTGAACATAGGTGTTTCACAGTATATCAGCTCAATCAGAATTCAAAACGCTTGTGCCCTGATGGAAAACGGCGAAACAACAATAAAAACGGTGGCGTTTATGTGCGGATTTTCGGATGCCTTGTATTTTTCAAAGGTTTTTAAAAAGTATATGAAGGTTTCGCCCAGGGAATTTATTGATATGCAAAAAAGCTAGTCGGTGGTATTCTTGCAAAAACCGATTTTTAGGTCTTTTTTCCATGATCGTATGGATTTTTTCCATTCTAATAAGTATTCCTTTTGATATAATGGACTTATACCAAAAAGGAGGAATTACCTTATGAAAAAAATTAAAATAGGTGTTTTTGGAGCAACAAGAGGCGGTAATGTAGTAAACTTTTTTGTAGGAACAGGCGCGGCAGAGGTTGTTGCAATATGCGACAGAATGAAAAATGTGCTGGATGCTCAAAAGGAATATCTGGTTGAAACCCTGAAATGTGATAATATATCATTTTATTCTGAATTTGATGAATTTATCAAGCACGATATGGATGCGGTTATCCTTGCAAATTTTGCAACCGAGCACGCACCTTATGCAATACGCTGTCTTGATAAGGGTCTGCACGTTTACAGCGAGGTCCTTCCTTGCCAGACTATGAAGGAAGCCGTAGAACTGGTTGAAGCGGTAGAGCGCAGCGGAAAAATATATGCCTATGGCGAGAATTTCTGTTTTATGCCTGCACCCTATGAAATGAAAAAGCTATACAGAGAGGGTCTGATTGGCGAATTTGAGTACGGCGAAGGCGAATATATCCACGACTGTACAGGCAGTTGGGCTTCCCTGACCTATGGGGATAAAAACCATTGGCGCAATAATATGTATGCCAATTTTTATTGCACACATTCCATTGGTCCGCTTATTCACATTACAGGGCTCAGACCTGTATCGGTTGTCGGCTTTGAAAGCAAGATGAATGAGCGAAAAATTGCCGGTGGTGCAAAGTCGGGACTTTTTGGTATAGAAATGATTACCCTTGAAAACGGCGGAATAATAAAAAGTATTCACGGTGATTTGAATCATCATTCCATGTGGTATTTAATGACAGGCTCAAAGGGAAGTGTTGAAGCTGCAAGACAAGTTGCAGGAAAGGAACTCAGACATCATCTATACATAAGAACACAAAGCCTTGATGCTAACGGGGAAATTAAGAATGTTTCAGAGAATCGTGACGTTGCCTTCAAAGACGAAAATGCAGCAAAATCCGGACATTACGGAAGTGACTATATTATTCTTAGTGAGTTTGTAAAGAGAATTTCGGGCGATGAAAATGCGGATATTATTGACGTTTATGAAGCGCTGGATATGTTTTTGCCGGGAATGTTTGCATATCGTTCTGTTCTGCAGGGCGGCGTTAGCCTTGAAATTCCCGATTTAAGGAATAAGGATATAAGGGACCAATACAGAAACGACACAATGTGCACCGATCCCAAGGTTGCAGGAGATATGCTGATTCCTTCGTTCTCGGAGGGTAACCCCAATATTCCCGACGAGGTTTATGACAAGATGAGAAGCATCTGGCAAAAAAAGATTGCCGAAAAAGAAGGGTATGTTTATGCCGCAATTAAGCAAGGAAGGTTAATATAAACGATGAACGATTATTTTTTTAGTAAGGCTTTTGAGAATATGACAGCGGAGCAAAAGGAAAATTTTTATAAAACTGTATTTATGAATGATGACAGTGAGTTTGCCGCAAATTTAAGGTTGGAATATTACAAAACCCAACTTAGATCCATGGGCAAAAATGTAAAAATCGGCAGCAAAGTTAAAATTGTTAATCCGCAGTATGTAAGTATCGGTGATGATGTGAATATCTATGATGACGTTACAATTATTGCACGGGGTGAAGATGGTATTGAAATAGGCAATGGCTGTTACATTTGCGAAAGAGTTTATCTTGACACCCAGAACAAAAATGGCGGTTATATTAAAATCGGCAATTCGGTCTATCTGGGAACAGGCACAACCTTGTTTGGTCATAAAGGGCTTGAAATAGGCGACAACTGCCTTTTTGCACAGAATATAGTCCTTACTCCCTACTCTCACAAATTTGACAATCCTGACGATATAATCTGGCATCAGGGCGGCAACTGCAAAAAAGTTACAATCGGCAACGACTGCTATATCGGCATGGGTGTTTGTATTATGTATACCGGAGATATTGGCGACGGCAGTGTAATCGGTGCAGGTTCGACTGTTGTGAAACCCATTGAGCCATACAGTGTTGCGGTTGGCTCACCTGCGAAAGTAATTAAAAAACGAGTAGAATAACATATATACAGTATTTGCAGATTTGTGTCGGCAAACAAATCTCCTGAACCTATTGAAACCTTAAATTTTGTTTATGAAACAAATAATTTTGCCAAAGACAAGTTTGTAACCGAGGCAATTTATAATCCATACAATCTAATCTCCTTCAATACACAGGAGGTTAGATTTTTTTTAATCTCTTAAATTCTTTCCAAATCTTTAATAAAATCTTTCCAAATCTTTAATTTTAGTGTTGACACAGACCATTGTTTGTGATAAAATATATGAAAATGTCAGAAAGGAAACCACGATGAACTGTATATTAAAAGATGCAATGGTTTATTTGAATAGTGAATTTACAAAGAAGGATGTATTCATTGTTGACGGCACAGTCACCTTTGAAGGCAATCCTCTTTTTTTTGATTTTCAAACTATCCCCTTTGACGGCAAATATATTTTCCCCGGTTTTACAGATGTCCATGTTCATCTAAGAGAGCCGGGTTTTTTGTATAAAGAAAATATCGAAACCGGTACAAAGGCTTCGGCACACGGTGGGTACACAACAGTTTGTTCTATGCCAAATCTGAAACCCGCACCTGACTCCCTTGATAATCTTAACGTGCAGCTTGATGCAATAAAAAAATCGGCTGTGATAGATGTTATTCCGTTTGGAACAATCACAAAGGAAAGTAAGGGCGAGGTTTTATCGGATATGGAAGCTATGTCACCCTTTGTTGCAGGCTTTTCTGACGACGGCAAGGGTGTTCAGAATGACGATATGATGCGTCAGGCAATGAAATCTGCAAAAACTCTTGGCAAAATAATATCTGCCCATTGCGAGGACAACTCCCTCCTCCATGGCGGATACATTCATGATGGCGAATATGCAAAGAAAAATGGGCACAAGGGCATTTGCTCGGAAAGTGAATGGGGTCAGATAAAACGCGACCTTGAGCTTGTCAGGGAAACAGGCTGTGCATATCACGTATGTCACATTTCCACTAAGGAAAGCGTTGAGCTTATCCGCAACGCTAAAGCCGAGGGTCTTGATGTAACATGTGAAACCGCTCCTCACTATCTTGTTCTTTCGGACAAAGACTTGCAGGAGGACGGACGATTTAAAATGAATCCTCCCCTTCGCAGCGAGGATGACAGACTTGCTCTTATCGAAGGCATTAAGGATGGTACAATTGATATGATTGCAACTGACCACGCCCCCCATTCTGCTGAGGAAAAGGGCAAGGGCTTAAAAGACAGTCTGATGGGAATTGTTGGAATAGAAACAGCCTTCCCCATACTTTATACAAACCTTGTAAAAACAAAAATAATCACTCTTGAAAAACTGATTGAGCTATTGCACGACAACCCTTGCAAGCGTTTCGGCATAGACAATAGTCTTGCAGAAGGTAAAGTGGCAAACTTAACGGTTTTCGACCTTGATTGTTCTTATAAAATAGACACAAAAGATTTTCTGTCGATGGGCAAAAGCACCCCCTTTGAGGGTAGCCAAGTCTTTGGAAAATGTCTAATGACAATTTCAAAGGGCAGCATCGTATGGCAGGAAACCGAAAAAATTTAGGAGGAAAAGGAAAAATGGCAAAAAGAAAAGATCTCAAAAAAATTCTTATTATCGGCTCGGGCCCTATTGTAATAGGTCAGGCAGCTGAATTTGACTATGCAGGAACACAGGCGTGCCTTGCTCTTAAAGAAGAAGGCTATGAAGTTATTCTTGCAAACTCAAACCCTGCAACAATTATGACAGATACTACCATTGCTGACAAGGTTTATATGGAGCCTCTTACTTTGGAATATATAGCAAAAATCATTCGTCACGAACGTCCTGATGCTATTGTTCCCGGTATCGGTGGACAGACAGGTCTTAACCTTGCTATGCAGCTTGAAAAAAAGGGCGTTTTGAAAGAATGTGAGGTTGAGCTACTTGGCACAAAGAGTGACAGTATCGAACGCGCCGAAGACCGTGAACTTTTTAAGGAACTGTGTCAGTCAATCGGCGAGCCGGTTATTCCTTCAGAAATAACTTATTCTCTTGACGAAGCAAAGGCTGCAGCCGAGAGAATAGGCTACCCCGTTGTTCTTCGTCCTGCCTTTACTCTTGGCGGCACAGGCGGTGGCTTTGCCTATAACGAAGAAGAACTTATTGAAGTTGGTACAAATGCATTTAAGCTCTCACCCGTTTCTCAGGTTCTTGTTGAAAAGAGCGTTAAGGGTTATAAAGAAATTGAGTTTGAGGTTATGCGCGACTCTGAAGACCACGCAATCACAATCTGTGGCATGGAAAATATCGACCCTGTTGGTATTCACACAGGTGACAGTATTGTTGTTGCTCCTATTCTTACATTAAGTGAGCATGACCACAAGATGCTCAACGACAGTGCAATCAAAATCATTCGTGAACTTAAAATTGAGGGTGGCTGCAATGTTCAGTTTGCCCTGCATCCCACAACATCTGAGTATTATCTTATCGAGGTTAACCCCAGAGTTTCACGTTCTTCTGCTCTTGCATCAAAGGCAAGCGGCTATCCAATCGCAAGGGTAACTGCAAAAATCGCTGTTGGTATGTCACTTGACGAAATTGCTATTGCAAATACAACGGCAGCTTTTGAACCAAGACTCGACTATATCGTTGCAAAGTTCCCACGCTTCCCCTTTGATAAATTTGCGTCGGCAACCAACAAGCTTGGCACACAAATGAAGGCAACCGGTGAGGTTATGGGTATCGGCTCTACCTTGGAGGAATGTTTCCTTAAATCAATCCGTTCTCTTGAAATTGGTGTAAATCATATCTGGATGTCTAAATTTGAGAATATGTCTGTTGACGATATGCTTGAATACATCAAAGAGTTCCGTGACGACAACATCTATGCTGTTGCACAGCTTATCAGAAAGGGTGTAGACCTTGACACTCTTCACAAAATTACAATGATTACCCCCTACTTCCTTGAATCCATCAAGAAAATAGTAGATTTTGAAGCTGTAATCGCAAGCAACAAGGGTGATGTTGCAACCCTTAAAGAAGCAAAGAAAATCGGTTTCAGTGACCCGTTTATCGCAAAGCTCTGGGATGTTCCTGAGATTGACGTTTACAATCTAAGATGCGATAATGATATATTCCCTGTATACAGAATGGTTGATACCTGCCACACAAATGCATATATCCCGTATTTCTATTCAAGCTATACAGGTGAAAATGATTCAATTATAACAGACAAGAAAAAGCTTATGGTTTTAGGTGCAGGTCCTATCCGTATTGGTCAGGGTGTTGAATTTGACTATTCAACTGTTCACGCTGTTACCACAATCAAAAAGTCGGGCTATGAAGCAATTATCATCAACAATAACCCCGAAACTGTTTCAACCGACTACACCACAGCAGACAAGCTTTATTTTGAACCGCTTACTCCCGAAGATGTAATGAATATCATTCACTACGAAAATCCCGAGGGTGTTATTGCATCACTTGGCGGACAGACAGCCATTAACCTTGCTCAGCCTCTTACAGATCGTAACGTCGCTATCATTGGTACAGACTGTGACGCAATTGACCGTGCAGAAAACCGTGATGCATTTGAGAAAATCCTTAAAAAGCTCAATATTCCTCAGCCTAAGGGCAAAGCCGTTACAAAGATTGAAGACGGTGTTGCGGCAGCAAAAGAAATCGGCTATCCCGTTTTGGTACGTCCCAGCTTTGTTCTTGGCGGCCGTGCAATGCAGATTGTAGGCAACGAAGACCAGCTTCGTCACTACCTTAAAACAGCCGTTGAAATTGACGAGGACAAGCCTGTACTTGTTGATAAATACATCAGCGGTAAAGAGGTAGAAATTGATGCTATCTGTGACGGTAAGGATGTATTTGTCCCCGGCATTATGGAACTTGTTGAACGTACAGGTATCCACAGCGGAGATTCAATCAGCGTATATCCCTCCTTCAGCATCTCTGACAAAGTAAAAGCAACAATTATCGAATACGCAAAGCAGCTTGGTCTTGGCATTGGAATTGTAGGTCTTTATAACATTCAGTTCATTGTAGATAAAAACGAAGACGTATATATTATTGAGGTTAACCCACGTTCTTCAAGAACAGTTCCATTCCTCTCCAAGGCTACAGGTTATAGTCTTGCAGACATTGCAACAGAGGTAATTATGGGCAAGAGCCTTAAGGAACAAGGCCACACCGAGGTTTATCCCAAGGAGAAAAATCGTTGGTATGTAAAGGTTCCTGTGTTCTCGTTCAATAAAATCCGTGGACTTGATGCATACCTCTCACCTGAAATGAAATCAACAGGTGAAGCAATCGGTTATGACGACAAGCTTAATCGGGCATTATATAAAGCGCTTCAGGCATCAGGTATGATTGTCCAGAATTACGGCACAGTTCTTGCAACCATCGCCGACAAAGACAAGGACGAAGCTCTTGAACTTATCCGCAGATTTTATAACCTTGGCTTTAACATTCAGGCAACAAAGGGTACTGCAGAATTCCTTAAGAAAAACGGTATCCGCACACATATGCTGAAAAAGATAAGTGAAGACAATGACGAAATTCCATCAGCAATCCGTCAGGGTCATATAGCTTATATTATCAATACAAGCGATGTATCAGGCTCTGGCTCAAACATTAACGACGGTCACGAAATCCGTCTGTGTGCAACCGAAAATAACGTAAATATCTTTACATCTCTTGATACAGTTTCGGTACTGCTTGACGTGCTTGAAGAAAATACTCTTACAATCTCAACAATTGATGCATAAGGAGAATTTTTTGCTGTGAAACAGGAAATTTTTACAATAAAACGCAATGAAAAAATTGCAAAAGATATTATGCTGATGGTGTTGTCAGGCGACACAAGTTCGCTTACAGCACCCGGTCAGTTTGTAAACATACAGATTGACGGCCTGTATCTCAGACGACCCATTTCTGTATGTGACTATTCGGATAATTCCCTTACCCTTATTTACAAAATCGTGGGCGAGGGCACCGAAATTATGAGTAATTATAAGCCAGGAGTAAAGCTTGACCTTCTGATAGGCTTAGGCAACGGCTTTAATACCGAAAAAAGCGGTAATGCACCCCTTCTTATCGGTGGCGGTGTTGGTGTTCCGCCTATGTATAACTTATGTAAAGAATTAATCAAACAAGGTAAAAAGCCAACCGTAATCTTAGGCTTTAACAGCCGTGATGATGTATTCTTTGAGGAAGAATTCAAGGCTTTAGGTGCAAAGGTTCTTATTACAACCGCCGACGGCAGCTACGGAATACACGGATTTGTTACTGACGCTATGAAGGGTCTTGACTACTCCTACTTCTTCACCTGTGGCCCTATGCCTATGTTTAAAGCTATCGAGGCGATTGCAGTGGGCTCCGGTCAGTACAGCTTTGAAGAACGTATGGGCTGTGGCTTTGGTGCGTGTATGGGTTGCTCGTGCAAGACAAAATACGGCAACAAGCGCATCTGCAAAGATGGGCCGGTTCTTGAAAGGGAGGAAATCATATGGTAAACACAAAAGTAGCGTTAAACGGCATTACCCTTGATAACCCAATAATCCCTGCAAGCGGAACATTTGGTTTTGGCTATGAATTTGCTGAAATTTATGACATAAACTGTCTTGGAACATTCTCGTTTAAAGGAACAACCAAAGACGCAAGGTTCGGCAACCCAACCCCAAGAATTGCAGAATGTAAGATGGGTATGATCAATTCTGTAGGTCTGCAAAACCCTGGTGTTGATGCTGTTATCGAAAATGAGCTTCCTAAACTTAAAAAAGTTTTTTCCAAGCCGGTTATGGCAAACATCAGTGGATTTTCTGTTGATGACTATGTATACACCTGCGAAAAACTCAGCAACGAAGAACAAATTGGCTGGTTTGAGGTTAATATTTCCTGTCCAAATGTTCACGGCGGCGGTATGAGTTTTGGCACATCACCCGAAGCTGCAGCAGAGGTTACAAAGGCTGTTAAAGCTGTTTCAAAAAAACCGGTTATTATAAAGCTGTCACCCAATGTAACAGACATTGTTTCTATCGCAAAGGCTTGCGAAGAAGCCGGAGCTGACGGTATCAGCCTTATCAACACTCTGCTTGGTATGAGAATTGACCTTAAAACAAAGAAGTGCGTTATAGCCAACAAAATGGGTGGTTTTTCAGGGCCTGCAATTTTCCCTGTTGCTGTACGTATGGTATATCAGGTATATGAGGCAGTTAACATTCCTATCATTGGTATGGGCGGTGTTTCTTCTGCCGAGGACGTAATCGAAATGATGCTTGCAGGTGCAACTGCCGTTCAGGTCGGTGCCGCAAACTTGGTTAATCCCTTTGCATGCAAGGAAATTATAGAAAAGCTTCCGTCAGTTATGGAAAAATACGGAATTTCAGATTTAAATAGTATTATAGGAGGTGCCCACTAATGGGAAAAGACGTTATAGTTGCCTGCGACTTTGCAGGAAAGAAAGAAGTTTTTGAATTTTTAGACAAATTTACAGATGTAAAACCGTTTGTAAAAATAGGTATGGAATTGTTCTATGCTGAAGGCCCCGAAATTGTCCGTGAAATAAAAAAACGCGGCCATAAAATATTTCTTGACCTTAAACTCCACGACATCCCAAACACAGTAAAAAAATCAATGTCTGTGCTCAGCCGTCTGGATGTTGATATGACTAATCTTCATGCATCAGGCACTGTTGCAATGATGGAAGCTGCAATTGAAGGTCTTACACGACCCGACGGCACACGTCCTATTCTTATTGCAGTAACACAGCTCACCTCCACAAGTGAAGAAAAAATGAAGGAAGACTTGCTTATTAACGAGCCAATCGACAAGGTTGTTATGCACTATGCAAGCAACGCAAAGGCAGCCGGTCTTGACGGTGTTGTATGCTCACCCTTAGAGGCTGAAAAGGTTCACAATACCTGTGGTAAGGATTTTATCACAGTTACTCCCGGTGTCCGCTTTGCTGACGGCGACAAGGGCGACCAGGTTCGTGTTATGACTCCGGCTGATGCAAAAGCCATCGGCTCTGACTACATAGTTGTGGGAAGACCCATTACCGCAGCAGAAGACCCCGTTGCAGCATACAAAAGATGTGTTGATGAATTTGTAGGATAATTTTTAAAAGGAGATAAATAACGTGAAAAATCACGTTAAGCCTCCGGTGGAATTTATTGCACCGCCGAGCTTTTGTGCCTGAAAGGCACTAAACGGCGATGTGCGTAATTTCCACTACACGCCTTATCTGCCCACAATGAGGTGCGTGTAAATTTTTAATTACTATTTGTGGGCAGAAAGGCTATGGAAATTAGAATGAAAGAATTAATTGCAAAAGATTTATTAAAGATTAAAGCTGTGTTCTTCCGCCCTGAAGAGCCCTTTACATGGGCAAGCGGAATTAAAAGCCCCGTATACTGCGACAACCGTTTAACACTCAGCGATATTTCTGTTCGCAGCGATGTTGAAAACGGTCTTGCAACACTTATTAAAGAAAACTATCCTGATGCAGAGGTTCTTATGGGAACATCAACTGCAGGCATTGCACACGCAGCAATCACTGCACATCTTCTTGAACTTCCTATGGGATATGTTCGCAGCGGTGCAAAAGACCACGGCAGACAAAACCAGATTGAAGGTAAACTCGAAAAAGGCCAAAAGGTTGTTGTTGTTGAAGACCTTATCTCAACAGGTGGCAGCGTTATCGAAGTTGTAAACATCCTTCGCGAAGCAGGTGCCGAAGTTCTTGGTATTGTTTCAATCTTTACCTATGGTATGCAAAAGGGTCTTGACAGACTTGCGGCAGCTGATGTAAAAAATATCAGCCTTACAAACTTTGATGTAATCGCTGAAGTTGCGGCACAAGAAGGCTATATCAAGCCCGAAGATATCGAAAGACTTATTGCCTTCCGCAACAATCCATCTGATGAAAGCTGGATAAATGGATAAAAAATTTTTCGAAGGGATTGACTTTTATGAGAAGTATTATTGATATAAAAGACCTTTCTATGGAAGAAATTAATAAGCTTGTTGTGACTGCAGAGGATATCATTGCAAATCCCGATAAGTATGCTCACAAGTGTGACAGGAAAAAGCTGGCAACACTGTTCTTTGAACCTTCTACCAGAACTCGCCTAAGCTTTGAGGCTGCAATGTACGAGCTTGGCGGGCACGTTCTGTCAATGGCAAGTGCAGGCTCTAGTTCAGCTTCCAAAGGCGAAAGTGTTGCCGATACTGCAAAAACAGTTTCCTGTTATGCTGATATTATTGCAATGCGTCATCCAAAAGAGGGTGCACCCCTTGTTGCAGCAATGAACTCATCCATTCCGGTAATCAATGCAGGCGATGGTGGTCATAATCATCCCACACAGACTCTTGCAGACCTTCTTACTATACACCGAGAAAAGGGGCGTTTTGATAATTTGGTTATCGGTCTTTGCGGTGACCTTAAATTCGGCAGAACAGTACACTCTTTAATTTCGGCTATGACAAGATATACAGGAATAAAGTTTATTCTTATTTCACCCGATGAGTTAAAACTTCCAAGTTATGTTAAGAATATTATCAAAAAATCAGGTTGCGAATATATACAGACAACAGATTTACTTGAATATATGCCACAGCTTGACATTCTTTATATGACACGTGTTCAGCAGGAAAGGTTTTTCAACGAAGAAGACTATCTTCGTCTTAAAGACAGCTATATCCTCACTCCTGAAAAGCTTTCCACAGCAAAATCAGACCTTTGCATTATGCATCCTCTGCCGAGAGTAAACGAAATCAGCGTTAAAGTTGACGACGATCCAAGAGCCTGCTACTTTAAGCAGGTACTCAACGGCAAGTTTATGAGAATGGCTTTGATTCTTAAGCTATTGGAGGTAGAGTAATGAATATAGATTCAATCAAAAACGGATATGTAATTGACCATATCGAGGCAGGCAAGGGTATGGAAATTTATAACCTCCTCCGCCTTGACCTACTTGACTGCCCTGTTGCAATTATAAAAAATGCAACCAGTTCAAAAATGGGCAAAAAGGATATTATAAAAATTGATGCCTTGATAGAGCTAAATATGGACATTTTAGGCTATGTTTCACCCGATGCAACAGTTGATGTTATTAAAGATGAAAAGCTTGTAGAAAAGAAAAAAATGAGCCTTCCCGAAAAGCTCACCGATGTAATTTTCTGCAAAAACCCTCGTTGCATCACCACAACCGAACAGGAGCTGCCCAATATATTTAATCTGACCGACAGTGTAAAAAAAGAATATCGCTGTGCATACTGCGAAGCAAAAGGCGAATAAATGTCTTATATATGCAGAAAAAGCCCGGAAATCCGGGCTTTTTTCATTAATCAACTTTGATTTTTACAACAATTTTCTTAACGTGAGAAACCTCTTTATATGCTCTGTTAGGAGCGTGTGCATCATCAGGGAAGAAAATAGCAAAAGCCCCTGCCGGCATATCAAGAACTACCGGATTTTCTGCTGAATAAATCTTAACATCTTTATCAGGAGTATAATCTTTGATTAAAGTACAATCCTTAAGGTTTTTCCAGTAGATTTCCTCGTGCCCTTTAAGGATATACTGAACATCAATATACTGTATATGACCTTCGTAATTTCCTTCTGTTTTGGTGTCATATTCACTTACACTTGCATAAACTTCATCACCGTCAATTTCATATTTTCCAACAGCGATGTCTTCTTCAGTTCCTTTAACAATAAAGTCAAAAGCTTTTTTGAATTTTTCACCCATATTAACATATATGTCTTTGTTTTCAATTAAATCGTAAATCATTTTCCTTGTCTCCTTTATGATTTTTTCTTACGTGTAACCACAATTACAGATTACCATAATAACATTTTTATGTCAATATTTATTAACTTTCTTTTGCATTTTTTCTTTAAAAATTTTTAATAAAATATTTCATTTTTCTATTGACAAAGTTGCAATACTATGCTATAATGTCAAAGTCGCTTAGAGAAGTGACAACGTAAACGGAGAGGTGTCCGAGTGGTTTAAGGAGCTAGTCTTGAAAACTAGTGATGCGAAAGCACCCAGAGTTCGAATCTCTGCCTCTCCGCCATTTTTTTATTTTAATAATGTTTTTAAATTCGGAGAAGTACTCAAGAGGCCGAAGAGGCGCCCCTGCTAAGGGTGTAGGTCGTGAAAGCGGCGCGAGAGTTCAAATCTCTCCTTCTCCGCCAAAAACTGACAAGTTTCGACTTGTCAGTTTTTTACTTTTCACTCTTCACTTTTCACAAAAAACAGACATCTCATTTAAACATACATAGTTCAAAATAAGATGTCTGTTTTAAATTTTAACCCTTAACTGCGCCAACCATAACGCCCTTTACGAAATATTTCTGAATAAAGGGGTAAAGCATAAGCATAGGCACAGAAGAAACAACGATGGTTGCATAAATAACGCCCTCGTTTGAAAGGTCGCCATATA
>JAZNBG010000019.1:0-65178 GCA_045586925.1 Clostridia bacterium | reverse complement strand
GCAGCAATGCGTTTGACATACATTCGGTGGCAATAGCAAAGAGGTCACACCTGTTCCCATTCCGAACACAGTAGTTAAGCTCTTTAGCGCTGATGATACTTGGTGGGCAACTGCCTGGGAAAGTAAGACGCTGCCGGAATTTGCAAAAGGATATCCAGTTGGATATCCTTTTTTGTTTTGCAAATTCCTTGGCGACGTCTGTGGTTAAAACTCTTGCGAGTTTTGTCCTTATCAGTGAAATGCTTTCGCATTTCACAATCCTTCGCTAAAGACGTGTCACTGGCACGTCTTTTTGACGCTACGGCGTCGCCGGAACACGAAAAAACACATCTGATTTCAGGTGTGTTTTTTTGTGTTTGTGTGTGCTGCCCATTTTGATTTACCTATCATCAACGCTAAAGGTTAAAGAAAAAACTCCTTGCGGAGTTTTCTTGATAAGCGCTTGATACTTGGTGGGTTCTTTTTAAATGTATAGAAAATCAAAGATTTTCTTTTACATTCCAAAAACCTCTCGGTTTTTGCAAACTTACACTACCAACAGTTCACCGAACTGTTGGCTTAACGTTCCAGCTGCCTGGGAAAGTAGGACAACGTTAGTGTGAAAATTCCAAAGGAATTTCTTTTTCTAATGCTTCCAAATCTTCTCCGTTGGGAAATTCTTTCTCGCACATATCAAGATACATTTCTTCGGTATCTTTTTGTACTTGTTGCAATTTGTCAATTGTTTCTGTTATTTCATTAAATAGTTTGTGATAAAGTTTTTTCTATACCTTATCAAAAATAAAATATATACTTAACAAAACAAATAACGACGGGATATTGTAATATATCCAGTCGTTAATTTTATGCTTTTTACTCAAGCTCAAAGGCACCGGTGTAGAGCTGATAATACTTACCCTTTTGGGCAATCAGGTCATCGTGACTGCCACGTTCAATGATTTTTCCGTGGTCAAGCACCATAATTACATCAGAATTCATTACGGTTGAAAGACGGTGAGCAATAACGAAGACCGTTCTGCCCTCCATCAGCTTATCCATTCCACGCTGAACAATTTGCTCTGTTCGTGTGTCAATTGAGGAGGTTGCCTCGTCCAGAATCATAACCGGCGGGTCGGCAACAGCCGCACGTGCAATGGACAAGAGCTGACGCTGACCCTGTGAAAGATTATCGCCATTATTTGAAAGCTCGGTATCATAGCCCTTGGGCAGACGCGTAATAAAGTCATCAGCACCTGCAAGCTTTGCTGCAGCAATACATTCCTCGTCGGTTGCATCAAGCTTGCCGTAGCGGATGTTTTCCATAACTGTTCCCGTAAAAAGATTTGTTTCCTGCAGCACAAGTCCCAATGAACGTCGCAGGTCAGATTTGCGGATTTTATTTACATTTATACCATCGTAGCGAATTTTGCCGTCCTCTATGTCGTAGAACCGGTTAAGCAAATTAGTGATTGTGGTCTTTCCTGCACCTGTTGCACCCACAAAGGCAACTTTTTGACCAGGTTTGGCATAAAGCGTTATGTTATGCAAAACAGTTTTGCCCTCTTCATAAGCAAAATCGACATCACTGAGCTGTATATCGCCGGCAAGAGGAGTGTAGGTAATTGTTCCGTCGCTGTGCGGATGCTTCCATGCCCATTTACCTGTACGCTTAAGAGATTCTGTTATGTTGCCGTTAGAGTCAGTTGTTGCATTTACAAGGGTAACATATCCGTCGTCGGTCTCGGCTTTGGTGTCGACGAGAGTAAAAATTCTGTCGGCACCTGCCATTGCCATTGCAATTGAATTAACCTGCTGCGTAACCTGATTTACATTGCCTGTAAACTGCTTTGCCATATTAAGAAATGGAATAACAATGTCAATGGTAATTATGCTAACCGAGCCTGCTAATAATGAGGAAATACCAATATTGGGTAGCTTGGCAATAAGGAGAGCCCCACCAATCAGGGCAATAAGAACATACAGAATATTGCCGATATTCTGTATGATAGGACCAAGAACATTTGCAAAGGCATTAGCACGGAAGTTATCCTGAAACAGATTTTCGTTTATTCTGTAAAATTCTTTACAGCACTTGTCTTCGTGGTTAAAAACCTTGATAACCTTTTGTCCTGCCATCATTTCCTGAATAAAGCCCTCGGCTTCGCCTAAGGAGCGTTGTTGTTTTACAAAGTATTTCGCTGAGCCTTTGCCCACCCTTTTGGTGACAAACATCATCAACACAACGCCTGCAAGAACGGTAAGGGTAAGCCACAGGCTGTAATAGAGCATTATGCTGAGAACGGATATTAGCAAAACGGAGCATTGCAGTATTGTCGGAAAAGTATGCGAAACAAGCTGTCTTAATGCGTCGATATCATTGGTATAGCGGCTCATAATATCGCCGTGGCGGTTGGTGTCGAAATATTTTATGGGTAGGTTTTGCATTTTTTCAAACATAGTACGGCGCATCTTATTTAAAAAGCCCTGAGTGATATATGCCATAAGCTGTGTCTGGCACAGAATGGCACTCAGAGAAAATACATATAAAGCCGCAAGAATTGCAATCTTAGGAAAAATTACTGCTGAGGCTGCCTTCCAGTCTCCGGATGAAATCCATATCTCTATATCGGCAAGCACCTGCTGCTGGAAGATAGCCGGAAGAGAGGCGGTTATTGCCGATATAATAATACAAATGGCGGAAGTAGAAACCAAAACAGGGTATGCCTTAAAAAGCATTTTGAGAATACGTGCAAGATTTCCTTTTTTAATGGGTGGTCTTGAGCCACGCATTGATGGTCGTGAATTACTCATTGGCTTCATTACTATCACCTCCGTTTGTCTGCTGATTGTAAATATCACAGTAAATTTCGCTGTTTTTCATAAGCTCACTGTGGTTTCCGACTGCTGAAACTGTGCCGTTTTCCATAACAACAATCAGGTCGGCATCCTGAACCGATGCAATACGCTGTGCAATAATGATTTTGGTTGTTTCGGGAATATATTCTTTGAATGCCATACGAATCATAGTGTCGGTTTTGGTGTCAACTGCACTGGTAGAATCGTCAAGGATAAGGATTTTTGGTTTTTTGAGAAGAGCTCTTGCAATACAAAGACGCTGTTTCTGACCGCCAGATACATTGCTGCCGCCCTGCTCGATAAATGTATCATAGCCTTGTGAAAGAGAAGAAATAAATTCGTCAGCATGAGCAAGCTTGCAGGCTTCAATAAGCGCTTCGTCGGTTGCATGTTCGTTACCCCAGCGTAAATTTTCTTTAATCGTGCCTGAGAATAGCTGGTTTTTTTGCAAAACCATTGCAACGCTGTCACGGAGGGCGGTAATATCGTATTTTTTAACATCTATACCCCCAACCGATAATGTGCCTTCAGATACGTCATAAAGACGGGGGATAAGCTGAACAAGTGTTGACTTGCTGGACCCTGTACCGCCTATAATTCCTACGGTCATTCCTGATTTAATATGAAGGTTTACATCCGAAAGCGAGTATTTTTTTGAATCTGCCGAATATTTAAAGCTTACGTTGCAAAAATCAACAGAGCCATCTTTAATTTCAAAAACCGGATTTTCGGGATTTGTAAGCGTTGATTCTTCTGTAAGGACCTCTGAAAGTCTCTTCATTGATTCCATTGACATTGTAATCATCACATAAATCATTGACAGCATCATAAGAGACATAAGTATCTGCATACCATAGGTAAGCATTGCTGAAATCTGGCCTACATCAAGGTTGCTGCCCATACTGGAAATAATAAGATAAGAGCCTACAACCAGAACAAATATCATATTAAAATACATACAAACCTGCATCAAAGGGTGGTTAAAGGCTATAATACGATCTGCTTTGGTAAAATCACGGCGAATTTCCTCGGCAGCATTGCCAAACTTTTCTTTTTCGTGTTCTTCGCGTGAAAAGCCCTTTACTACACGCATGCCACGAACGTTTTCTTCGATGGATTCGTTAAGCTTGTCATATTTTTTAAACACACGGTGGAATGCTGGCATTGCTTTTTTGCTGATTAATAACAGCCCAAAAACAAGTACGGGAATTACAACAATAAAGGTTGACGCCAAAACACCGCCCATAATATATGCCATAATAACTGAGAATGTAAACATCATCGGGGCACGCAATGCTGTGCGGATTGACATCATATACGCCATTTGAACATTGGTTATGTCGGTGGTAAGACGCGTTACAAGCGAGGATGATGAAAATTTATCAATGTTTTCAAAGGAATAGCTCTGAATTTTTGTAAAGATGTCGTTCCTTAGATTTTTTGCAAAGCCGGCTGATGCTTTTGCGCTTGTGTAGCCCGCCAGAGCACCGCATAAAAGCGAAACCAAAGCAAGCAAGACAAGCGACAGCCCGATAAAAATAAGGGTTTTCATTTCGATTGAGGTTTTTATCAAATTTACAAGATTTGCAGTAATAAAAGGTATAAGGCATTCAATAATTGCCTCGCCTATAATAAAGATAAAGGTCAGAATGGTTGGAGCTTTATACTCTCTGACACAGGAAAGCAGTTTTTTAATCATAAAAATCTCCATTCTGCCGCCATACGTCGGCACAAACAGTAATTAAATTTCTCTTATCCGTATGGTAAGGAATGATAAGAGATTTTTACTCCCATATGCGTTTCTAAGCGAATGCGAAGAAAATTTCGCATGGGCAATGAAATTCGCCGGAGGCTTAACGGGAAAGGAACTTTCACGTTATCCGTCCTTTCGATAATGCAAAAGAGCCGCAAGGCTTTGCGGCTTATATATATTTTAATATGTAGAAATTTTTATGTCAACACATAAAACAAAAAATTAACAATATGTTCACGATTGATAATTTTTGTTATTTACCGCAAATGCTGCCATATGGGCAATATCTGCAGGGGTTAAAATCCGACACAAAGGCAGGGTTAACATCTATTTTTCCGGCAAGAATGTCATCAGCCGACTCGGCTGCTTTTTTGTCGGCATCTGCAAGGGCTTTTTCAAGCAATTCTTTGTGAAGCAGGGACTTCCCATTGCACACAATATAATGCACGGCGTCCTTGTTTGCGTATTCTCGGTCGATGCCTTCGATTACTGCGGCGTCATCCATAATTATTCCGTGAGCGGCAATTTTGTCGCTCATTTCTTTTTCCCAAGTGTGTTCGTCGGGTGGAGCATTGCAGCCGATAATCGGGTCGTTCATTTGCAAATAAAACATTGCCGCAACCTGAGAGTCGGGGATATGCCGACGAAGGGCATTTGCATATATCAGGGGTTGAAAGTGTATTCCTGCCTCTGCAAGAGCCATATCAAGCTTGCGTTCCGAGGACTTATAGTCGGTTATTGAAAGGTTACAGATGCCGTCAATATTGGCACTGTCAACGCGGTCAATAAACCCTTTAAGGCTAACCTTGCCAAGCTGCGTGTCAAGGTCATAGGGCGGGTATGTTCCGTGCTTGCCAAAGCTGATTTCAAATCCGGTAGGGCGGAATTTACTTTGTGAATAGAATTTTATCATTTTCCAGGCAGTTGCCGTTGCAATATTTTTCAGTCTCAGCATCATATATTTATAATAGTGTGAGTCTGCATAAAGATTTTCGTTGGTGTCCTTGCCGGCTTTTTCAACTAAAGCCGAAATTTCACTGAAACACTGGTCACGTTTAATGGTGCTGTAGTCTGCATTTTCCTCAGACTTTGTCTTGAAATAATCACATAGAACGCTGTGAAGAATGTTACCCGTGTCTGATGATTTAAGACCACCAAGCATACGCTCCTGCGCCACAAGCCCGTATTGCATGAAGAAGGAAAAGGCACAGGCATTGTATTTTTCGAGCTTAGATACACTAAGAGTAAGGGGAAGCCCGTAAAGCTCCCGTGCTGTATCATGGGTAAGGCTGTTGTCAATAAATTTTGTAAGATACATCTGGTGCAAATGCTCGAGCTGCGGTGAAAAAATCGGGTCATTGTTCAAATAGTTGTAAGTTGCTTTAGCAATCGGTGATAAAAGTTGAATGTCCCAGTCTTTTTCAAAAAGCTCTGCAGCCAGACGGTTGAAGGCAGCTTTGGGACTTTCTGTAAAGGTCAGGCTGTTTGTGTTGTCTTCATAGATTTCGGTAAGCTGAGGGAAGAGCGAATCCTTCAGCGTAGCAAGAACCTCTGATGGATTAAGACTTTTGCCGTCGCGGTCACTGAGGGGCGAAAAAATATAAAGCTGCTCTCTTGCGGTGGTCAGGACGGAATAGATAAGAAACTGTTCTTCCTTCTGTTGTGAATAGGTGTCAGGAGCAAGGGTAAGACCCGATTGTTCCAAAGAAAGACGCTCGGCATCGGAAATAAGTCCCTCGGACTTGTAGTCTTTTGGGAAAACTCCGTCAAGTGCTCCAAGTACAATTACGACCTTGCAACCCGTACTGCGGAACATATCAACAGGACTAATGACAACCTTGTCACGGGTGGGCGGAACCATACCTACATTCAACTCGCCGCAAGCGGATAAAAACAGTCGGTAAAATTCCTCAAAGGTTGAAAATTCATCCTGCATATAATCGCTTATCTGGTTGGTTATCGAAACAAAGCTGTTCCATACCAGACGCAGTTGTTCAGCCGACTCAGAGTCGGATGAAAGCCTGAAATTGGTTATTTTTTGGTTTACCGCTTCGTTAATTTTTGTATCACTAAGCCATTCAAACAATTTAGTGCAGATATCTTTTGTAGTTTTTCTGCCGCTGAACCTTGCCGCGAGGCACAGAACAGGGTCAATAAGCCTTGATTTAACCGAATTAATGCAGTTCATATCAAACATATCAGGATCTGGATTATAGCTCCATTCCGCCGAACTGTTCCATTGTCCGTGGGGTATGTCTGCAGCAAGAACATAATTTTCAAAAATATCGGTTTCGTCAACCGTGAGGTTAAAAAAGCCCGACCTTGCAAGCCGCATAACACGATCGTAAGAAAAGCCGTACGCCAGAATTTCAAGCACCGCAACAATCATCCGCATAAAAGTATTGTCGGTAAGTGGAATTTTCCTGTCAAGAAAATAGCTGATACCATATTCGTCAAATATACCGGGAATAAGGATTTCATAATTTTCCATATTGCCCGTGAGAATGAGGAAATCGTTAAAGCTATAGCCTTCCTCTCTCAAAAGCCGACGGATAAGGGAGGCACACTGAGTAACCTCTGCATAAAAGTTATCGGGGCGCAACAGATGAATGTGTTTTACCTCGCCCGAATAGCTTTGAGGTGAGTACAGAAAGAAGTTTTCTTTAAGATGCTTAAGGTCGTCATAAACCGAAATTTCGTCCTTTAAAATTACAGGAGATGATACTGAGATTTTGTTGTTTTGTGCAATACTTGTCAGTTTGTTATAGGTATTAATCTGTGCCGAAAAAACGTCAGATTCATCATTGATGCTATTGCAGGAAAGAGCAACACACAGGTCAGCTTTTTGCATAAGCTGGGACAAAACTGCATATTCTGTAGGAGTAAAGCTCCTGAAAAAGTTGATATATATACTTCCCTGCAAAAAATCTGCCTTTGCAATTTTTGGGATAATAAGTGAAAGATTATCTTCGGAATTTGAATGTCCAAAATCAATCAATTGGTTAAATGTTTCATAAATAACAGCAAGGTCACGAAGTTTCATACCAAGCTTTTCGTCGCCTGTTTTGTCGGCCGCATCAGTCAGTGCTGTGGGTGAAATTCCATAGCGTTTGAATTCCGAGATGGCAGACTGTATAAGACTTGTGAAACCGTGTTGATTGATATTACGCCTGAAAAACAGCAGTTTTTTCTCGGCAAGTTGCAGGGCACGGCGGGTCATAATATGCTTGCCTGCTTTGTCAATATACCGAGTACGCAAAGGACCCATTTTAGAAAAAATAAGGTTACATAGCCTTGAAAAGGTCAGAATCTGGATTTTATTCTGGGCAGAAAGCCCCAAAATTTCAATAAGCTCGGCTTCGGCGTACATTGAGTACTGTTCGGGCACAAGAATAAAAACAGATTTGCCTATTTCGGCATCTGCGGTTGCACGTTTGTATATTTCGTTCAGCTTTTGGGTTTCATCGGTACAGCAGATGAAATTAAGCATAGCAAAGCTCCTTAATCGGGAAAGTTTTTATTTCAAAATATCAAGCAGTTCGATTATATCGTCGCCTATAAAATCGGGTTCTTCTTTTTCAAGAATTTCTTTTGAAAAAGACGTTGTCACCCCAAAGCAGAATGCGCCTGATGCCATTGCGGCACGGATGCCGTTTATTGCATCCTCTATGATGATACATTCCTCGGGGTCGGCGTCAAGTTCGTCCATTGCTGTGAAATAAATTTCGGGGGACGGCTTTTTCTCGGACACATCGCTACCGGTGATTATGACATCAAAAAGTTCGGGGTTGATATCAGCCGCAGCTAATGATACGGCCAGTTTTTCTGCTGCCGAGCTTGATGCGATGCACAGACGATAGCCTGATTTCTTAAGTGTGGAAATTACCTTATGAACAGATGGATAAACGGTTAAATCCTTAGATACATATTGGTTAAAGAGTTCATACATTCTGCTCATTGTCCGGGTAATCATATTATCCTTTTTGTTTATCTTACAGATTCCGGTAATAAACTTGTCCTCGCCTGCGCCAAGGTAGGGCTTAAAATCCTCCGGGGTGGCGGATATACCAATCTCCGAAAGGGCTTTTAAGGCAGCTTTCACGGTGACAGGCTCGGAATTTATAAGTACTCCGTCCATATCAAATATAACAAATTTTATATAGTTTTTATCAAAATCAAATTGGGGCATTTACCATTGCTCCTTTTTATGTTATAATATTTGTGCAGGTCATTTGAACACTATATGATGCATCCTTGTTGAATTTGCGCCTTTTTGCTGTGACGAATCTTGCAAGGCACAAAGCCTTGCTGCAATCCGTTACAACGAAAATCCATCAAATTCACCTGCGGATACGCAAACATATTTTGTTCAAAAGACCTGCACACAGGGTTCAGAATTTGAACAATATATGATGCATCTTTGCAATCATTGCTAAAAGAATTATATCATTAAGACTAAAAAAAAACAATAGATTTTTAAAAGAGGTTTAAAATAATATGTATATTTATCACAACTCACGACAAATTGAATACCGAAAACCCTTCGGGGCGGCGGCAACCGAAAGTGAGGTCTGCCTGACGGTAAAAACCGACGAAAAGCCGCAAAAGATTTGGCTTCGCTTGTGGCAACAGGCAGAGGTTCTTGTGCCTATGTATTGCACCGGCGAAACAGAGGAAGGATATATATATTCTGTAAATTTGACAATGCCGAAAAAGTCTTGCCTTATGTGGTATTGTTTCGTTGCTGAAAAGGATGGAGCAAGACGTTGGTGCTGCAAGGGTGCACAGGGGATGGGTGAAACCATTGATTACTGCAACGGAGAATCCTGGCAGATAACGGTTTACGACAAAGATTTCAAGACGCCTGATTGGTTTAAAAATTCAATTATGTATCAAATTTTTCCTGACCGTTTTTACAAAAAAGGCCATATTTTTGAAATACCCGGACGGAAAAGTGAATATATTATACACAAGGATTGGTACGAGCCTGTGTTTTCAAACAGACATCCCTTTGAGGATGGCCCTGCCTGTAACGATTTTTTTGGCGGAAATATACAGGGGATTATTGAAAAACTTCCATACCTGAAGGAATTGGGGATAGGTGTAATTTATTTAAATCCAATTTTTGAAGCATTTTCAAATCACCGCTACGACACTGGGGATTACAGCAAAATTGACCCGGCACTTGGTACACTCAAGGATTTTGAGGAACTATGCCAGAAAGCCGAGGAAATTGGCATAAGGATTATCCTTGACGGTGTGTTCAGTCATACGGGCAGTGACAGTGTTTACTTTAATAAATACGGCACATATGGCGAATACAGTGGTGCATATCGGGATATGAGTTCGCCTTACCGCAGTTGGTTTCAATGGTGTGACGGTGGGTACGCAAGTTGGTGGGGATGTTCTAACCTTCCCAATGTGTGTGAGATGGAGCCGACATATATTGACTATATCCTCACAGGCAGAGATGCTATAATAAAAAAATGGCTAAGGAGCGGTGCAAGCGGCTGGCGTCTGGATGTGGCTGATGAACTGCCTGATGAATTTATAAAAATTCTGCGTAAAGAGGTAAAGGCTGAAAACCCGGATGCAGTTGTCATAGGTGAAGTATGGGAAGATGCATCAAATAAGGAAAGCTATGGCGTGCGTCGCGAATACCTTCTTGGTGGCGAACTTGACAGCGTTATGAATTATCCGTTTAAAGATAATGTAATTGCATTTTTGACACAGGGTATAACGGCAGAGGAATTTTCTGACAGAATGATGACCATTGCCGAACATTATCCGGCAGAAAGCTTATATTCGGCTATGAATCTACTCGGAACTCACGACACAGTGCGAATAAAAAATCTGCTGTCAGGACAGTATGTAGACCCGAATTTGTCACGGGATGAAAAGGCAATGTTCAGGCTTGAGGCGGGGTGCGAAACCCTTGCCATAAAGCGTTTAAGGCTGGCGGCATTTATACAGATGACATTTGCGGGTGTTCCTTGCATATATTATGGTGACGAAATTGGTATGCAGGGGTTGGCTGACCCATTTAACCGCATGCCATATACATGGCGGTGTGTGGACAATGAGTTGCTTGATTATTATAAAAAGTTGACCCAAATGCGAAATTCGACTGACTGCCTGAGGACAGGTAGCTTTGATGTGGCTTATGCCCATGACGGTGTGTTTGCGTACACAAGAAAAATTTCGGGCGGACGCGATATGTTTGGAAACCCTGCAAAAGATGGGACTCTGTTGTGTGTTGTCAACAGAAACCATAATTCCAAAGAAGTTGTTTTTGAATTTCCTGGGGTGATGCAGCTTGAAGGGCAGATGTCAGGTGAAGTTTTATCCTGCGATAATGAAAAGGTGACCATTTTTATTGAGGGTTTTGAAGCTGAAATCTTTATATGTAGGTAATATTTACCAAATTTGTAGAATTATTTTAGGGATGATGCAAAAATGTAAAATTTACTTATGGACAAACGCTGCAAATAGTGGTAAAATTAAGTTAGTTATAGTGCACAAAAGGTGAAAAAAGCATAATGGAAAAATGATGAAAAACTAACAAAAAAATACATTGGAGGGAAACATTCAGATGATAGATTTAAAAAAGGAAACGGCGGAGCTTTCAAACGATTTGATGTTTCTTTTCAATCGTGGAGAAAATTATAAGAGCTATAATATTCTCGGTGCCCATGTGGTTGCAGATGGTAAATTGCCCGGGTGCTATTTTTCGGTCTGGGCACCATCGGCTAAATCTGTTTCGGTAGTTTGCGACCGCAACGGATGGGACAGAAGCAAAAACCCTATGGAAAAATATTCCGAAACGGGCATATGGAAGTGCTTTGTATGTGATGTGGGATATGGGGAAATTTACAAATTCAGCATTGAAACTCCAAACGGCGACATTATTCTTAAAGCCGACCCATTTGCTTATTTCAGTCAGGTTCGCCCCGAAACTGCTTCTTGTACGGCGGATACAAGCTACCGCTGGGGTGACGGAAAATGGATGAAAAAGCGTGAAAAAACACCACCTTATGACCAACCTGTGAATATTTATGAACTGCATTTTGGTTCATGGATGCGTGATGAGGACGGTGGAATGCTGACATATTCACAAATGGCAAAGAAATTGATTCCTTATGTCAAGGATATGGGCTATACACATATTGAGATTATGCCTATTTGCGAATACCCCTTTGATGGATCATGGGGGTATCAGGTTACGGGTTATTACAGTGCGAACAGCCGATATGGCACCCCAAAAGAGTTAAAAGCGTTTATCGACGAATGTCACAGGGCAGAAATCGGTGTCATTATGGATTGGGTTCCTGCACACTTCCCACGTGATGAGCATGGATTAAGACAATTTGATGGAACACCGCTTTTTGAACATCCAGACACAAGGCTTGGAGAGCATAAGGAATGGGGAACATTGGTGTTCAACTGGGGAAAAACGGAGATACACTCCTTTCTTATATCCAATGCAATTTTCTGGCTTGAGGAATACCATATGGATGGACTGCGTGTTGATGCGGTTTCAAGTATGCTGTATCTTGACTATAACCGCAGAGATGGCGAGTGGGTTGCCAATAAATACGGCGGTCACGAAAACTTAGAGGCAATCGGATTTTTGCAGAAACTGAATAAAATTATTTTTGAAAATTATCCCAATATACTTATGATAGCCGAGGAATCAACAGCCTGGGGCGGCGTTACAAAGCCTGTGCACGATGGAGGGCTTGGATTTAACTTTAAGTGGAATATGGGGTGGATGAATGATATACTAAGGTATATGTCAATGGATCCGTATTTTCGTGGCTCCAACCACAATAGCTTAACATTCTCAATGATGTATGCATATTCCGAGAACTATATTCTTCCACTTTCTCACGACGAGGTTGTTCACGGCAAAAAGTCTCTTCTTGATAAAATGTACGGCAGCTACGAACAAAAGTTTGCAAGTCTTAAACTGTTGTATGCATATATGTATGCGCATCCCGGTAAAAAACTGTTGTTTATGGGCGGTGAATTCGGACAGTTTGTTGAATGGCGGTTTGCAGAAGGTCTTGACTGGCAGCTTCTTGACTATGAAAGTCATCGTGGAATTAAGGAATTTGCAAAGGATTTAAACGAGTTCTATAAAACCAACCGTTCAATGTATGAAAATGATTATGACTGGAAGGGTTTTAACTGGCTGGTTGCAGACGACAGCGAACATTCGGTTGTGGCATTTGTGCGGCAGAGCAGAAGTGGACGAGATAAAACAATAGTTGTTGCCAACTTTGCGGCACAGGAGCATAAAGATTACGAGGTCAAGGTTCCTGGACCGGGCACCTATGAGACAGTGCTTTCAACCAATGATAAAAAGTATGGAGGAAGCGGCAGCAAGCCAAAACAGATAAAGGCAAAGAAGAATAAGGATGGATACTCAATTGAAATTGACATAGCAGAACTTTCGGCAGTATATATCAAGAAAATAAAACCTAATAAGGGTTTGAAAGAATAAGTAAACGGAGGTCTTTTTATGAAATCAAAAGAATGTGTTGCAATGATTCTTGCGGGCGGACAAGGAAGCCGACTTGGAATTCTTACCAAGAATATTGCAAAGCCGGCAGTGCCCTTTGGCGGAAAGTATAGGATTATTGACTTTCCGTTAAGCAACTGTGCTCATTCGGGTATCACGGCAGTTGGCGTGCTGACGCAGTATCAGCCGCTGGAACTTAATACTTATATAGGCAACGGACGCCCATGGGACCTTGACAGAAATGACGGCGGCGTGTACGTTTTGCCACCATATGTTTCTGCAGAGAAGGGCGAATGGTACAAAGGTACTGCAAATGCTATTTATCAAAACATTGGTTTTGTCAGCGGATTTGACCCGGAATACGTGGTGATTCTCTCGGGTGATCATATTTATAAAATGGACTATTCAAAAATGGTAAAGGCTCATAAGGCGGCGGGTGCCGCAGCAACCATTGCGGTAATTGAAGTTCCGTGGGACGAGGCTTCGCGGTTTGGAATTATGAATACCGATGCGGATATGAATATCGTAGAATTTGAAGAAAAACCCAAAAAGCCAAAGAGCAATCTTGCGTCAATGGGTGTATATGTATTCACATGGGATGTGCTGAAGAAATATCTCATTGCTGACGAAAATGATCCAAAATCTGACAACGATTTTGGTAAAAACATTATCCCCAAAATGCTTGGTGACGGAAACAAAATGCTGGCATACCGTTTTGACGGCTATTGGAAGGATGTTGGTACAATCCAGAGCCTTTGGGAAGCAAATATGAACTTGCTTTCCGACGATCCGGGATACGAGATTGACGATGCAAAATGGAAGATTTTCAGCCGTAATCCTGCAAAGCCACCTCACTACCTTGCTCCAACTTCACGGGTGAAGAATTGTTATATTACTGAGGGCTGCGAGATTTATGGTGATGTTGAAAATTCGGTTATATTCCAGGGCGTAACGATTGAAGAAGGCGCGCAAATTCGTGATTCTGTGGTGTTCCCCTGTGCCCATATAGGCAAAGGTGCAGTGGTGAACAAGGCGATGATAGGAACAGGCGCTTTCATTTCTGAAGGTGCGGTAATAGGCAGCATAGATTGCGACGCGGTGGAAGATTTCCACAACACCAAGATTTGCTCGGATGATATAACCCTGATAGGTCCTGATATCACAATTGATAAGGACATCAAGGTGGCAACATGTTCAATGGTTACACGCAATGTAAAAAACAAAACAAAAAATACAAAATCTGCGAAAGGAACGGCTACTGCCTGAGGGTGAATAATTATGGAAAATAATAATGCATTAGGCTTGATTTTCTCGGAGAATTCTGAGGTTAACTTAGGCGAGCTGCTGAGTGTACGTTCTCTTGCGGCAGTTCCCGTGGGCGGAAGATACAGAATAATTGACTTTATGCTGTCAAATATGGTAAATTCGGGTATTGTAAACGTGGGTCTTGCCACGGGCTACAAAAATCAGTCGCTTGTTGACCACGTAGGCAGTGGCAGAGCGTGGGATTTGTCACGAAAGGAAACAGGACTTTTTATTTTGCCTCCTCCTGAAAATCAGGAAACGGGCGGCAGAATTATGGGCGGCATTGACTATTTAAACGGTGCAATGAGATATCTGCGAAGAAGCCGTCAGGAATATGTTATGCTTTCTGATTGCAATACAATCTGCAATATTGATCTTGAAAAGGTAATGGAGTTCCATTTTCAAAAGGACGCCGATATAACAGTTGTATATACAATGGCGCCAAATCTCAGCGAAAAAGAACTTGAAAAGCACATTCTTTTTGATATTGAGGAAGACGGCAGAGTGACGGACATTCAGGTTTACCCCAAACGACAGAAGACGGACTGCTCGTATATGCATATGTTCTTTATTAAAAAGAGCCTTCTTATCGAAATGATTGAAGATTGTATGGCTCACGACGAGCATTTGATATCAAAAAACATTCTGCTGGCAAATGTAGACAAATGCAAAATTTATGCCTATCGTTTTGATGGCTACAAAAATAAGATTGACAGCATTGATTCATTTTATCGTTTTAATATTGAACTGCTTGATCCTAATGTTCGTGCCGAACTGTTTGGCACTGGAGACGGAAAGAGTATTTATACCAAAGGTAAGGACAGCGTTCCTACAAAATACGGCAAGGGTGCAGAGGTAAAGAATTCGGTAATTGCCGATGGTTGTGTTATCGAAGGAACTGTTGAAAACTGTATCATTTTCCGTGGTGTAAAAATCGGCAAGGGTTCGGTGGTTAAGAACTCAATCATAATGCAAAAATCGCAGATAATGGACAACTGCACCGTTGAAAATGCAATTTTCGACAAAGAGGTTATTCTTTGCAACGGCAAAAAGCTGATGGGGCAAAGCACCTATCCGCTGGTTATCGGAAAACGTACAGTTGTTTGACAGAAAGGAGAGGGTGTTTTGAATATACTGATGCTATCCTCTGAGGTTGCACCTTTTGCCAAGTCGGGTGGCTTGGGTGACGTTTTGGGTGCGCTTCCCCAAAACCTTGCGGCGCAAGGGAATGATGTTAGGGTTATGCTCCCCAAATACGGACTCATAGCAGACAAATTTGTTTCTGAAATGAGTTTTGAGCTTTACACCTATGTTCCTGTGGGCTGGCGCAATAAATACTGCGGCGTTTTTTCGATTAAAAGAGAAGGAGTAACCTATTATTTTATAGACAACGAATATTATTTCGGCGAAAAATGTCTTTATAAATGGGATGACTTGGAAAGGTTCAGCTTCTTTGACAAGGCGGCTCTTGAAATCCTGCCAAAAGTTGATTTTAAACCTGACATAATCCATTGCAACGACTGGCAGACGGGAGCGGTTCCTGTTATGCTTGCGGCATACTACAAACAGAATGATTTTTATAAAGATATAAAAACAGTGTTTACAATTCACAATCTCAAGTATCAGGGAATTTATTCGATTGATGCGGTTAAGGATTTTCTGTCACTTGGTGATGAATATTTTACAGACGACAAGCTTGAATTCCACGGTTGTGCCAATCTGATGAAGGCGGGAATTGTATATTCTAACGTGGTGACAACAGTGAGTCCAACCTATGCACAGGAGATTAAAACTCATACAGGCGGAGAACGACTTGACGGCTTGCTGTCTGCACGGTCAAATTCTCTTTATGGAATTTTAAACGGTATTGATTATAAGGAATACAACCCCAAAACCGACAAAAACATTGTATGCAATTACGGAATCAGGGATGTTGTTGAGGGAAAAAAGAAAAACAAAATGGCACTTCAGGAACAGCTTGGACTTCCGGTTGACGGCGAAAAGGTTATGATTGGTTTAGTTTCGAGATTGGTTGACCAAAAAGGGCTTGATATTATTGCTGATGCAATGGGCGAGCTTTTGCAGCTTGATATGCAGTTTGTTATTCTTGGCACAGGCGAGGAAAAGTACGAGGAAATGTTCCGTCACCACGCGTGGTGCAATCCCGACAAGGTGTCGGCAAATATTACCTTCAGCAACGAAATGGCACACCGCATTTATGCGGCGTCGGATTTGTTTTTGATGCCATCGTTGTTTGAACCCTGTGGCCTTGGACAGCTTATTGCGCTCAGCTACGGAACAATCCCTGTTGTTCGTGAAACAGGCGGACTTAAAGATACCATAATGTCTTACAATGAATTTACGGGCGAGGGCAACGGCTTTAGCTTTTATGCCCCCGATGCTCATGATATGACATTTACTATACGGCGTGCAATCAGCTTTTTTGCTGATAAAACGGTGTGGAAAAAATTGTGTCAAAGGGCAATGAAGGAGGATTTCTCCTGGACGGAGTCCGCAAAGGAATATCTGAAGATTTACAGCAATTTGATACACATATAAACAGCAAGAAATTTGGAGGAAAAAACATAAAATGGCAAATATGAAAAAGACAGAAGCAAAGGCACTTAAAGAAAAGATAAAAAGCACTATTTCAGGCAAGCTGCGCAGATACTATGGCAAAACTGTAGAAAACGCAACCCCTGACCAGATATACAAGGCGTGTGCATTTACCGTTCGTGACGAAATTATGGAGGAATGGGCAAAATCAAGGGAAATTCTTGAAAACGGCCACAAAAAGGAGCTTTATTATCTCTCCTTTGAATTCCTTATGGGTAGAGCACTAGGCAACAATATGATGAATATTATGCAAACCGATATCTACCGTGAGGCTCTTTCGGAAATGGGTATAGACTTGTCGGAGGTTGAGGATGTAGAATACGATGCAGGCCTTGGCAACGGTGGTCTTGGCAGGCTTGCGGCGTGCTTTTTAGACTCTCTTTCAACATTGGAACTTCCTGCCTTTGGCTGTGGTATCCGCTATGAATATGGTTTGTTTAAACAAAAAATAGTTGACGGATATCAGATTGAAATGCCCGACCCCTGGCTTGAGGACGGTAATGTGTGGGAAATTGAGCGTCCCGAGGATAGCGTTGAGGTGCATTACAACGGGCAAATTGAGGAATATTTTGAGGACGGCAGAATGAAATTCCGTCACACAGGCTATAACACGGTTATTGCGGAACCTTATGATATGCCTATTTCGGGTTATAACTCAAAACTCGTAAACACATTAAGACTATGGAAGGCACGGTCGCCACAGATTATCAATATGACCGAATTTAACCGGGGCGATTATGCAATGGCGGTTAAAGATAAGGAACTTGCCGAGGTCGTTTCACAAATTCTCTACCCCGAGGATAATCATTATGAGGGAAAACTTTTAAGACTTAAACAGCAGTACTTCTTTGTATCTGCAACAATTCAGTGGATTTTGTCAAAGCAGAAACGCCGCGGACACAGTCTGTATGAACTGCCAAAGTACGTGCAGATTCATATTAATGACACACACCCCACAATCGCAATCCCCGAGCTTATGCGTATTCTTATGGATGAAGAAGGCTTTGGCTGGGACGAGGCGTGGGATATCACTCAAAGACTTTTCGCTTATACCAACCACACAATTATGACCGAGGCTCTTGAAAAATGGCCTATGTCAATGGTTGAAAGTCTGCTGCCACGTGTTGCTATGATTATTAAGGAAATTGACCGCAGACAGCGTGAAAATCTCCATTCAAGATTTGGCAACGACATTGGCAAGATTGAATATATGGCGGTAATCTCCGGTGGCAATGTAAATATGGCAAATCTTTGTCTTACTGCTTGCCATAGTATCAACGGCGTTGCGGCGCTTCACACCGATATTTTAAAGAACGAAACCTTCAGGGATTATCACATACTATCCCCTGAAAAATTCAAGAATGTTACCAACGGTGTAACTCCCAGACGTTGGCTGCTTAAGGCAAACCCCCGTCTTGCAAGGCTTATTACCGAATCAATCGGGGACGGCTGGATAAAGAATGCCGAAAATCTTGAAAAACTTGAAAAGTTTGCAGAAGACAGTGCCTTTCGTGAAAAATTTGCTGAAATCAAGCAGGAAAACAAGTTAAAACTGGCAGAATACATCAAGGAACACAACGGAATTGTGGTTGACCCCAATTCTCTCTTTGATGTGCAAATAAAAAGACTTCACGAATATAAGCGTCAGCTTATGAAGGCAATGCATATCATCTATCGTTATAAAATGATAACCGAAAATCCGTCGCAGGCAAGTATGCTTCCCGAAACCTTTATATTTGGGGCAAAGGCGGCTCCGGGCTATCATACGGCAAAGTTGATTATAAAGCTGATTAACAATATTGCAAATGTAGTAAACAGCGACCCCAGAACACGCGATATACTCAAGGTTGTGTTTATAGAAAATTACAGCGTTTCCATTGCCGAAAAGATTGTTGCCGCAGCTAATCTCAGCGAACAGATTTCAACTGCCAGCAAGGAGGCGTCGGGCACAGGTAATATGAAACTGATGCTCAATGGTGCTTTGACAATTGGAACTTTAGACGGAGCAAATGTTGAGATTGCCGAGCGTGTAGGCCTTGATAATATTTATATCTTTGGCCTTACATCTCAGGAGGTTTTAAACATCTATGCATCAGGACATTCGGGCAGCGCAGAGGTATATTCGCAGAATATGGTAATAAAAGGAATTGTAGACAGCTTTATTGACGGAACCTTTACTCCTGATAACCAGAACCTGTTTCAGGAACTTTATCATAGTTTGGTGTTCGGTCACGGCTTTGCCGACCCGTATTTGCTGCTGCGTGACTTTGAATCATATCTTGATGCAGGTCATCGTATGGCAAAAGACTTCCAGACACCTGACATCTGGAATAAAAAGGCGATTATCAATGTTTCAAAGGCGGGATATTTCTCAAGTGACAGGTCGATTATGGACTACAATAACAACATTTGGGGACTTGAAAAAATTTAGAGAATAAAGCGTTATAAGATAGCTGAATTTTTGTAAAGAATATGTTTGTGAAAAGCCTTCCCTTTTGAGTAAACAGTAATTTTTAAAGACAACCCTTCCGTCACACTTTCGTGTGACACCTTCCCTTACACAGGGAAGGCTTTATGATGCGGTTTTATGGCGCCCTTGTGTAAAGGGAGCTGTCACGAAGTGACTGAGGGATTGTAAAATATGAATTAATCATCATTGGCTTGAGGGAAAGGGGCGGCATTAGCCGTCGGATAAGCTGCTGCAAGCAGCTTAAGGTTCAACAACAGACTGAGGGTTTGCTGATAATGGGCAAGCCCTTAATTTTTCGTTTCGTTCCTTTTTTAGTTCCTCGCAGCAGGTATCTGCGGTATTGATCTGTGCCTTTCTCAGAATTTCAATTGCATCAAAAAGCTGTTCATAAAGTGGTTTGTAGTTAGGCATTGTCTGTTTCCTTTCATAAATAAAAAGTGCGGCAACCGAAGCTGCCGCACGAAAAACGCAAGCCTCGATTTGCTGCTACACAAATTGAATATAGAATATTTTGCATACTCTAACATCAAGTGAGCTTGCGTTTTTACAAAACTCTTTGATGTTATATTATGCAAAAAAGGATATACTATCCCTTACAAACAACTTATAATATATTCAATTTATGTAGCAAAAGTATTATAAAACAGGATTACAAAAAAACAATAATAATTTTATTTCACTTATAATTATTCTGATGCTTTTAGCATTAATCATAAAAAAATAACGCCAAGTAGTGCGTTATTTTTTTATGAACGATATTTATTTGGCATAACCGTTTGAGGTCTTGCCTTTTTCTATTGTTATTATACATGATAAAAAACATTTGTCAACGGTTTTCGTGTCGTTTAAAAATATTTGCATTTTTTGTTTATTTATGATACTATAATTTTATTGTGAAATTTCGTTAAAAGGAGAGTGGGGCAGGATGCTAAAAAACTTTTTTGGTCACCTATCAACCGTTGTACGTCATCGGCACAAGGTTTTTGTTCATTGTTGCCGTGTGGGTATCCCAATACGTGGACTGTTGCACGATTTATCAAAGTTTTCGCCAACAGAATTTATTCCGGGCGTTAAGTTCTTTCTTGGTACACGCAGCCCCAATGAAGAGGAGCGTGCTACATTTGGGCATTCCCTTGCGTGGATGCATCACAAGGGCAGAAACAAACATCACTTTGAATACTGGACAGATTATAACCCCCAAACCAAGCAGGTTTCACCTGTTAAAATGCCCATCCGTTTTGTAAAGGAAATGTTTTGCGACAGAGTTGCGGCAAGCAAGATTTATCAGGGCAAAAATTATACAAGCAATCATCCTATCGAATATTTTATGCGTGGAAAGCCTAGGCGCAGCATTCATCCCGAGACCTCAGACCTTTTAGAAGAGTGGCTTGTTATGCTTGCCGAAAAGGGCGAAAAGGAAACCTTCAAACATATAAAAAAAGTAAAATGAAAAAGCCGACGAAGTATCGCCGACTTTTAACATATGCATCTTTTAGCAGCCGCAACCGCAGTTGTTGTTGCCGAATGTTGAGCCGTTGTTGCCACAACCGCAGCAGCAAACGAGGATAAGGATTAAAATAATCCAAAGACAGCTATTGTCGTTACCAAAGCACATACGTTGCACCCCCTTTCAAAAAGTTATATGTTTTGCTTAATCGCAGCAGCAGTCATTACTACGGCTTAAAACATTGCCGCAACCACAGCTGTTGTTGTCGCCACAACCGCAGCAACACACCAGAATAAGAATCAAAATAATCCACAGACAGGAATTATTTGAACCTCCAAAGCATCCCATACATTCACACCTCCTGAAAAAGAAATTAATCTTAATACCTTTTGTGCTTTTTGGCTTGCTGTTTGTTTTTTGGTTACACTGTATTATACGGCAAAGGGGCACTATGTGTGATTTGTCCACAGATAAAATTTTTAAAAAACTTGACTTATACTTTAGGATAAAGTAAAATATAAACATAAAATTTAAAGGGGCATAAACAATGAAAAACAGAGGGAAATTCATAGTATTTGAAGGTATTGACGGCAGTGGCAAGTCAACTCAGATGAAAAAACTTTCTGAAAGCCTTATGGCAAAAGGGGTTAAATCACGTCTGACGTTAGAACCGACCTATGGTATGGTAGGCAAAGTGCTTCACGATATTTTGTCAGGCAAAATAAAGGCAGACTCCAAAGTGACGGCGGCACTTTTTGTGGCTGACCGTCTTGATCACATTACAAATGAGGACGACGGTGTTTTAAAAAGCCTTGAAAATGGCGAAACCGTAATATGCGACAGATATTATTTTTCATCATACGCATATCAAAGCACCGAGGTTCCATCGGAATGGGTGGTTGATGCTAATAGTCTTTGTGCAGATACATTGCGGCCGGATTGCACAATCTTTATCGATATAACTCCCAAAACTGCAATGGAAAGAATTCTTGCAAATCGAGACACAGTGGAAATTTACGAAACAGAAGAAAAGCTGACCAAGGTGCGTGACGCGTACTTTGCGGCATTTGAAAAAATGAAGAATTGCGAAACAGTTAGGATTATAGACGGCGAGCGGTCTATGGACGAAATAGCAGCCGATATCGAAAAATATATTCTTGAAAATATTATCCAAATATAACTGTTAAATTTTTAACATTCTGTGCAAATTGAAATGTCGAATTTCCTTGACAATAATGGGCGTTTGTGCTAGAATTATAAAGTAGTGGCAGATTGCTGCCGGTATCGTAAAAAAGTGACTTTTTGTAACTGACGGAACCGTGGATTAAACCACAAGGGAACAAAAAGTTCGAGCAATGTCGACCGTCTGGGCAGTCCGTATATATACTACGGAACTGCCCTTTTCTTTTTCAAGCGTTATAAAATTTTTCTGTATTGCCACTCATTGTAATGAGGCAATCCAAACACGTTTTTAAGGCTTGAGAGTTAATTCTACTGAAAGGATTGAAAAGTTATGAAAAAAGTAGGAATTATTATGGGTTCAGACAGTGACCTTCCTGTTGTTGAAAAAGCGATGACGGCTCTTTCTGAGCTTGGAGTACCTTTCGAGGTGCACGTTTATTCTGCACACCGCACACCCGTTGAAGCAAAGGATTTTGCGGTGAATGCAAGGGCAAATGGCTTTGGGGCAATTATTGCGGCGGCAGGCATGGCGGCACACCTGGCAGGTGCAATTGCGGCAAATACTACATTGCCTGTTATTGGCATCCCTGTTAAGTCATCAAACCTTGATGGAATGGATGCACTTTTGTCAACAGTGCAGATGCCCCCGGGAATTCCCGTTGCAACAGTTGCAATCAATGGGGCGAAAAATGCAGCAATTTTAGCTGCTCAGATTATTGCAGTTGAGGATGCCGAGCTTGCAGCAAAGCTTGATGCACAACGAAAAGATGCAATGGAGACAGTTCTTAAAAAGAACAAGGCTGTAGAAGAAAAGTACAACAAGTAAATCAGAGATTTTGATATAAATTGAATGGAGGAAGTATATGGGCGGTTTTTTTGGCGCAATCAGCAGACATGACGCAATTGCGGATGTATTCTTTGGTGCGGACTATCATTCTCACCTGGGTACACGTCGCGGCGGTATTGCGGCATATGACAGCGAAATCGGTCTGCAAAGAGATATTCACAACATTGAAAATACTCCTTTCAGAACCAAATTTGAAAATGTTTTTAACGAGATGAAGGGTAATTCGGCAATCGGGGTAATCAGTGATTCTGACCCACAACCCCTTTTGATACGTTCCGAAATCGGAACATATGCTATTGCCACAATTGGCAGGATAAATAATGCCGAGGAACTTATTGAAAAGCATCTGGTCAAGGGTGGACACTTCGGTGTTATGACTGGTGGAAAAGTTAATTCAACCGATCTTGTAGCAGCACTTATTAATGAAAAAAGCACCTTTGCTGAGGGCATCGAATATGTTCATGATGTGGTTGAAGGTACTGTATCAATTCTTATTCTTACGAATGATGGCAAGCTTATTGCTGCACGTGACAAGGTAGGCAGACTTCCTATCCTTATAGGTAGCAACGAAGACGGATATGCGGTTTCATTTGAGGATTTTGCGTATAAAAAGATGGGCTATGACGATGAAATGGAACTTGGCCCCGGCGAGACGGTGGAAATTACCCTTGACGGAATTAAACAGCTTATACCACCCGGCAAGGAAATGAAAATCTGTGCTTTTTTGTGGAGTTATTATGGCTATCCCAATTCTGTTTATGAGGGAAAGAATGTTGAAACGATGCGGTATCGCAACGGCGAAATTATGGCACAGAATGACAAGAAAAACGGACAGGCTCAGAATATTGATTTTGTCAGCGGTGTTCCTGATTCGGGTACGCCCCACGCAATCGGATATGCCAACGAAAGCGGAATTCCCTTTGCAAGACCTTTTATAAAATATACACCAACCTGGCCGAGAAGTTTTACTCCTAAGCATCAAACCGACAGAGTGAAAATTGCAAGGATGAAGCAGGTGCCCATACACGAGCTTATCGAAGATAAGAATCTGCTGTTTGTGGATGATTCCATTGTCCGTGGTACACAGCTTAAAGAAACTGTTGATTTTCTTTATAAGCACGGTGCAAAGTCGGTTCATATGCGGTCGGCTTGTCCACCTATAATGTATGGTTGCAAATATCTGAATTTTACAAGCAGTAAAAATGAAATGGAGCTTATTGCACGCCAAACTGTTATGGAGCTTGAAGGCGAGGAAGGCTTTAATCACATCGAAGAATACAGCGACGGCAACACAGAAAGAGGAAAAAAACTGAGAGAGAAAATTTGCAAGGATTTAGGTTTTGAAACTCTTGACTTCCAATCTCTTGATGGTGTTATAAAGGCAATCGGTCTTGAACCGTGCAAGCTGTGCACATATTGCTGGAGCGGTAAGGAGTAGCCTGTGAAAAACAGCACCAAAGGCTTAAATCCTGCCGCTTGCGGTACACAAAGTACAGCATCGGGCAGTATTTAAACCTTTTGCACTATTTTTCCATGGCTATTGAAGAAAATAAGGTAGTATATAATTAATTTCATTTGATATACAGAAAGGATAAAATAAAATGGAAAAAAGCTTTAGTGAAAGTTATAAGGCGGCGGGTGTTGATATTACTGCCGGTTACAAGGCTGTTGAGCTTATGAAACAGCACATTGCAAGAACTGTTACCGCAGGTGCGGCATCAGATATCGGCGGTTTCAGCGGTCTTTTTGAAATGGATTTAACAGGTATAAGCAAGCCTGTTTTAGTAAGTGGAACCGATGGCGTAGGTACAAAACTTAAAATGGCATTCCTTATGGACAAGCACGATACAGTTGGTATTGACTGTGTGGCTATGTGCGTAATCGATATTATTTGTTGCGGTGCAAAGCCTTTGTTCTACCTTGACTATATTGCCGTTGGCAAAAACAATCCCGATAAGGTTGCACAGATTGTTGCAGGCGTGGCAGAGGGCTGTGTTCAGTCAGGCTGTGCTCTTATCGGTGGCGAAACTGCTGAAATGCCCGGATTCTATCCCGAGGACGAATATGACCTTGCAGGCTTTTCTGTTGGTGTTGTTGATAAAGACAAGGTTTTAAACAACAAGACTATTACCGAGGGCGATGTTATTATCGCGCTTCCTTCAAGCGGTGTTCACTCAAACGGCTTTTCTCTTGTAAGAAAGGTGTTTGATGTTGAAAATGCAGACATAAAAACTCCTCGCGAGGAGCTTGGCGGCAAGTCTGTGGGCGAAACACTTCTTACTCCTACAAAGATTTATGTTAAGCCGATGCTGGCTCTCTTTGAAGAAATCACCGTTAAGGCGGTTTCTCACATCACAGGCGGCGGCTTTTACGAAAATATTCCTCGCAGTATCCCCAAGGGCTTTGGTGCTAAGATTAAGAGGGATTCGGTTCGCGTTCTTCCTATCTTTGACCTTATTGCAAGAGTGGGCAACATTCCTGAAAGAGACATGTTTAACACCTTTAATATGGGCGTTGGTATGAGCGTTGTGGTTGCAAAAGAGGATGCAGAAAAGGCTGTTGAAATTCTTAAGGCAAATGGCGAGGATGCATACATCATTGGCGAAATTATAAAGAGCGACGAGGGTGTTGTTATATGCTAAAAACAAAGATTGCTGTTCTTGTTTCGGGCGGCGGCACAAATCTTCAGGCACTTATTGATGCCCAGAATGCAGGAATAATCAAAAGCGGTCAGATTGACCTTGTTATTTCAAACAATGCCGATGCATATGCTTTGACACGTGCACAAAATGCAGGTATAGATACTGCTGTAGTTTCAAAAAAAGAGCTTGGCGGAAATCAGCAACTGTTTGAAGAAACCTTGATTGAAGTGTTGATGAGTAAGGGTATCGAATTAATAATATTAGCAGGCTTTATGTGTATACTCAGCGAGAGCTTTACAGCAAGGTATCCTAAAAGAATTATAAATGTACACCCTTCTCTTATCCCGTCGTTTTGCGGAAAGGGCTTTTACGGTCTTCACGTGCACGAGGCGGCACTTGAATATGGAGTTAAGGTTACAGGTGCCACAGTACATTTTGTAAACGAAATTCCGGACGGTGGCGAAATAATACTCCAAAAGGCAGTTGAAATTAAAGAGGGTGATACTCCTGAAATCCTCCAGAAGAGAGTTATGGAAGAGGCGGAGTGGAAAATTCTTCCCCAGGCGGCAGAGCTTGTTTCTGCGAAGCTGGCAGAGAACAGATAGAAAGGAAAATTAAGATGGATATTTATAAGATTAATGATATGGGTGAGTTAATCAACGGAAACCCTTATGTCGGCAGAGGAATTGTTCTCGGAATGAGTGAAGACGGCGAAAATGCTGTTGTTGCATATTTTATTATGGGCAGGTCTGAAAACAGCCGCAACCGTGTGTTTGTGGAGGACGGCAGTGAAGTAATTATTTACCCATTTGACGAGTCCAAGGTTGAAGACCCAAGCTTGATTATCTACTCACCAATCAGAAAGTTTGAAAATAAGCTGGTTGCAACAAACGGAGACCAAACTGATACAGTTATTGAGTTCCTTGAAAAAGGCAAGACCTTTGAAGAGGCTCTTGATACACGTTGCTTTGAACCTGATGGCCCCAACTGGACACCACGAATCAGCGGTATGATTACCTTTAATGAAACTGATTTTTCATATAAAATGAGCATCCTCAAGAGCGCAGATGCCGAGGGTACAGAGTGCAACAGATTTACATACTCTTATAAGGCGCTTAAAGGGTTGGGACATTTTATCCATACCTATGTTTGTGACGGAAATCCAATTCCCACATTCCAGGGCGAGCCGGAGAGGGTTGCGATACCCAATGATATTGACGAGTTTACAGATAAAATCTGGACAAATCTTAACGAAAACAACAAAATTTCTTTGTATGTGAGATACATCAATCTGAAAACCGGCGAAGAGGTTAACAGGATGATAAATAAGAATGCATAATAATTTCAGGGAGTCACGTCCACGTGGCTCCGCTTAGCATTTTTAAAGGTAGAATTAAAAAGAAAGGAATATTCAAAAATGAAAGAATTTGAACTTAAATATGGTTGTAACCCAAACCAAAAACCGGCAAAAATATTTATGAATGACGGCAGCGAGCTTCCTATCGAAATACTTTCTGGCAAGCCCGGATATATTAATTTTCTTGACGCTTTTAATAGTTGGCAGCTTGTAAAGGAATTGAAAGCGGCACTTGGTATGCCTGCGGCAACTTCCTTCAAGCACGTAAGCCCCACATCAGCGGCAGTTGGTATTCCTATGAGTGCCGATCTTAAAAAGGCTTGCTTTGTTGATGATATCGAGGATTTAGACTCATCTGCTTTAGCAACGGCCTATGCCCGTGCAAGAGGCACCGACAGAATGTCATCATTCGGCGACTGGATTGCATTAAGCGATGTTTGCGATGTGGTTACAGCAAAGCTGATTAAACGTGAGGTTTCCGATGGCGTAATCGCTCCCGGTTACGAGCCCGAGGCTCTTGAAATTCTCAAAAGCAAGAGAAACGAAAATTATAACATAGTAAAAATTGACGAAAATTATGTTCCTGCCCAGCAGGAAATCAAGATGGTTTACGGAATTTCCTTCGAGCAGGGTAGAAATAATTTTAAAATTGATGAAGACCTTCTTGCAGAAATCGTTACTGAAAACAAGGAAATGCCAGACAGCGCAAAGCGTGACCTTATAATTGCTCTTATCACCCTTAAATATACACAGAGTAACTCTGTATGCTTTGCAAAAGACGGTCAGGCAATCGGCGTAGGTGCAGGTCAGCAGTCAAGAATACATTGTACAAGACTTGCTGGCAACAAAGCAGATATCTGGCATCTCCGTCAGCACGAAAAAGTGCTTAACCTTCCTTTCCTTGACACCATTGGCAGACCCGACCGTGACAATACAATCGACGTATATATCTCCGATGATGACGAAGACGTTCTTGCAGACGGCAAGTGGGAAAAGCTGTTTACATACAAGCCTGAGCCTCTTACAAGAGAAGAAAAGAAGGCTTATCTTTCAAAAATATCGGGCGTGGCTCTTGGCAGCGATGCATTCTTCCCCTTTGGTGACAACATCGAGCGTGCTGCAAAAAGTGGCGTAACATACATCGCAGAGCCGGGTGGCTCAATCCGTGACGATAATGTTATCGAGGCTTGTAATAGTCATGGAATGGTAATGGCATTTACAAAGATGCGCTTATTCCATCACTAAAGAGGAGAGTGGCTAAATTTGCGCAGATTGCACAAATCATTTGTGCTACGCATAAACCTCGCCACTTGCGGTGCACACAGCACAGCGGCGGGACTCGGTTTATGTGTTCTGCATCAAATTTATCGCACTCTGCGGAAAATATATTTTATAAAATATGTCCGAAAGGTTTTGAATATATGAAAATTATGGTAGTCGGTGGCGGCGGACGTGAACACGCCATCATAAAATCACTTAAAAAAAGCCCGAAGGTGTCAAAGATTTATGCACTTCCCGGCAATGGCGGTATTGCAGCCGATGCAGAATGTGTTGATATCGGGGCAAAGGATATAAATAAAATTGTGGAGTTTGCGGTGGCAAATGGCATCGAGTTTGCAGTTGTTGCACCTGATGACCCATTGGTGCTTGGCGCGGTTGATGCCCTTAACGAAAAGGGAATCCCCTGCTTTGGCCCCAAGGCAAATGCCGCAATTATCGAGGGCAGCAAGGTTTTCTCAAAAAATCTTATGAAGAAGTATAACATTCCCACAGCTGAATACGAAGTATTCAGCGATATGGATGCGGCTCTTAAGTATCTTGAAACCGCTCCAATCCCCACAGTTATTAAGGCTGACGGCCTTGCTCTGGGCAAGGGCGTTATTATTGCAGAAACAAGGGATGATGCAATCGCGGCTGTCCATTCTATGATGGAGGATAAAATCTTCGGTGACAGTGGCAATAATGTTGTTATTGAAGAATTTCTTACAGGCCCTGAAGTTTCTGTTCTTGCATTTACCGATGGCAATGTTGTTGTGCCTATGGTGTCATCAATGGATCACAAGCGTGCTCTGGACGGCGACAAGGGTCTTAACACCGGCGGTATGGGAACAATTGCTCCCAATCCTTATTACACAAAGGAAATTGCCGACGAGTGTATGAAAAAAATCTTTGTTCCCACAATGGAGGCAATGAACAAAGAAGGCAGAACCTTTAAGGGTTGTCTGTATTTTGGACTTATGCTCACCGAAAAGGGCCCCAAGGTTATTGAATATAACTGCCGTTTCGGTGACCCCGAAACTCAGGTTGTTCTCCCCTTGCTTGAAAGCGACCTCTTTGAAATTATGCAACACGTAGAAAAGGGTACGCTTAAGGACGCAGAGGTTAAGTTTTCAGAGAAAGCCGCTTGTTGCGTGGTTGTTGCATCAAATGGCTACCCTGGCAAGTACGAAACCGGTTTTGAAATCACCCTCCCCGAAAATTCTGACGGAATTTTTGTGGCAGGAGCAAAAATTAAAGACGGAAAGCTCCTAACAGGCGGCGGCAGAGTTCTTGGCGTAACCGAGGTTGGTGCCTGTCTTAACTGTGCAATATCTGCCGCATATAAGACAGTTGAAACAGTTAAGTTTGACAATGCATATTACAGAAAAGATATAGGACAAAAAGCGCTGGCTGCTTTGAAATAGGAAAGGAAAAATTATGGTATACAGAGTTTTTGTTGAAAAGAAAAGTGAACTTGCTGCAGAGGCAAAATCATTGAAAAATGACTTGGTTAAGCTCCTTCAGATTAAAGGACTTGAAAATGTAAGAATAATTAACCGTTATGATGTTGAAAATATCGATAAGGAGCTTTTTGAATATTGCAAAAAGACGGTATTTTCCGAGCCTCAGCTTGACGTTGTAACAGATGAAATTACAGATAAGTGTGATTTTATATTTGCTGTTGAGTTTCTGCCCGGTCAGTTTGACCTTCGTGCAAATTCGGCAGAGGAATGTATTCAGCTTATCTCAAAGGGCGACCGCCCCACCGTTAAGGCTGCAAAGGTTTATATGCTCTACGGCAAGCTGACAGATGCCGATATTGCAGAAATCAAAAAATACGTAATCAACCCCGTTGAATCAAGAGAGGCAACCCTTGAAATGCCCAAAACCCTTGCCACAGCCTATGACATTCCTGAAAGTGTTGCAACACTTGATGGCTTTATTGACCTGGACGAAGCAGGTCTTGCAAAAATGATTGATGATATGGGTCTTGCAATGGATATTGATGACATCAAGTTTTGTCAGGAATATTTCATTGGTGAAAAGCGCAACCCCACAATTACCGAAATCAGAATGATTGATACCTACTGGTCAGACCATTGCCGTCACACAACATTCCTTACAACAATAGACAGCGTAAAGTTTGAGGACGAGCTTCTTCAGGCGGCTTATGACAGATATATCGAAACACGAAAAGCAATCGGAAGAACAAAGCCTGTTAACCTTATGGATATTGGCACAATCGCGGCAAAATATCTTAAGGCAAACGGCAAGCTTGACGGCCTTGACGAAAGCGAGGAAATCAATGCCTGCACGGTTAAGATTGATGTAGATGTTGATGGCGAGACCGAAAAATGGTTGCTTTTGTTTAAAAACGAAACCCACAACCACCCCACAGAAATCGAACCCTTTGGTGGTGCAGCAACCTGTATCGGTGGTGCAATCCGTGACCCGCTGTCAGGCCGCTCGTATGTTTATGCGGCAATGCGTGTTACCGGTGCGGCTGACCCGTTAAAGCCCGTTTCCGAAACAATTGAGGGTAAGCTCCCTCAGCGAAAGATTGTTACCGGTGCGGCAGCCGGCTACAGCTCATACGGCAACCAGATTGGTCTTGCTACAGGTCAGGTTGACGAGCTTTATCACGATGGCTACGCTGCAAAGCGTATGGAAATCGGTGCGGTTGTAGCGGCAGCTCCTGCCGAGAACGTAAGACGTGAACGCCCCGAGGACGGCGATATCGTCATCCTGCTTGGCGGCAAAACCGGCCGTGATGGTTGCGGCGGTGCAACCGGGTCTTCAAAATCTCATACAGTTGAATCCCTTGAGAGCTGCGGTGCTGAAGTTCAAAAGGGTAATGCCCCTGAAGAGAGAAAACTGCAAAGATTGTTCCGCAACAAAGAGGCATCTCTCCTTATCAAACGTTGTAACGACTTTGGTGCAGGTGGTGTGTCTGTTGCTATAGGTGAGTTGGCTGACGGTTTAGAGATTGACCTTAATGCCGTGCCCAAAAAGTATGAAGGCCTTGATGGAACAGAGCTAGCAATCAGCGAATCTCAGGAGAGAATGGCGGGTGTTGTTGCGGCTGACGATGTTGAACGCTTTAAGGAACTTGCAAAGGGTGAAAACCTAGAGGCGACAGTTGTTGCAGTTGTTAAAGAAAAGCCTTATCTGATTATGAGATGGAATGGTAAGGAAATCGTAAACATCTCCCGTGAATTCCTTAATTCAAACGGTGCTGAAAAGCACATTGATATTGCACCGGCAAAGCCCGAATGTTATAAAAAGGCAGAGGTTAAAGATTTCAAGGCAGGGTATATGAGCCTTGCGGCAGACCTGAATGTTTGTTCAAAGAGAGGTCTTTCAGAGAGATTTGACTCTACAATCGGTGCTGGTACAGTTTTGATGCCATTTGGCGGAAAGAACCAGACAACACCTATTCAGGCAATGGTAAACAAAGTTTCTGTTGAAAAGAAGCACACCAAAACCGCATCGGTAATGTCATGGGGCTACAACCCGTTTATTGCTGAAAAGAGCCCATATCACAGTGCGTATCTTGCAGTTGTTGAATCGGTTGCAAAACTTGTTGCAGCGGGTGCAGAGTTTAAGGATGTTTACCTTACTTTTCAGGAATATTTTGAAAAACCCAAAAAGGATCCAAAACGCTGGGGCAAGCCCCTTGCGGCTCTTCTTGGTGCATTTGATGCACAGAAAAATCTTGAGATTGCGGCAATTGGCGGTAAGGACTCAATGAGTGGTACTTTCGAAAATATTGACGTTCCGCCCACATTGGTTTCATTTGCTGTTACTGATGAAAATGTTGACAACATTATTTCGCCTGAATTTAAAAAGGCAGGAAATAAGGTTGTATGGATTAAGCCCGAATATGACAAGAATGGTCTTCCTGTTACCGAAAGTCTGCTTGACTGCTTTAAAACAGTTACAGCGCTTGTTCGCAGCGGTGCAGCACTTAGTGCATATACACCTACTTATGGCGGTATTGCCGAGGCTATAATGAAGATGGGCTTTGGTAATGATATCGGCTTTAAGTTTGATGATGAAATCACTCTGGATGACATCTTCGGCTACAGCTATGGTTCATTCATTGTTGAACTCAAAAACGACGAAAATGTTGGTGTAACCCTTGGTTGTACCACAGATGAACAGACAATTTCATACAAGAATGATACACTTTGTATGAAGGACCTCTCGGCAGAGTATGAAAACAAGCTGGAAAAGATTTATTCCTGCAACATTGAAACCGAAAAGAAGGATATCCCTGCATTTAGCTATGAAGCAAAATCTGTGGTTGCTCCCAAAATCGGCGTTGCAAAGCCAAAGGTATTGATACCTGTGTTCCCCGGAACAAACTGTGAATTTGATACTGCAAAGGTTATGCGTGATGCAGGTGCCGAGCCTGAGATTTTTGTAATTAACAACCTTACACCACAGGCAATTTCTGAATCTGTTGAGGCGTTTGCAAAGTCACTTAAGGAATCACAGATAGTATTTATCCCCGGTGGTTTCTCCGGCGGTGACGAGCCTGACGGTTCTGCAAAGTTTATAACAGCATTCTTCCGCAACCCTGAAATTAAGGAAGCTACATCCGAGCTTCTTGATATGCGTGACGGTTTGATGTGTGGTATTTGTAATGGTTTCCAGGCACTTATCAAGCTTGGTCTTGTACCCTACGGCAAGATTATTGATACTGATGAAAATTGCCCCACACTTACCTACAACACAATTTCACGCCACCAGTCAAAGCTTGTGCGTACTCGTGTTGCGTCAAACAAGTCGCCATGGATGGCTAATGCAAATGTGGGTGATATTTATACTGTTCCTATCTCACATGGTGAGGGTCGCTTTATGGCAAGTGATGCACTTGTTAAAGAGCTTGCTGAAAACGGACAGATTCTTACGCAGTATGTTGACCTCAGTGGCAACCCAACCAATGAAATTCAGTACAACCCCAACGGCTCAACATTTGCAATCGAGGGTATCACATCACCTGACGGCAGAGTTCTTGGCAAGATGGGACATACCGAAAGATGGGGCTACGGCCTTTATAAGAATGTTGAAGGAAACTTTGATATGGGTATCTTCAAGTCGGCTGTAGACTATTATAAAATATAAGAAGCCCGATAGAGGGGTCACTATAAATAATATTGGAGGTAATACCAATGAAAACAGATATTGAAATTGCTCAAAGCGTCAAAATGCAGAATATTACCGAAATTGCAAAATCTGCAGGAATTGACGAAAAATATATTGAGCTTTACGGAAATTATAAAGCAAAAATTGACCTTTCTCTTTTAAAAGAAAAGGAAAGAAAGGCAAAGTTAATTCTTGTTACAGCAATTACGCCTACCCCTGCCGGAGAGGGAAAGACCACTACAACCATCGGTCTTGCAGACGGTATGAAGAAGATAGGCAAGAACGTAATGGTTGCCCTTCGTGAGCCGTCACTTGGACCCGTATTCGGGGTCAAGGGTGGTGCAGCAGGCGGCGGATATGCCCAGGTTGTCCCTATGGAAGATATTAACCTTCATTTCACAGGTGACTTCCACGCAATCGGTGCGGCAAACAACCTTCTTGCTGCAATGCTTGATAACCATATCTATCAGGGAAACAAACTGAACATTGACCCCAGACGCATTACTTGGAAGCGTTGCGTTGATATGAATGACCGTCAGCTCAGATTTGTTACCGATGGTCTTGGCGGCAGAGTAAACGGTGTTCCCCGTGAAGACGGTTATGATATAACTGTTGCATCTGAAGTTATGGCGGTACTTTGTCTTGCGTCATCAATTACCGACCTGAAAGAAAGACTTTCGAGAATAGTTGTGGGCTATACCTATGATGAAGAACCTGTTACAGCAGGGCAGATTGGTGCGGCAGGCGCAATGACGGCACTTCTTAAGGACGCACTCAAGCCTAATCTTGTACAGACTCTTGAGGGAACTCCTGCATTTGTTCATGGCGGACCATTTGCAAATATTGCTCACGGCTGCAACTCGGTTATTGCAACCGAAATGGCTATGCGCTTTGGTGACTATGTAATTACCGAGGCAGGCTTTGGTGCAGACCTTGGTGCACAAAAATTCCTTGACATTAAGTGCCGTTATGCAGGTCTAACTCCCGATGCGGTGGTTATGGTTGCAACAATCCGTGCTCTTAAAATGCACGGTGGTGTTCCCAAAACTGAACTTAGCGGCGAGAATTTAGAGGCACTGGAGAAGGGTATTCCAAACTTACTTCGTCATATTGCAAACATTAAGGAGGTTTACAAACTTCCATCAGTTGTTGCGATAAATCGTTTCCCAACCGATACCGATGCCGAGGTTCAGCTTGTTATTGACAAGTGCAAGGCACTGGGTGTTAACGTGGTTCTGTCAAATGTATGGGCAGAAGGCGGCAACGGCGGAATTGAGATGGCTGAAGAGGTTGTAAGACTGTGTGAGATGCCAAATGATTTTTTATTCAGCTATGACCTTGATGATACTATTGAAAACAAAATTGACACTATTGTAAAGCGTGTATATCGTGGCGCAGGTGCGGCGTTTACTCCAAATGCAAAAAAACAGATTGCAAAGCTCAATGAACTAGGCTATGACAAGCTGCCAATCTGTATGGCAAAAACGCAATACAGCTTTTCTGATGATATGACAAAGCTTGGTGCACCCGAAGACTTTACCGTAACTGTGCGTAACGTAAAGGTTTCGGCAGGTGCGGGCTTTATAGTTGCACTGACCGGTGATATTATGACAATGCCTGGACTTCCCAAAGTTCCTGCGGCAGAAAAGATTGACGTTGATGATAATGGTGTAATTAGTGGTTTATTCTAAAATAAAATTAAAATAACCTGAAAAAGAGGCGAGTAATCGTCTCTTTTTCTTTCGCCGCATTATGTGATATTTCAAAAAAATAAAAAAAGCCTTGCCTGATTTCCACGAAGAAACAAAAATTTCGGCAGATTATGTATATCAAAAAATTTGCAATTTAGGAATATATATGGTAAAATATGGAAAAAGACAATTGATTACTAAAGAAAGGCGAGGTTAAATTATGTCAGGTATGTATACAGAAGAAAATAATGTAAGAGCGGTATATCTTCCCATAGAAAGTGTAAGACCAAACCCCTATCAGCCACGGCACGCAATGGACAAGGATTCCCTTGAGGAATTGTGCGCATCAATAAAGCAATACGGACTGATGCAACCGGTGGTGGTGAGGCAGGTTAACGAATGTGACTACGAACTGATAGCCGGAGAGAGACGCCTTCGTGCATGTCGTATGGCGGGAATGTCTCAAATTTCTGCAATAGTGGTGCGTGCAGGAGGAACAGACAGCGCGGTTATGGCATTGATTGAAAATATCCAAAGAGAAAATTTAGGCTACATAGAAGAGGCAGAAGCTTTTTGTACCTTGCTTTCGGAGCACGGAATAACTCAGGAGGAACTGGCAGCTCGACTGGGTAAGGGTCAGTCTACGATTGCAAACAAAATAAGAATTTTAAAGCTGTCACCCGAGATAAGAGAGTTACTGTCTGAAAACAATCTCAGCGAAAGACATGCTCGTGCTCTGCTTAGGTTGTGCGACGAAAAAAGCCGTATAAAGGCACTTAACATAATAATAAGCCGTGGACTTAACGTAGTGAAATCCGAGGAACTGATTGAGGAAATGCTGAACAAAGAAGAGGTAGCTGAGAATGCTCCAAAGCAGTACAATATCCGTGCCTTCAGGGATGTAAGAATTTTTTCAAATACAATCCGTCAGGCGGTGGATATGATGAAAAAGTCGGGAATAGCTGCAAAATCTACTAAGGTTGAAAACGAGGAGTACATAGAATACACAATAAAAATTCCAAAAAATTTAAAAAATGCCGTATAAAAGAAATTGAATTGTCAACACTTGAATTAAGGAGATGTTGACTTATGGTGAAAAATACTAAAAGTAAAGGTAAAAAGAGTAAATTAAGAAAGCTTGCTGAAAACAAAGGGGTTTACATAGCCCTGTTTTCACTGGTTGCAGTAGTAGGTTTTTATGTATACGCACGATATTTGCAAACATCAAGAGAAAATGACATTCTTTCGTTTGACGAAAACGCATGGCAGGAGGCAGTTGCCGAGAGCGGCGTTGAGGTTATTGACGTAGACGTAATTGAAGAAAAGAATAAAACACAAAACCAAGAAACAAAAAGTCTTGAAAATAATGAGATAAAACATCAGCAGAGCGTGCTTCAACAGCAGACAGAAGAAGCTGTCGTTGAAACTACCGCAGATGCAGAACCTGAATTTGCAATGATTATACCCTGTCAGGGCGAGATTGTGCAGGATTGTTCCGTAGAGGAACTGGTATATTGTGCCGCAATGGATGATTGGCGTACTCACAACGGCATAGATATTGCCGCCGCCGAGGGCGACCCCGTAAAGGCCAGCGAGAGCGGCGTTGTGGCAAAGGTTTACGAGGACGAGTTTCTTGGAGTTGTGGTGGTTGTTGACCACAAGGATGGAATTTCGTCAACATACGCAAATTTACAAAGTCTTGATTTTATCAGTGCGGGAACAAAGGTCAGCCGTGGCGATATAATCGGCGGTGTAGGAAAGCCCGGTGCATTAGAGGCTAACTCTCAGCCACATCTGCATTTTGAGGTTCTGGCTGGTGGACAGTATAAAAACCCAATGGAATATATAGCAAATTAATCTTTGACAGGTTTTAAATATGCCCCCTAAGATAATTTCATATACGAACAAGCCACGGACAGTTTTATTGTCCGTGGCTTGTTCGGCTGTATGGCAGGAATTTTCCTTAAAACCCTTGCCACATAAAAGAAAATATGTTAAAATATATTCTGGTATATACTGAATATATATGTATAACTACATAAATTGGAGGTTTTCAGATGTTTGCACTTGAAATGCTGAAATCAGTAATTTTGGGTCTTGTGGAGGGTATTACCGAGTGGCTGCCCATAAGTTCCACCGGACATATGATACTTGTAAATGAATTTTTAAGAAATTATGATGGTTTTACTGCATCGGATTTATATTTATATGTAATTCAGCTTGGGGCAATACTTGCTGTGGTTACGCTGTATTTTAAAAAGCTAAATCCGTTTTCGCCTTCCAAAACACGGGAAGAGAAGTTTGATACATGGAATATGTGGTTCAAGGTGATTGTTGCCTGCCTTCCTGCTGCGGTAATTGGCTTGCTTCTTGACCCGATTATGGAGCGGTTTGAAAACTGGCAGGTTGTATCGGCTATGTTGATTGTCTATGGCGTTGCATTTATATTTATTGAAAGAACAAACAAAAAAACTACCATATATAATATGAAGGAACTTGATTACAAAACCGCACTGATTATTGGTGCGTTTCAGGTGCTTTCAATAATTCCGGGAACATCACGGTCTGGCTCTACCATTCTTGGAGCAATGCTGATTGGTTGCAGCCGGAGTATGGCGGCAGAATTTTCGTTCTTCCTTGCAATTCCCGTTATGTTTGGGGTAAGCTTTTTGAAAATACTTAAATACGGGCTTGTAATGAGTGGTCAGGATGCTGCGGTGTTGCTTTGTGGTATGCTGGTGGCATATATAGTGTCGATGCTCTCAATTAAGTTTTTAATGAATTTTGTAAAGAAACATAATTTTAAGAGCTTTGGTGTTTACAGAATTATACTGGGGCTTGCGGTAATTTTATATTTTATTTTTATATAAGATGGATTGTCAACTGAAGAAAAGTGGTGTTTAATAATATGGCAGAAAAGAAAAAGAAGGGGACGGCAAAGTCATCCCAGTCCTCAAAATCAGGGAGCAGAAAAAGGAGTGTGACTCCCAAGGAAAGAGCTGCAGCCAAAAAGACGCGTGGTGCCGAGGTTAAAGGTATTGTGCTTATTGCTGTGGGAATATTCCTGGTAGTATCACTTTATTTTGATGTTACAGGTGCGGTAGGACATTGGTTTAAAGAATTTGTTCTGGGCTTGTTTGGGGGTCCGGCAATGATTTTCTTTGTGTTTGTTATCTGGGCAGGAGTCGATATGTTTATCGAAAAGAAAAATGAAAAGGCAACATATAAAATATGGTTGCTTGCCCTTTTGATAGTTTTCATATCGGTGCTATGGGCGGCTTTCTGCGGCGGCGATGAATGGAATCACAACTCGTTTTTTGAGGCCTTGCAGTCTATGTATTCATATGGTGTTGCGGGCGGTGGTGTTATCGGCGGTTTGCTTTGCGTGGGGCTTTCCAAACTTATCGGTGCTGTAGGAACAATTATCCTTTCGGTAGCGGTTATATTGATTCTTTTGGTTATACTTACAGAGGTTTCAATTGAAAAGCTGTTTAGAAAAATCGGTTCATTTATGAAGAAAAACCGTGATAAAATAGCGGAAAATCTTGACGAAGAAATCGAAATTGAGGAAGAACCTACGGTAGTTGAAAAGAGAGAAAGAAAAAAACTCCGTGGCAAAGACAGCAAGGTTACAACCGTGGTTCAAGATGACTTTCAGCCTGCCAAGGCACCCAACAGTGATTATTTTGACGTATATTTTAAAGGCGGCGAAATAGAGGCTGTTGCAAAAAAAACCGAAAAAACGCCGATACGGAGATTTGTTTTTGAAGAAGACGTTCCTGATGAGGAAACTGAAGCAGCTCGTGAGATTGTTGAGGAGCAGGAAAAAGCAACTGCTCAGACTTCAGGGGGGCGTGCTCCATTTAGGATTGGAGACGTAAAGACGGGCGTTCTGACCCAACTACCTGATGAAAATGGAAACTTTAAAGCAACCGATGATGAAGAGTTTGTGCCTCCGACTCAGGCGCAGATGGAGGATAAGGTAGACCCGCTCACTCGGGCGGCACTTGATGCGGGCGTTCCGCTTGACAGTGCAGTGGTTGTTGGCAAACGTATGAGCCAGCAGGAGGTTCAGCAGGCAGCAAATAGTGTTAATACACTTGCAAAGGAAAGTATTGAGGCAACAAAATTGATTAACTACAAGCTGCCGTCAGTTTCTCTCCTTGCAAAACCCAAGCCAAAGACCAAAAGCCGTGCAGAAATCAAGCACGAGCTTGAAGAAAAGGCAAACCGACTTCTTGAAACGCTGGCAAGTTTTAAGGTGGAGGCAAAAATTATAAATATCACTCAAGGCCCCACGGTTACAAGATTTGAGCTTCAGCCGGGCTTTGGTGTTAAGGTTTCAAAGATTACCAATCTGGCAGATGATATTGCGCTGAGTCTGGCTGCATCAGGTGTTCGTATCGAGGCTCCAATCCCCGGGAAATCGGCAATCGGCATCGAAATACCTAATGAAACACCCAGCCCTGTGCCAATCCGTGAGGTTATTGATACAGATAAATTCCGTGACTTTAAATCCAAAACAGCATTTGCTCTGGGCAAAGATATCGGCGGCAACTGTGTGGTTGCTGATATTGCCAGCTTTCCACATGTACTGATTGCAGGTGCTACAGGTTCGGGTAAGAGTGTTTGTATAAATTCGCTGATAACAAGTATTTTATACAAGGCAAAACCAAATGAGGTCAAAATGATTATGGTTGACCCCAAGATGGTAGAACTCGGTGTTTATAATGGTATTCCGCATCTGCTTATTCCTGTTGTTACCGATCCAAAACATGCGGCAGGTGCTCTCAACTGGGCGGTTGCAGAAATGAAAAACCGTTACCAGCTGATGAAGGATAATAAGGTGCGAAACATTCAGGGCTATAACGATTTAATGGAGGAAAACGAAACTCCTGAAAATAAACTCCCCGAAATTGTAATTATCATTGACGAGCTTGCTGACCTTATGCTTGCGGCAAAGAACGAAGTAGAAGATGCTATAAACAGCCTTGCAGCACTTGCCAGAGCGGCGGGAATGTATTTGGTAATAGCAACACAAAGACCATCTGTTGATGTAATTACCGGTGTAATCAAGGCAAATGTTCCGTCGCGAATTTCCTTTGCGGTATCCTCGCAGATAGACAGCCGCACTATATTGGATAGTATGGGGGCTGAAAAACTTTTGGGTAAGGGTGATATGCTCTATGCGCCACGTGGCGCTACAAAGCCGATAAGAATTCAGGGTAATTTCCTGTCTGATGAGGAAATTGAGGATGTTATTGCATATGTAAAAAAGCAGTACGAGGCAGAATATGACGAGTCGATTCTTGAACATATTGAACGCGAGCAGGAATCACGCGCCGACGCTACCGATGACGATGATGACCATACACGCAGTGGTGACAAGGATGCTCTTTTTGTTAAGGCGGCAGAACTGGTATTCGAGTCGGGGCAGGCATCTGTTGCTATGCTCCAGCGAAGATATAAGATTGGCTACCAGAGAGCGGCAAGAATTATTGACCAACTTGAAGAAAACAGGATTATAGGGCCATATGAAGGAACAAAGCCCAGACAGGTGCTTATCACCCGTGCCGAACTGAATGAAATGTTGATGAATAATCCTGATTAGTGTTGGAAATACTCTTTGCAACAAGGTCTGCATTGGTGTTAAAAGACCCAAAAAACGTAGTTTTACTGTGCATTTAATGCAAAACAATTGTTATAAATTTGTCAAAAGTGACAAAAATATAAAAAAATAGAGAAAACTATGGAAATTTACGAAAATATGTAGTAAGATAATAATAACTTTATTAATTAATTACTTAAATATTTATTATATTTAAAAAGAAAAGGAGTTTTAAAAATGAATAAAACAGAATTGATTGCAGTAATGGCTGAAAAAGCTAACCTCTCAAAGAAGGACGCAGAAGCAGCTCTCAACGCATTTGTAGGTGCAGTTGAAGGTGCTCTTGCTAAGGGCGACAAAGTTCAGCTCGTTGGCTTCGGTGGTTTTGAAGTAAGAGAAAGAGCAGCTAGAACAGGCAGAAACCCCCAGACAGGTGCAGAAATGAAGATTGCTGCAGCTAAGGTTCCCGCATTCAAAGCAGGCAAGGCTCTTAAAGACCTTATCAACAAATAAGATTTTATCTCTTAGAAAGAACGCCGGTGGGCGTTCTTTTTTTGTGCACAGAGGCAAAATGTAAATATTTAATTAAAGGAGAATGTTTATGAAAAGTTTTTCTTATAAAACCCGTGGAACCTGCTCAAGAGAAATTTCATTTGACCTTGATGGCAATACCGTAAAAAATGTCAAATTTGTATTTGGATGTATGGGCAACACTCAGGGGGTCGCAAGGCTGGTTGAAGGGATGGATGTTGACGTGGCAATATCAAAATTACGCGGCATTGACTGCAACGGAAGAGGAACATCCTGCCCTGACCAACTGGCTCAAGCTTTGATTGCTGCAAAGGAACAAGATTAGGTCTTTGTATCATTTTTACACATATAAGGTATTAAAATCCAATAATTTGTGAAAAATTTTTGGTGAAAACCATATATATAGTACTTGACAAAAGGCTTGGAAAATGGTACAATCAAGTGTATTTTGTAATATTGGGATAGTGCGGTATTTCGCCAATCCCCGCACCAACAGTGCAAGGTGAAATAAAATGGAACGAATTAAACAAAATCCGCATGTGGTAGGGCTTAAGCAGTCCAAAAAGGTCATCGAATCGGGAAAAGCTGAGATGGTTTTTGTTGCCCGTGATGCAGACAGCCACGTTGTTTTTCCTTTGGAAAGACTTTGCGGTGAAAAAAACGTAGAGGTGATTTACGTCAACAATATGAAGGAGCTTGCAAAGGCTTGTCACGTTGAGGTTCCCACTGCGGTTGCAACAATTTTAGGTAAGGACGCATAATATGCGTTTTTATACAGGGACGCAAGTCCCCGTCAATCTATATACAGGAGGTGAAAATAATTGCCAACATTTAACCAGCTAGTTAAGAAAGGCAGACAGACTGCGGAAAAGAAATCTACTGCTCCTGCACTTCTCAAGGGTTTCAATACCATTAAAAAGAGATACACAGATCAGGATTCACCGCAGAAGAGAGGTGTTTGTACATCTGTTAGAACAATGACACCTAAAAAGCCTAACTCAGCACTCCGTAAGGTTGCCAGAGTTCGTCTTACAAACGGTATCGAAGTTTCAGCTTACATTCCCGGTATTGGTCACAATCTCCAGGAACATAGCGTAGTGCTTATCCGTGGCGGTAGAGTTAAGGACCTCCCTGGTGTACGTTATCACATTATCCGTGGTACACTTGATACACAGGGCGTTCAGAAACGTAACCAGTCAAGATCCAAGTACGGAGCTAAGAGACCTAAAGAAGGTAAGTAAGACAAAATTTTAAGTATGAAAATTACTTTATAGTGCGTATTACTATTTTATATATATTGGGTTCAGTCCCGGTTGTATATAGTATACAGCACTAGCAGTATCCTTAAGGGTATTGAGTACCTTGTGGATATTATTCACAAAGAATGGAGGGAAGATAAGTGCCAAGAAAAGGACATATTGCACGTCGTGACGTGTTGCCGGATCCTATGTACAACAGCAAGACTGTTACTCGTCTTATCAACAATATTATGCTCGACGGCAAGAAGGGTGTTGCTCAGGCTATCGTTTATGATGCATTCGCAATCATAAAGGAAAAAACAGGTAAAGACCCTGTTGAAGTTTTTGAGGAAGCTATGAATGCCGTTATGCCTGTATTGGAGGTTAAAGCTAGACGTGTCGGAGGTGCTAACTATCAGGTTCCGATTGAAGTTAGAGCTGAAAGACGCGAAACACTGGGCCTCAGATGGATCACACTCTATGCAAGACAGAGAAGCGAAAGAACAATGGCTGAAAGACTTGCAAACGAGCTTATGGATGCGACAAACAGCACAGGCGGTGCTTTCAAAAAGAAAGAAGACACACACAAAATGGCAGAAGCGAATAAGGCATTCGCTCATTTCCGCTGGTAATCTCGCTTTAAAAATTGTTTCATCTTCGGCGAATGTGCTCAGCTTGAAAAAATACTCGAGTATATCATATACACTCCGTTTTTTTCAGCTTCGCATTCACCAAATCTAAAACAATTTTTTGTGCGAGAAAAGTTTTGCTTTGAAAATCGCCTCATCTTCGGCGAATGTGCTCAGCTTGAAAAAATGCTCGTGTATATCGTATACACTCCGCTTTTTTCAGCTTCGCATTCACCAAATCTAAGGCAATTTTCTTTGCACTACAGGATGGCGGAAAGCCAATTTTCGATTAAATTAACACATTTTATGTGTTGAAAGGAGTTACTATGGGTAGAGCGTATTCGCTTGAAAGAACAAGAAATATCGGTATCATGGCTCACATCGATGCCGGAAAGACTACTACTACAGAACGTATCTTGTATTACACAGGTATCAACCATAAGCTTGGTGAAACCCACGAAGGCGGCGCTACTATGGACTGGATGGCTCAGGAGCAGGAGCGTGGTATTACAATTACCTCTGCTGCTACAACCTGTTTCTGGGAACCCAAAGAAGGCCCCTATGGCGGCAAAAAACACAGAATTAACATCATTGATACTCCCGGACACGTTGACTTTACAGTTGAAGTTCAGCGTTCACTGAGAGTTCTTGACGGTTCTGTTACAGTTATGTGCGCTAAGGGTGGTGTTGAGCCTCAGTCTGAAACAGTTTGGCGTCAGGCTGATGAATACAAGGTTCCCCGTATGATATTCGTTAACAAAATGGATATTATGGGCGCAGATTTCTACAACGTAGTAAATATGATTCACGAAAGACTCAATGCAAACGGTGTTCCCATTCAGCTTCCTATCGGTGCTGAGGATACATTCGTTGGTATCATTGACCTTATGAATATGGAAGCCGAGATTTATGATGATGAACTCGGTAACAGCTATCACAAGGATGCTATTCCTGCTGATATGATGGACAAGGCTCAGGAATATCATGACAAGATGGTTGAATCTATCTGTGAAACCGACGAAGACCTTCTTGAAAAGTATTTCGGCGGCGAAGAAATCACAGTTGATGAGCTTAAGGCGGCACTCCGTCGTGCAACCATCAACAACGAAATCGTACCTGTTCTTTGCGGAACAGCGTACAGAAACAAGGGTGTTCAGTTGCTTCTTGATGCAGTAATTGAATATATGCCCGCACCAACAGATGTTCCTAACATCAAGGGTGTAAATCCTGACACAGACGAAGAGGATGAAAGACCATCATCTGATGATGCACCATTCTCTGCTCTTGCGTTTAAGATTGCAACAGACCCTTTTGTTGGTAAAATTTGCTTCTTCCGTGTATATTCAGGTACACTTGAAAAGGGTTCACACGTTCTCAACTCTTGCAAGGGTAAGAGAGAACGTATGGGTAGAATCCTTCAGATGCACGCAAACCACAGAGAAGACCTTGATATTGTATATTCAGGTGACATTGCAGCTGCAGTTGGTCTCCAGAATACAACAACAGGTGAAACTCTTTGTGACGAAAAGCATCCTATCATCCTTGAGTCTATGAACTTCCCTGAACCTGTTATCCGTGTTGCTATTGAACCTAAGACAAAAGCAGGTCAGGAAAAGATGGGTATTGCTCTTGCGAAGCTTGCAGAAGAGGATCCTACATTTAAGACTTATACTGACGAAGAAACAGGTCAGACAATCATTGCTGGTATGGGTGAGCTTCACCTTGAAATCATTGTTGACCGTCTCCTTCGCGAATTTAAGGTAGAAGCAAATGTTGGTCAGCCTCAGGTATCTTACCGTGAAGCATTCCGCAAGCCTGTTGACGTTGAGCATAAGTATGCTCGTCAGTCAGGTGGTAAGGGTCAGTACGGTCACGTACTTGTTAAGTTCGAGCCACTGGAAGAAGGCGAAGGATATATCTTTGAAAACAAGGTTGTCGGCGGTGCTATTCCTAAGGAATATATCCCTGCTGTTGACGCCGGTATTCAGAGTGCTATGCTCAATGGTGTTCTTGCGGGCTATAACGTAGTTGACCTCAAGGCTACACTTTATGATGGTTCTTACCACGAAGTCGATTCATCAGAAATGGCATTTAAGATTGCTGCTTCTATGGCTTTCAAAGATGCTATGAGAAAGTCAGACCCTGTTCTTAAAGAACCTATTATGCTTGTTAACGTAATCACACCTGATGACTACCTTGGCTTTGTTATCGGTGACCTTAGCTCAAGACGTGGTATGATTAAGTGCCAGGAATCAAGATCAGGCGGTGTTACACAGGTTACTGCAGACGTTCCCCTTTCTGAGATGTTCGGTTATGCAACCGTTCTCCGTAGTGGTACACAGGGACGTGGTCAGTATTCTATGGAACCTTCACACTACAGCGAAGTTCCCAAATCTGTTCAGGATAAGATTATCAGTGACAGAGCAAAGAGTGAATAATTGTGCACTTTTTTCAAACTTTTTTTGAAAAATCTATTGAAAACTATTCACTTTTGTAGTAAAATAATTAGTAAATTAATTAACTTATATCCAAGTTAGGAGGAAATTAAAATGGCAAAAGCTAAATATGAAAGAACCAAACCCCATGTTAACATTGGTACTATCGGCCACGTTGACCATGGTAAAACAACTCTTACCGCTGCAATTACAAAGGTACTTGCTATGGACGGTAAGGCTCAGTACGAAGCTTACGATATGATCGATAAGGCTCCTGAGGAAAGAGAAAGAGGTATCACAATCTCTACAGCTCACGTTGAGTACGAAACAGAAGCACGTCACTATGCACACGTTGACTGCCCCGGACATGCTGACTACGTTAAGAACATGATTACCGGTGCTGCTCAGATGGATGGTGCTATCCTCGTTGTTTCTTCTGCTGATGGTCCTATGCCCCAGACAAGAGAACACATTCTTCTTTCACGTCAGGTTGGCGTTCCGAAGATTGTTGTATTCATGAACAAGGTTGACCAGGTTGACGACCCCGAACTTCTCGAACTCGTTGAAATGGAAATCCGTGACCTTCTCTCAGAATACGAATTCCCCGGTGATGAAATCCCGATCGTTAAGGGTTCAGGTCTTGCAGTTCTTGAATCTGCATCAACAGATCCTTCAGCTCCTGAATATGCTTGCATTAAGGAACTTATGGACGCAGTTGACTCATACATTCCTACACCTGAAAGAAAGTCAGATCTTCCTTTCCTTATGCCTGTTGAGGACGTATTCTCAATCACAGGCCGTGGTACAGTTGCTACAGGTAGAGTTGAAAGAGGTACTCTTAACCTTTCTGACGAAGTTGAAATCGTTGGTCTTTCTGACGAATCAAGAAAAGTTGTTGTTACAGGTATCGAAATGTTCAGAAAGCTTCTTGATCAGGCTGAAGCTGGTGATAACATCGGTGCTCTTCTCCGTGGTGTTCAGAGAAACGAAATCGAAAGAGGACAGGTTCTTGCAAAGCCCGGTACAATTCATCCTCACACAAAGTTCAAGGGTGAAGTTTACGTTCTGACCAAGGAAGAAGGCGGACGTCATACTCCTTTCTTCACAAACTACAGACCTCAGTTCTATTTCAGAACAACTGACGTTACTGGTGTAGTTAACCTTCCTGAAGGCACAGAAATGTGTATGCCTGGTGATAACGTTACAATGACTGTTGAACTTACAACAACAATCGCTGTTGAAGAAGGTCTCCGTTTCGCTATCCGTGAAGGTGGACGTACAGTTGGTTCAGGCGTTGTTACAGAAATCATTGAGTAATTAACGTAAACAACTAATGTTTATTAAAATAACCCAAGCAATTGCTTGGGTTATTTTGTTTGGCTTTTTATATTCTAAACATATTATATAGATTGTCAAAGGTTCGTTCCGTTTCCCAAAAGTCTTTAATTTTGGGATTTTTCAACTTATTTATCTGCGATGTATTTCTTACTATCGGCACAGATGCAGTCTTTTTAATTTTGGCAATAAGCTCCTGACCCTTTTCGTTGTGGCAAAGAATTTTTATATACGGAACATTCATACGGCGATGTCCGTCGGTAATACCAAGATATGCAGAGAGGAGTATACGGCGTATTCTGCTGTGAGTATACCGTTTGGTTTTTATCAGGTCTGCAAGCTCGTCAACAGTCCTCGCTTTCAATGCGGCGGCTTTGATACGATTTTCTATGCCTTCGCCAACATCACAGATTTCTGCAAGTGTTTCAGGAGGTATCTTAATAAGTTCAGCAATGATTGATTTTTCCATTGCGCTGATACAATGAACATCAGCATCTTTAAAGAGTTTGTGACAATGGTCGGGGATATACAAAAGGGTTTCATCAAGATTTCCCGATGTAATCAGTTTCCGCAGATGTGTTGCCGAGGCAAACCCGTTATCAACTGTTGTGGAATCGTGGTCGGCACCTTTGCGTTTTATGGCGACAGGCGTTATGCTGCTGCCAAGTCTGCAAAGAGCCTTACAGTATTCGATGCCGAGAATATTATTGGGAGTGTTGATTAGTTCTGCAGCATCGCTGCCAAGAAATTGGGCTATGGCGGCGGCTCTTGCTGCAGGATATGCCATACCTGTGTCAAGATGCTCTTTTAAAATGCCTGAAAATTCAGATGGTTCATTACATAAAAGAGCTGCAATTGCTTTGAGTTGCTGGGTATCGTCACATTCCGCACCAAAAGAGAGGAAATCTACAATTCCCAAAGCGTTTGCAATTGAAACTCCGCCCATAGCAAAGAATTCTGCCGATTGCATTGCGAATACGGTAGGCAGTTCAATTACCAAATCTGCACCCGAGACAATGGCTGCCTTGGCACGCACCTCTTTTGAGAATATTGCAACATCACCGCGCTGAACAAAGTTGCCGCTCATTATGGCAACAACAAAATCAGCCCCGCACAGCTCTTTTGTGCGTGAAATCTGGTATTCGTGCCCATTGTGAAATGGGTTGTATTCGCAGATTATTGCGGCGGTTTTCATAAAACTTTCACTCCTCTAGTTTAGTATAACTGATATTTAGTCTAAAATAAAGTATTTTCATCAAAAAAATAAAAAATTTAGTTTTTTTCTTGCATATATTGGGAAATTGTAGTATACTATTAGGTGGAAAATTTTAATTTTATATATACGGAGGCGGAATATGAGTAAATTTTTGGACACAATAAAGGAAAGAGCAAAAACCGATAAAAAGACAATTGTTCTTCCTGAATCAATGGATGCCAGAATTTATGAAGCGGCAGAAAAAATTCTTAAGGAGGACTTTGCCAACATTATTATTGTAGGTACCCCCGAAGAGGTTGAAAAATACAGTAAGGGCTATGACATCACAGGTGCTACTATTATTAACCCATTTACATATGAAAAGACAGAAGAATACCTTAATCTTTTTGTTGAATTGAGAAAGTCTAAGGGTCTTACATACGAAGAAGCAAAGGCTACTGCTCTTGGCGACTATATGTATTATGCTTGCTTGATGGTTAAAGCAGGTGATGCTGACGGCGTTGTTTCGGGTGCTTGTCATTCAACAGCAAATACTTTGAGACCAAGCCTTCAGATTATAAAGACCAAGCCCGGCACGAAACTTGTTTCTGCTTTCTTTGTTATAGTTGTTCCTGATTGTGAATATGGTGCAAACGGAACATTTATCTTTGGTGACAGCGGTCTTGTACAAAACCCCAATCCCGAAGAATTGGCTGCAATTGCTGCTTGCTCGGCTGAATCCTTTGAACTTCTTGTTCAGGAGGAGGCAATTGTTGCAATGCTTTCACACTCGTCAATGGGTAGCGCAAAGCACGATGATGTTACCAAGGTTGTTGAAGCAACAAGAATTTGCAAGGAAGAAAACCCCAACCTTAAGGTTGACGGCGAGCTTCAGCTAGATGCTGCGATTGTTCCTGAAATCGGTGAATCAAAGGCTCCGGGTAGCTCTGTTGCGGGTCATGCAAACGTCCTTGTATTCCCCGACCTTGATGCAGGAAACATTGGTTATAAGCTTGCACAGCGTTTGGCAAAGGCAGAGGCTTACGGCCCTGTAACTCAGGGTATCGCAATGCCTATAAATGACTTGTCGCGTGGCTGCAGCGCTGATGATATCGTTGGTGTTGTTGCAATCACTTGTGTTCAGGCTCAGAAAAACTAAAAAATTGAAAGGAAGTATTAACGTGAAGAATCACGTTAACCCTTTTATTTAAATTGCACCGTCGAAATTTTCGCACAAAGTGCGAAACGACGATGTGCGTAATCTCCATTATACGCCTTATTCAGCCCACGGATAAGAGCCAGGAGATTTCAAAATAATTGTTTGTGGGCGGAAAGGCTATGGAGATTAATATGAAAATTTTGGTTATAAACGCAGGTAGTTCTTCACTTAAGTATCAGCTTATCAATATGGAGACCGAACAGGTTATGGCAAAAGGTCTTTGTGAAAGAATAGGCATAGAGGGTTCAAAACTTAATCACACCCCTGCAGGTGGCGAAAAGAACGTTATCGAAAAGAATATGAAAGACCATTCTGATGCAATCAAGATGGTTCTCGATGCTCTCACAGATGCAAACTACGGCGTAATTTCTGATATGAGTGAAATTGCAGCAGTTGGTCATCGTGTTGTTCACGGCGGCGAAACATTCAGCGGCTCTGTAATCATCAATGACGAGGTAAAGAAGGCGCTTGAGGCTTGTGTTCCTCTTGCACCTCTTCATAACCCTGCAAACCTTATCGGTATAGCAGCATGTGAGGCAGCAATGCCCGGTGTTCCTCAGATTGGTGTATTTGATACCGCATTCCATCAGACAATGTCAAAGGAAGCATATATGTATGCTGTACCTTATGAACTTTACGAAAAACACAAAATCAGAAGATACGGCTTCCACGGTACATCACACAAATATGTATCTCAGGAAGCTGCAAAGATGCTTGGCAAAAAGCCCGAGGAACTCAAGATGATTACCTGTCATATGGGCAATGGCTCAAGTATTACAGCTGTTGACGGCGGTAAGTCTGTTGACACATCAATGGGCTTTACTCCCCTTGCAGGTGTTGTTATGGGTACACGTTGCGGCGATATTGACCCTGCTATTGTTAAGTTTATTGCTGAGGCAGAAGGTATGTCGATTGCTGATGTTGACGCACTCCTTAACAAGCAGTCAGGTGTTCAGGGTATTTCAGGTGTAAGCTCTGACTTCCGTGACCTTGAGGCGGCTCAGGCAGAAGGCAACGAAAGAGCATCTCTTGCACTTGATATGTTTGTTGAAAGTGTAAGAAAGTTTATCGGCTCTTATATGGTTAAGATGGGTGGCGTTGATGCAATCATCTTTACAGCAGGTATCGGCGAAAACACACCTGTTATGCGTGATGCTATCACAAAGAACCTAGAGGCGTTCGGCATCAAGGTTGACGCTGAAAAGAATGAAAAAGCAATCCGCGGCGTGCAGATGGATATTTCGGCAGATGATTCTAAGGTTAAGGTTTTGGTTGTTCCAACAAATGAAGAACTGATGATTGCAAAAGAAACTCTTGAGCTTCTTAAATAGATATTAAGGATAAACTGGGGCTGTCGGCTTAGCGGCAGCCCATTTTTGACATTTATGCAAAGGTTACTTGTTTGCAAAGGAGGCAGAGAATGTCGGACTTTTATGCAGAATATGAAAAAATGACCGATGAAGAGTTGGTGGAGCTTTCGGGGGCAGGTAATAAGGATGCTACCGAATGTTTGCTTGTGCGTTACAAAAATTTGGTTCTGGCAAAGGCGAGGATGTATTTTCTTGCAGGAGCTGACGAAAAGGATATAATTCAAGAGGGTATGATTGGCCTTTTCAAGGCAATACGTGACTTTGACAGGGACAAGCTGACTACCTTTAAGGGCTTTGCGGAGCTTTGCATCAAACGTCAGATTATCACGGCGGTAAAAACGGCGACCAGACAGAAGCATATGCCCCTTAATACATATGTGTCGCTAAGCAATCCTATGTATGACGGAGATACCGAGGGGTTGCTTGAAGAAATTCTACCTAGCTCGTCGGATGATCCCGAGCACCTTTTTATCAGCAAGGAGAATGCAGAATTTCTTACTGAGAAAATGAAAGAGGTTTTAAGTTCTCTTGAAAAACAGGTGCTTGCACTCTATCTTGAAGGCAAATCTTATCAGGAGATAGGGGCAATTTTGTCACGTCCGCCAAAGTCGATTGACAATGCTCTGCAAAGGGTAAAAAAGAAGATGGAAAAGTTTGAAAAGATATAGTCAGATGGAATAAAATGGCAAAAGAATCGGGCAAAAAATAGCTTGTCAAGAAAAAGTTTTTTTGATTATGTAAACCATAAAAATGACCCAAAGTGGTTTACATAATATTGGACAAAGGCGGCAAACCCTCTACTATAAGTTATTAACAGACTTATCCACGTTATCCACAGCTTTGGGGATATATACAGGCAAAAAATGGAAAAAACAGGGGTTAAACTGTGAAAAAGCCCATTATAATCGGGGTTTGAGAAAACACCCACAAAATTACTTTTGGTTTACAATAATAATTTATAAAAATGAAAAAGATTATTATGCAGCTAAAGCTTTTGTGATGTTTTTGCCGTGAAATTTGTTGGGAGGAAATTATGAGTTTAAGAATTACAACACCTTTTGAAATTGATGCGGTGCATAGCCTTAAATGCGGAGATAAAGTGCTGATAAACGGGAAAATTTACACCGCTCGAGATGCTGCTCACAAAAGAATGGTTCAGGCTATTGCAATGGGTGAAGACCTTCCGTTTGATATAAAAAATCAGATTATATATTATGCAGGTCCTACACCGGCAAAGCCCGATCGGGTAATCGGCTCATGTGGGCCTACTACAAGCTGCAGAATGGACGCATATGCCCCTGTGCTTATTGAGTTAGGACTTACGGGGATGATTGGTAAGGGTGAGCGTTCAAAGGACGTAATTGATGCAATGAAAAAGTACGGCAGTGTGTATCTTGGTGCAATTGGCGGAGCGGGAGCATTGATTGCCGAAAGTGTTGAAGCGGTTGAAATTGTTGCTTATGAGGATTTGGGCACCGAGGCTATCAGGTGTCTTACTGTGAAGGATTTTCCGGCAATTGTGGTGATTGATAGCAAAGGAAATAGTTTGTTTGACAGATAATATATTTTTTAAAAATACTTGAAAATATCACTGAAATAGGGTATACTATTTGCGAAAGAGTAAATTTTATCCGATATATGAAAGAGAGGTATAAAAAATGGCAAAGGTTACAAAGGATACAATCATTCTGGACGTTCTTCGTCTTGACCCTGAAACAGCTCCCTTTTTCCTTGAGATAGGAATGCACTGCTTAGGCTGTCCTTCAGCAAGCGGTGAGAGCATCGAACAGGCTTGTATGGTACACGGTACCGACGCAGATGCCCTTGTTGAAAAGATTAATGCATTTTTGGCATCGAAAGAATAAGTTCATATTTTGCATACAGCCACCCTTCGGGGTGGCTGTATTACATCTATTTGCTTTTTTTAATCTTATCCCAATATTCCTTGGCTGCCTGCTCGGTTTTGTTGGAGCCGTATTCGTAATATTTTTTATTTTTAATTCTGTCAGGCAGGTACTGCTGCTTTACATAGTGATTGGGATAGTCGTGAGGGTACAGGTAGTTCTGTCCTTTTTTTATATCACCCTCGCCGTCATAATGCTTGTTTTGCAGCTGTCTTGGAATTTCGCCGGTATCCATTGATTCAATGTCGGCAAGTGCAGCATCGAGGGCAAGATGTCCTGAATTTGATTTGGGGGCTGTTGCCAGAAGCACTGCAGCATCACCAAGGGGAATTCTTCCTTCGGGCAGACCCAACATCAGTGCACTGTCTACACACGCTTTGACAATGGGGATAGCCATAGGATAGGCAAGGCCAATGTCCTCGGCGGCTATTACCATAAGGCGTCGGCAGGCTGTCTGTAAATCCTCGGCAGCAATAAGCCTTGCCAGATAATGTACAGCGGCATCGGGGTCAGAACCCCTGATTGATTTTTGCAGGGCACTCATTACGTCATACTGACTGTCACCGGATTTATCATACCTAAAAGCTTTTTTCTGGGTGCACTGCTCGGCTGCCGCCATTGTTATGGTAAGTTTACCGTCTGTGTCCGGTTTTGAATAGATTACCGCAAGTTCCAAAGAATTAAGTGCCTTACGCACATCACCATTTGCCATTTCTGCAATATGAATAAGCGCATCGTCCTCGGCTGAAATACTGCCGAATTCCTGTGAAAGAACATCAAGTGCACGTTTAAGAGCCTTTACAATGTCCTTTGCCGAAATGGGCTTAAACTCAAAAACCACGCTGCGGCTGAGCACGGCGTTGTATACATAAAAATACGGGTTTTCGGTGGTGCTGGCAATAAGGGTAATCTTTCCGTTTTCGATATATTCAAGCAGGGATTGCTGCTGTTTTTTGTTAAAGTTCTGTATTTCGTCCAGATACAAAAGAATTCCACCCTGACCTGACAGAGTTTCGGTTTGAGCACAAACCTCACGAATGTCGGCAACCGATGCGGTGGTGGCGTTAAGCTTAAAAAGTGTCTTGTTGCACGCCTTTGCCAGAATGTTGGCAACAGTTGTCTTGCCAACTCCTGATGGACCGTAAAATATCATATTTGGCAGCTTGCCACTTTCTGCAACCTGTGTCAGAATTTTATTTTCTCCTATAATATGACTTTGACCCACAACCTCTGAAAGAGATTGGGGCCTTAGTCTGTCTGCTAACGGTTTATTCATAAAGCGGATACTTTTTGCAAAGAGCGTCTACACGCTTTGCTGCATCTTCTTTGTTTGCTTCAAAATCACAGATTACCATATTGATTATCTGTGCAACCTCACGCATATCTTCTTCCTTAAATCCACGTGTGGTAACAGCCGGTGAGCCAAGACGGATACCGCTTGTAACAAACGGGCTTTGTGGGTCATTGGGGATGGTGTTCTTGTTTGCGGTGATGCCGATTTCGTCAAGGTTATGTTCAACCTCTTTACCTGTCAAGCCTTTCTTTGAAAGGTCAACCAACATAAGATGGTTGTCTGTGCCGCCTGATACTATATCAATGCCAAGTGTCATAAGCTCGTCGCAAAGAGCGGCTGCGTTCTTTTTAACCTGCATTTGATATTCCTTAAATTCAGGTGAAAGAGCTTCCTTAAAGCATACAGCCTTAGCTGCAATAACGTGCATCAGGGGTCCGCCCTGGTTGCCGGGGAATACAGCCTTGTTTATCATCTGTGCATACTTTTCTTTGCAGAGTATCATACCGCCACGGGGACCACGAAGAGTCTTATGAGTTGTTGTTGTAACAAAATCTGCATAAGGAACAGGACTTGGATGAAGACCTGCTGCAACAAGACCTGCAATGTGTGCCATATCAACCATCAGGTATGCTCCAACCTCGTCGGCAATTTCACGGAATTTTGCAAAATCGATTTCACGGGCATATGCACTTGCACCTGCCAAAATCAGCTTGGGCTTGTGCTCAATAGCAAGCTTACGGAGTGCATCGTAATCGATTCGGTGAGTTACATCATCAACGCCGTAGGGAACAACATTGAAATATTTACCAGAAATGTTTACGGGTGAACCATGGCTAAGATGTCCGCCGTGGGCAAGGTTCATACCAAGGTATGTGTCACCGGGTTCCATTGTTGCAAAAAATACTGCAAGGTTTGCCTGAGCACCTGAGTGGGGCTGAACATTGGCAAATTCTGCACCAAAGAGTTCCTTTGCACGCTCTCTTGCCAAGTCTTCAACAACATCAACAAATTCACAACCGCCATAGTATCTTTTGCCGGGGTAACCTTCGGCATATTTATTTGTAAGGGGAGTTCCCATAGCCTCCATAACTGCAGGGCTTACAAAGTTTTCTGATGCAATAAGCTCAATTTTGCTGCGCTGTCTGCCAATTTCGTTTTTAATGGCAGAGGCAAGCTCGGGGTCTGCCTTCATTACATTTTCAAGTTCAAACATTTCGATTTCCTCCTATGTTATTTACAAAAAAAGTTTTTTATGTTATATTAAAACCATAATCAAAGCTATTATACTATAAATACACAAATTTTGCAAGAGGATATATTAAAAATGAAGGAAAGTATTGAAAAAAAGAAACAGCGTGTGCTGGACATAATAAAAATTTTTGATAAAGTTTATGCTGATGCTGACTGCACTCTTGAGTACAAATCGGCTTTGCAGCTCCTTATAGCAACACAACTTGCGGCACAATGTACCGACGCACGGGTTAATCTTGTGACCCCGGCTCTTTTTGAACGCTATAAAACAGTTCAGGATTTCGCTGATGCCGATTCGGAAGAATTGTCCGGATTTATCCGGTCAACAGGCTTCTTTCGCAATAAAACAAAAAACATTATTGCCTGTTGCCAGAAGTTGATTGCTGATTTTGGTGGCGAGGTTCCGCAGACTATGGAAGAACTTTTGACTCTGCCCGGCGTTGGCAGAAAGACCGCCAATCTGGTGCTTGGAGATATATTTGGTATTCCCGGGATTGTGGTTGACACCCACGCAACAAGGCTTGCAAACCGCATGGGATTTACGGTGAATAAAGACCCATATAAAATCGAGATGGATTTGCTGAAAATTGTTCCGCCGGAGTATCAGTCGCATTTTTGTCATCAGTTGGTGTATCACGGCAGAGAATTTTGTGATGCCAGAAAACCAAGATGTACTGAATGTCCTATTGCGGAGTTCTGTCCTCAAATATTGAAATGAAAAAAATAAAAAATAAAGAAAAAGTGAGAATTTCGAAGAATTTGTATAGATAATTTGATGTAATTGAATATAATTACCGATATATATATTGACTTTTGAATGTTATGGTGGTAAAATATCAAAGTCGCTAATTTGGAAAACAAATTCGACATATGTGGGCGCATAGCTCAGCTGGGAGAGCATCTGCCTTACAAGCAGAGGGTCATAGGTTCGAGCCCTATTGTGCCCACCACATATGGTCCGGTAGTTCAGTTGGTTAGAATGCCAGCCTGTCACGCTGGAGGTCGTGGGTTCGAGCCCCATCCGGATCGCCAGTTATATAAAGGAAATCATTTGATTTCCTTTATATAATAAATTTCCAGGCTACATGCCTCTGTAGCTCAGTCGGTAGAGCAGAGGACTGAAAATCCTCGTGTCGGTGGTTCGATTCCGCCCGGAGGCACCATTCACATTTTTAAGATTTGTGAATATAATGTATTATGCGGGAGTGGCTCAGTGGTAGAGCGTCACCTTGCCAAGGTGAACGTCGCGAGTTCGAATCTCGTCTTCCGCTCCAACTTAAGACAAAAGGACGCAAGATTCCGCGTCCTTTTGTTCTAAAAATTAAATATGGCGCCATAGCCAAGTGGTAAGGCAAAGCTCTGCAAAAGCTCTATCCCCCGGTTCAAATCCGGGTGGCGCCTCCAAAAATCGACAAGGTTCGACAGAATCTTGTCGATTTTACTTATTACCTATTCACTATTCACTTTTCCCTAAAAAGACTTGTCGATTTTTGGAAGGTAATAGGTAATAGTGAATAAGGGAAACTTGAAACTTGTATAATAAAAATGGACTACCAATTCACCCGCTTGGATTTTAAACTCCTTTTGTAATTTTAGTTATCCGATATTCATTTTCCTGAAGTTTTTTTAAACTCCGTGGGGGTCTTGCCGGTAATGCGTTTGAATACTTTTGAAAAATAAAAGGGGTCAGAAAAACCGCATTTCAGGGCAATTTCTGAAACGGGAATAGATTTCTCTTTCATAAACTTTATTGCGTGCTGAATCCTGAGATTGTTCAGGTAGTCGGTAAATTTAACACTCGTTTTCTTCATAAAAAGAGAGGATAAATATTTTTTTCTGTAAAAAAAGACATCAGATACTTTTCCAATAGACATATTGGGATCTGTAAAGTTGTTGTTGATATATTCAATAATGCTTTCAAAACGGCCTTTATCCTGAAAACTGTATTCACCCTTGCCGTTTATATATGATAGTGAGTATAGCAAGATGCTTTCGGTTAATGTGTTGGCATTGGAGGCAGTGATTCTTCGTACCGAAGACATCCAGAAGTCGAGCAAGTGTATAAAATCCGGGAAAATACAATTATCTTTGTTTATATTCAGGTTTTCTAACAGTTCATGTGCGCCTGTGCCGTTGAAACTTATGTACAAGTATGTAAAATTATTGTCTTTTTCAATCTCAAATGTTTGATTCGGAAAAGTGAAAAAAAGCGTTCCGGGGGTGAGGATATATTCTTTACCCTCGGCTTTTAATGTTGCATCACCTTTGAATACAAGATGTGCATAGAAATTTGGATGAATAAATGGTTGATGAAGCTTTCGAAGACAAGTTTCGTACACAAAATGATAGTATTCTATGTTGGATGAACTGTTTTTTGAGGGAATAAAGTTGCATATATCTTCCATTTAAAATCACTCCTTTTGTTATATAATATCATACTGCCCGGCGGATAGCAAGAAAAAGAGGTTTTTTTACATAAAAAAAAGGCTTTTTTCCATTCACTCCCGGGCATACAACTGATAAACTTTAGTTATCAAAAGAATTACCTGGAGGAGTAAAAGAGAAATGGGTGCATTATTAATTGCGTTCAGTGCCGTCATACATCAGGGTGAAGCAATGATTGTAAAATATTACGGAAAAAAGCATGGCGTTGGAGCAATGTTTTTCAATGCGATAGCATGTCTTTTTTCCTCAATATTTTTTCTTGTAACAGATAAAGGCGGGCTTTACTTTCCTAAAGAAATGTTTGCTTACGGAATAGCAAACTGTTTGATGTATGCTTTGGGATTTTATTCATCGTATGTTGCTTTTAGGCTTGGATCGTATGCGGCAACTATGTTAATGAGTTCTTTTTCCGGAGTGATTTCTGTATGCTACGGCATTATGTTTTTAAAAGAGTCGTCATCGGTTGCTACATATATTGCTATTACGCTGATTTTTCTATCAGTTTTTTTAATACAATATGAAAAAACAGCTCAAAATGAGAATAAAAACTTTTCGGCAAAATGGTTTTTGTGGGCATTGTTGACGGCATTAAGCAACGGGTTTATAGCCGTAATATCCAGGATGCAGCAGATACGATTTGACCATGCATATGATAACGAATTTCTGGTTTTTTCGTACTGTGGATCATTTGTTGTTTTGCTTATTATGTCCATGCTAAAGGAAAGAGATAATATAGGGTATATTTTAAGACATGGAATGTTTTGGGGAATGGGTACCGGATTGCTAAACGGAATCAAAAACCTGACTATACTTATGATTTATCTGTTTATTCCTATATCGGTTGCCACGCCTATAAGAACAGGCGTTGGGCTTATGGCGGCCTTTATGGTATCGGTGTTGATATACAGAGAAAAGTTTACAATCAGGCAGCTTGCAGGTGTTGGTATAGGAATTTTGGCATTAGTTTTGTTTAAACTGTAAAAATAAATTATAAAAAATTGAGGTGTTGATTATGGAAAAAATTAAAGTTGGTGTTGTGGGTTTAGGACACAGGGGAAGAGCAATGGCAGAACTTTCGGCAGCATTTGAATGTGTAGAACTTACGGCCGTTTGTGATATTAAGCCTTCCAATTGGTACGAAAAACAGTGGGGTCACGCACAGGCTCTTGCAGATGTGTTTTCTGAAACCGTTTTTTATGAAGACTATGACAGGATGCTTGACGAAGCGAGTCTTGATGCGATAATTGTTGAAACAGGCGCAGATATTCACGCAGAGTTTTGTATTAAGGCACTGAATAAGGACATAAATGTCCTTTCGGATATACCCAATGTGGCAAGTCTTAAAGAAGCAGAAGATTTATGGAAGGCGGCTGAAAAATCAAAGGCTATGATTTCCACAGGTGCAAATCCCAATGAACAGAAATTTGTTGTTTTGCTGAAAGATTTTTACAGTAATGGACTGCTGGGAAAGCCATATTGCATGGAGGCGGAATATATTCATTGGTTTTTGCCTGACAGTAAAGAAAACCTGCATTTGAATGAAAACGGAGACTGGCGTAAGCGTCTTGTACCCATTAGGTATTGTACACATTCTTTAGGCCCGTTGCTGACTATTTTAGATGAAGAACTTCGTAAAGTAAGTTGTTTTTCTACCGGAAGACAAACAGAAGACAGCACCAACGACGATATGATGTGTGCACAGTTTCAAACGAATTCGGGTGTAATTGTAAGACTTATGCGCAACGGCAGATGCCGTGCTGAGATAGGTCTCCACAATTATCGTGTGTTTGGAACTGAAGGCTATATGGAGAGGATTGACAGATTTGACAAACCTGTTATCAGATATAATTCTACCAAGGAACTGGATAAATCATTAAAGGAAATCAGCGGAGAGTTTATGCCCCCTGAGTACGCGAATGATGAAAAAGCCAAAGGTCATCATGGCGGAATTGATTATGCAATGCTTGATCATTTCTTTGACGCAGTGCTGAACGATAAACCTGCCCCAATCAGTCTTAAAGAAGGTCTTAGTATGACTTTGCCGGGCATATATGCTGAGGAATCTGCCAAAAGAGGCGGACAGGTCATTCGGATGCAATATCCCTGGGACCCTGATTGGAATAGTGAGGTTTAATATAACAAAAAACTGTAGTTTTATTAAAAGCTACAGTTTTTTGATTAAATTGATAAAACTTTTAGTCCTTCAGGAAAAACTCTATAACAGGAATAACCACATTGGGGCGATACTGTGGAAGACGGAATTTAACATAACCGTTTTCTGACTCGGTGAAAATTATCTCACTACCATCGTGTAGCATCTGGGCGTATTCAACCTTGCCTGCAAGATTTGGAATCAAAATATCCTTGCCGGAATATTCAAACAGATGCAAGTAGAGGCGTTTGCCGTCATTACTTTGTGTCAGTCTGCAACCAACAGGTGCAGTAAATTCAGGTTCTGCCATGGTGCAGCCATAAATTGAACGGCTGTGATACTTCATCCACTTTGCATATACATCCAAAGCATTATCGGCTCTTTCGTCAAAACAACCTCTTGATGTGGGACCTACGTTCATAATCAGGTTACCGCCAAGGCTTACGCAGTTAATGAGCAATTGCAAAAGGGTTTCGGGTGACTTCCAAGTCCAGTTTTCATCACGGTTATATCCCCATGAGCCGGCAAAAGTCTGGCAGGACTCCCATACGATAAGCTCGCCGGTTTCTTTGTGTGTGCACCATTTATCGGGAATCATCTGTTCGGGAGTGGTGAAGTCCTGCTCGATGCCTGCACGGTTGTTTAAAATGATGCCGGGCTGAAGCTCACGAATCATCTTAATAAGGTTTTCAGCATCCCACTGCTCGGGACCCTTGGGGAAGGCACGTGTAAATTCTGCAACAGGTTCATCGGGCTTTACGTGGCCGTAGCCGTGCTCGGTGTATGAAAAGTCAAACCACAAAATATCAATCTTGCCGTAGTTGGTAAGTAATTCGCGAATCTGATCCTTCATATATTGGGCATATTTTTTTATATCACGGCCTTCGTTCAGCTTTTCAGCACCTTCGTCGTGCTGTCTGGGATGCAGCCAGTCGATTGTGAAGTCGGGATGATGCCAGTCGATAAGTGAATAATAAAGACCAACTTTAAGACCTTCGGCTCTGAATGCTTCAACATATTCTTTAACAAGGTCGCGGCCAAAGGGTGTGTTCATAATTGTATAGTCGGTATACTTTGAATCAAACATACAAAAACCGTCGTGATGTTTGGTGGTAAGCACAGCATATTTCATTCCGGCTGCCTTTGCTTTTTTAGCCCATTCTTTTGCATCGAATAAATCAGGATTGAAATATTTTATATAAGAATCGTATTTCTCGTCCGACATATTTTCTAAGTTTTTAAGCCATTCGCGGCGTGCAGCAAGTGAATATACACCGTAGTGGATAAACATACCAAAACGGTCGTTGGTAAACCAGGTTGTATCGCCAGGTGTTTTTCGGGTAACATAACTTGACATAATATCGCTCCTTTTTATTGACAAAACTGATATAACGTATTACAATAAATATGTATAATACGTATTCAGTTTAATAGAAAAACATTGTTAAATCAATGTATAATATATTCAAAAAATATGGAGATTTTATTATGGGTACAAATTCATCAGTAAGTTTTGCCGATATTTGTGAAATAAATATAAGAGCTGCAAGTCAGGTTTTTCTGGATGAAAGCTGGCATCATAAATCCTCCTGCAGCCCTTTTTCCAGATTATATTATGTAAAAGCCGGAGAGGGTTTTTTGAAGCATAACGGCAAAGAAATTAAATTGCAGGGTGGGTATGTGTATTTTATTCCGGCTGAATGTACGATTGATTATGGGTGTACATCCTTAGAAAAAATATTCTTTCACCTATCGGTTAAAACCCCGGATAACTACGATTTGTTTTCCAATATAAATCAAATATGCGTTTTGCCCTTTGAAGAGAGCCTTTATTATTCAATTTTAGAAGTTCACAAGCCCAAAAGCTATCAGGATGTTTTGAAATTAAAAATGCTGCTGCTTAGTACAATTATGGAATTTCAAGAGGTATATAACTTTGAAGAAAGGCCCATACAACAGTATTCAGATGTGGTAAAGGATACCTTTGAATATATACATAATAATTTAAGAATTAATTTAAGGGCGGCAGAGGTTGCGGAGTTTCTGTTTATTTCCGAAAGCAAGCTGAGGAATATATTTAAGAAAGAAATGAATATGCCAATCGGTCAGTATATTGAAGATATGGTGTTTATAAAGGCAAAAAAACTTTTGGGTGACAAGCATCATTCAATAGATGAAATCAGCGCACAATTGGGCTTTTATGACAGATTTCATTTTTCCAGAAGATTTAAACAAAAATTCAACCAAAGCCCGGGAGAGTTTAAAAAACATAGTGCGTTTGTTTTGTGATATTTAAAGTTGATAAAATATCCATATTTTTAAATATATTATACATTGATTTTAATGGGATTTGCTGATATCCTTCAAATATATTGTCAATATTTGTGGCAACGCTGAAAAAAAGCAGGGGGTATCAAAATGAAAAGAGAATTGATTTTAAATGGTTTTCGTATTGGCGAATACACTTTAAGCAATGAGGAATTTTATCAGGTATTTGAACAGAAATACCGTGACGGTATGAACTATGTTGGCATTTCTACCAATATATGTGATGAACGCGACGAGTTGGGCTCGCCATTCCCACAGGAAACTTTTATCGAATGGGCAAAGTTCCTTACCGACAAAAAAATGTATTTTTATTTTGGCAGCGGCGGCGGTAACAGAAGAGAAATAGGCTTTACGGAGGAAACTGCAAAGAAAATGAAGGAAATTGCGGGTGATTATTTCATTGGCTATTACCTTGGTGAAACAGGCTCATCCTTCTCCTGCAAGGGCTCGGGCTATGCTGATGGAGCTATAGGTGTTTATGAGGATTTACAGCAGGCAAAGGATATATATGTTAACCGTGTAAAAGAATATGCCAAGGGCAACAGCAAGGGCGGTATTCTAAAGACTAGTATTATCGAGTCAACCGCTATGGTTACATACAACTGCGAGGGTGGCATTACCTTCCCCGCAATGGAAATCTGGCCCGGGGATGTTGAAATCGCAACAGCTTATACCCGTGGTGCAGCAACAGCTTACAAGTGCCCCGGTTGGAGTGCATATATGGCTCACGAATGGTATGGCGGTCTTAAATGGGATACCCTCAAGGATAAACGTTTTAAGATGGGCTATGATTATTCATACCTTGCAGGCGCAAAATATTACATAAATGAAAGCGGCGACGAAATTGCAGGCTCACACTCTGATGAGGTATATAAACCCGGACATCCTATTGTTGACAATTATTGCAAGGTTATGGAAGATTTTGCAAAGTTTGCAAAGGAAGATTTCCGTCCTGCAGGCGGCCCCAAGGTAAGAGTTGCTTTTGTACGCGGTAATCTTGACGGCTCTTCATACCGTCACAGTGGCGGCTCACTTTGGCGCGGACATCAGCAGAAGGACTTCGGCTACGGTCCTGCAGAATTCTCATGGAGAATTTTAGAGGACCTTCAGCGCAGACGTCGTTGGTGCGATGTTCATAACTATGGAGAGGCGGACCTTTCAGGCGCTCCCGGTTATGGCCTTTATGATGTTATCCCTGCAGATGTTGGTGCAGACATTTTCTGCAAGTATGATTATCTTATATTTGTTGGCTGGAACTCAATGACTCAGGAGATTTATGACAACCTGAAGACATTTGTTGAAAAGGGCGGACGCCTCTTTATGATGGCGGCACACCTTAATACATCAATTAAGAGAGACGGTTCAATCAGCCTTATCAACGGCGGTGATGTATCAGACTTGTTCGGCTGTACTCTTGATGCTGAAAATATTGTGTGCAAGGAAGACGGCAGCAAGTTCTGCAAGAGTATTGTTCCTGAATTTATGTACCCCACACTTCATTTTGAATGTGGTGACCCCTATTTTGCAGAGGGTTATATCAACTATGCAGACACTAAACTGACAACAGGTGTTGCATCTGCAAGACTTTCAAACAGGTTCTGCGATAAGGATATCTATGCTATGCCTATATCACTTGTTGAAAACAAGGTTGGCGAAGGTTATGCAGTTCTTATGACAAACCTTGAGTACCCCTACGGTGCATCAGTTCCTATGTACACAAATCTGGTGCGTGAAATTTTGGTTGCCAGCCACAGAACAGCGGATATTAAGGTTTACGGCAACGATTCACTGAGATTCAGCGTATATGAAGGCGGTAAGGTTTACCTTCTTAACACCGACTTTGACCATAAGATTGATGTTACAATTGATTATGGCACACACAAGAAGGAAATCACACTTGAACCCTGCGAATTTAAGCCGGTGGAAAATGACTAAAACCTGTTATATTACTCAAATTTTTGGACGAAAAATTTTCTTAAACAAAATATTAAAAAAACACTTGCTTTTTAAAAAACAGTATGCTACAATTAGCGCGAGTGATGCATTATGCGTCAATTATGATAATCTACTAAAAGTATGTCGGGGGTATGAAAATGGAAAGAGAAAAGATTTTTAACGGATTTCGTGTTGGCGAATACAAGATGAACAACGAGGAATTTTACAAGCAGTTTGAACAGAAGTACTGTGAGGGTATGAATTATGTTGGTATTTCTACCTTCCCTGCAGATGTTGGCTCCGGTGATGCTTTAACTCAGGAAAATTACATTGAGTGGGCGAAGTTCCTTTCTGACAGAAAAGTTTATTTCTATTTCAACGGCGGCGGTCAAAGACGCGAAGAAGATTTTACAGACGAAACTGTAAAGAAGATGAAGGAAATTGCCGGAGAATATTTTATGGGATATTATCTTGGTGAAACAGGTTCTTCCTTCTCCTGTAAAGGCTCGGGCTATGCTGATGGAGCCAAAGGTGTTTATGAAGATTTGCAGCAGGCAAAGGATATGTATGTAAATCGTGTACGTGGCTTTGCAAAAAGCAACAGTAAGGGTGGTCTTTTAAAGACTTCTGTTATTGAATCAACCGCTATGGTTACATACAACTGTGAAGCAGGAATTACCTTCCCTGCAATGGAAATCTGGCCCGGCGATGTTGAAATCGCAACAGCTTATACCCGTGGTGCAGCAACAGCTTACAAGTGCCCCGGCTGGAGTGCATATATGGCTCACGAATGGTACGGCGGTCTTGAATGGGACGAAATGAAGATGAAGCGTTTTAAGATGGGTTATGACTATTCATACCTCACCGGCGGTAACTATTTCATTACCGAAAGCGGTGACGAGCTTGTTGGTTCTCATGCAGATTTCACAGGCGGACTTGAACACCCCCTTACACAGAGATACATTAAGGTTATGAGAGACTTTGCGAAGTTTACTCTTGACGATTTCCGTCCTGCAGGCGGCCCCAAGGTAAGAGTTGCTTTTGTACGCGGTAATCTTGACGGTTCTTCATATCGTCACAGTGGCGGCTCACTCTGGCGTGGACATCAGCAGAAGGACTTCGGCTACGGCCCTGCAGAATTCTCATGGAGAATTCTGGAGGACATTTTGCGCAGACGTCGTTGGTGCGATGTTCATAACTATGGAGAGGCGGACCTTTCAGGTGCTCCC